>NZ_CP069127.1:1560000-1860000 GCF_016811915.1 Brevibacillus choshinensis | reverse complement strand
GTCGCCAGCAAAGCCCCAGTCGCGCTTCGCCTGAATGTTTCCCAGCCGCAATTCCTGTTGTTTTTTATGAACGATCCTTGCGACGGCATGGGTTACCTTTCGCGTCACAAACTCCATCCCCCGCAAAGGAGATTCATGATTAAAGAGGATTCCATTACAGGCATGCATCTGAAAGCTCTCTCTGTAATTTTTGGTCATCCAATATCCAAACAGCTTGGAAACGGCGTACGGGCTCCGTGGATAGAAGGGAGTCTCCTCTGACTGACGCGGCTCCTGGATCAAACCGTACAGCTCACTGGAGGATGCCTGGTACATTTTGATGCCAGGATCTACTTCTCGGATCGCCTCCAGCACATGGAGAACTCCCATCCCGGTCACATGAGCGGTCAGAATCGGCTGCTCCCACGAAGAGCCGACGAAGCTCTGTGCCCCCAAATGATAGACCTCCTGCGCCTTGCTCTCCTTGATTGCTCGAACCAACGACGACAAATCGAGCAAATCTCCGTCCTTGTATTCTACCTCCTCCGCAATGTTCAGGTATTCCAACCGCCATCTGTCTACGGTACTGCGGCGCGGCACAAGTCCTGCCACCCGATACCCCTTTTCCAGCAGGAATTTCGCCAGATAGGCACCGTCTTGTCCGGTGATTCCCGTCAGGAAAGCTGTCTTCACGACCTATCCACCACCTTTGAGGCATCAAAATACATTCTCTCCTCTTTATATTTTCAGGTGGGAAAGATGGTTCCCCGATCTGACTTTCCGGGCATCGTTGGTTTCGCACGAATCCCGTTTGACGCCAATAAGGTATCAGTAAGGGTTGGCACATGACGAAACTCTTTTCGCTTAAGGAGGGAGATGAAAAATGAACGATTGGAAAACGGCATTTGCGCGATGGCTGGGATGTCCTGACCTGGATGAGGAGCTGCGACAACAGCTCGATTCGCTCCTGCTCGATGAAAAGGCTCTGGAGGATCACTTTTACAAAACCATCGAATTCGGCACGGGAGGGATGCGCGGAGAACTGGGACCAGGCACGAACCGGATGAATCTCTATACGGTGCGCAAGGCAACGGAAGGGCTCGCCCTGTACGTATCCGAGCACGGAGACAGCGCCAAGCAAAGAGGTGTGGCAATTGCGTACGACTCACGTCACAAGTCACCTGAATTCGCGCGAGAGACTGCAGCAGTCCTCGGAAGGCACGGCATTCGCGTCTATTTGTTTGACCGACTGATGCCCACTCCGCTGCTCTCCTATGCTGTACGCAGGCTGGGAGCGTTCTCCGGCATCGTAATCACCGCGAGCCACAATCCCCCCGCGTATAACGGCTACAAGGTCTATGGAAGCGATGGCGGGCAAATCACTCCTCAATCAGCTGAAAAGCTTCTGGCTTGCATCCAGAGTGCTGGAGACGAATTATTGATCCCATCCGCCGACTTTCAAAGCCTGCAGATGCAGGGAACGATCCAGCTCATCGGGGATGACGTATTACGGACGTACCTAGACGAGGTGCAAAAGCTGCGCATCCACCAAGATCTCAGCAAAGACGCCAAAGACAACGTACGAATCGTCTTCACCCCGCTTCATGGAACGACGGGGGAGTCGATCTCAAGAGGTCTCGAGACATTCGGATACTCTCAAGTCACCCTTGTTCCTGAGCAGGCTCTGCCCGATCCCGACTTTTCGACCGTCAGCTCTCCCAATCCTGAAGAAACCGCTGCCTTTGCTCTCGCCATCCATTACGCCACCCAGCATGACGCGGATGTGATCATCGGCACAGATCCAGACGGTGACCGACTCGGTGTCGTGGCGAAAAACAGCCAGAACGAATATGTCGCCCTGACAGGCAATCAGGTGGGGGCACTTCTGCTCGACGACCTGCTCTCCCAAAAACAGCAGAAAGGTACGCTCCCCCCCAATGGCATCGTCATGAAAACGATCGTGACCTCCGAGCTGGGCAGGGAGATCGCGTCGCATTATGGCATCGCCACCGAAGATACGTTGACAGGGTTCAAATACATCGGAGAAAAAATGACGGACTATGAACAGACAGGCGAATACGTCTTCCAATTCGGGTACGAGGAAAGCTTCGGGTTTTTGATTGGTGATTTTGTCCGTGATAAGGACGCGGTGCAAACGGCGCTGCTTTTGGCAGATTTGTGCGCCTATCACAAGCAGTGCGGCAGAAGCCTGCTCGACGCGCTGGAATCCATCTGGACTCGCTATGGCTATTATCAGGAAAGCTTGTATTCCGTGACGCTGCGGGGCAAGGACGGGATGGAAAAGATGGCGTCTATCCTGTGTGAGCTGCGCAGTCACCCCATCCGACAGCTCCCCTCTGGAACGATTCTGGCGATTGAGGATTACCTGCAGCAGACGCGCAGCGATGTCGGCAGCCAAGCGCTGACTCCACTGAAGCTGCCTTCATCCGATGCGATCAAGTACATTCTGGACGATGCATCCTGGTTTTGCGTTCGGCCATCGGGAACCGAACCCAAAATCAAAATTTATTTTGGGGTGAAAGGAGATTCTCCGCGTGACAGCGAGCGAAAGCTGTCCCTTTTGACGGAGTCCGTCCTGCGTCATCTCGATCTCTCATGACTTAGATTTGCAAATGCGGACCACTGCGGCGAGGGTGCCCTCCCTCGTCCGGTCCGTAGGCAGGTGGATGGTAGGCTTGCTCAGGCGTTTTTTCCTCGAATCGACTTGCAGGAAGCAAATCGCGGCGAATGAAAAAGGCGTTAACCCCTCGTGTATCTGTCCCGATCAATGCATATCCAAGCTGCTTGCCAAGCCCAGCCAAAGAAGTCAGACTCGCCCCAAAATGCGTCGTGCCGTCCCAAGAAAAGTTCGGATCGTAGACAACGACCATTTTTTGAGGTGGCGGAAAAGATGCATTGTATTCGATCACGACGAGCCGCGGCTGCCATTCTGCCAGGGCTTGCCATACCCAATAGTCGTTCCCGTCAATGTCGATCGCGAGAAAATCAAACTCAGCCGGAACGTGATTGGCCCGGAATATGCCAGCGATGTTTTCCCTCGTCACACGTTCATGGTGGAGGGAAAGTCCCGTCGCTTGCGCATAATTCGCCGCAAGCTGCCGGAATTGAAACGGGTCGGCTTCGATCATCAAGCCTGACCAACCGTGATGAGCCAAGAGATAGCGAGTCATGCATTCCACCCCGTCAGAGACGCCAAATTCCACAAAAATTTTATTCGTCGTCTGGATGCGGGCAAACACCTCTTCAATCATGCCGTCTTCCCCGTTTTGTGAAAAGATTTGTTTTTCATAGAAATGCAGGGACTCCATCTCTTTTCACTCCTTTATCGTTGAATTCCTACTCTTTCACGGATAGCTTATGTTTCAGCAAGAAAAAAGCTTGGTCGTTCCAACCTCCGGGAGAAAAATAGGCACCTCTTTTGATTCAACCGTAGGAAATGTCCAACACAAAGGCTGCCGCCGTTGCTTTCTTCTTTTTCAGTACATATGCTAACAAGGAATTTTTGCCAGCGCGTATTTTCTTCGCGACAAAGGAGCTGAAACGGATGGGCCTGCCTGTGATTTTCATACACCGTGCGGATGAAGAGCACCTCGGATTCTGCATGCAGCAAGCCATTGCTAGCAACCCTAAGTCACGCGTCATTCTCATCGGGAACCCTGAAAATAAAAAGCGAGCTCCAGAAGAGACGGAGCATCACCTGATCAGCGACTATTACCAGAGCGCCATGGTCTTCTCAACCCACTACCGCCACCTCTCTCCCAACGACTACGTCTACAATCTGTTCTGCTTTCAGCGCTGGTTCATTTTGCGAGATTTCATGAGGGCAAACAAGCTGCAGGCCGTTCTGTATCTCGATTCGGATGTGATGCTGCACACGGATATCAACGCGCCTGAATTCAAGCATTTTACCTTGGAGTATTCTTGGACAACTTTTTGCGATCTTCCCACGATGGAGCGCTATTGTGCATACCTCATTTCTTATTTCAGAGAGCCGCACCTGCTGCAAAAGGTGCTAGACTTCTGTCGCGAGATTGGAGATGCCCCGCTCTCCGACATGGTCACCTGCATCCACTTCCACAATTATTTTCTGCGCAGAAACAGCACCTACGGCGTCATTGGCGACTCGTTCTTCGATCATAATCTAAGCTGCCCGCTCGCTCCCCCTTGCCCGCAAATCGAAAGCTTGAACGGGAAGAAAAAAATATATCTCAAAGAAGGCAAGCTCCTATGCAAATTTACTGAAAAAGAGGGGTTCCTCAAGGTCAACTCACTGCATTTCCAAGGGGCGACCAAGCAATACATCTCCTCTTTTCTCTCCGCCAAGCTGCCTAGCCAAGGCGACCTCTCTTACTTTGATTACGCCACTTATCAATGGGTCTGTGCCCCATCGTAAAGATCTGCCATTCGGGACCCAGTGGGAGGCAACTGCCGTGACGTCCTCTCGTACTGGCTCATATCCATACTATGTTAAGCTGTTTGCCATCCGATGACGATCTTTGTTCCTGTAGGAGGTTTTCTCCCCATGAAGGCTCTGATTACCGGAATAAGCGGATTTGCCGGAAGTCACCTGGCTGAGTATCTCCTATCGCGCGGTGATGTCGAAGTGATCGGAACCTTTCGCTCGCCTGGCCGTTTGGAGTCGCTCGGGACGCTATTGCAGAACGCGCAGCTCGTGAATTGTGAACTGACGGATGCAGAATCCGTGAATCGACTTATTCGGCAGACCCAGCCCGACCTGATCTTCCACCTCGCCGCACAGAGCTTCGTCCCTACCTCTTTGCATTCTCCTGCAGACACTTTGGTGAACAACCTGGTAGGGCAGCTGAACATGCTCGAGGCCGTCCGTCACTTGGAAGTGGACTGCAAGATACAGATTGCATGCTCCAGTGAGGAATACGGAATGGTTTATCCAAATGAGACGCCGATCAAGGAAAGCAATCCTTTTCGCCCGCTCAATCCGTACGCCGTCAGCAAAATAGCCCAAGACTTCCTCGGCTATCAATACCACCAAAGCTACGGGCTGAATATAGTGCGAACGCGCGCCTTCCATCACACGGGCCCGCGCAGAGAAGAGTGTTACGTGACCTCCAATTTTGCCAAGCAAATCGCTTTGATTGAAGAAGGCTTGCAGTCTCCAAACGTCTATGTCGGGAATCTCTCTGCCATCCGTGATTTTACGGACGTGCGCGATATCGTCCGGGCGTACTGGCTGTCCCTCGAATCGGGAGTACCTGGTGAAGTCTACAACATCTCTTCCGGCACGAGCATTACGATCGAAGAGATGCTGCAAACCCTGCTGTCCAAAGCGAATGTCCATGTAGATATTCACGTAGATCAAAAACGTCTCCGTCCATCTGATGTGGATATCGTGCTCGGCGATTCCTCCCTTTTCCGTTCCGTTACAGGATGGGCTCCGGAAATATCGTTCGAGCAGTCGATGGAGGATCTGCTGAATTACTGGCGCGGCGTGATTCAGCAGCAAAAACTTGCGGGAGGTGATCGAGGATGACTCAGTCTTTGCCGCTCGTCAGCATCATCACGCCTTCCTACAACCAAGCCGCCTTCATCAAGCAGACCATCGACAGCATTTTGATGCAGGATTATCCCCACATTGAGCATATCGTCGTAGACGGTGGCTCCAATGACGGCACCGTCGCTATTTTGCAGCAGTACAGCCATCTGGGTGATCGTTTTCGCTATGTTTCCGAACCCGATCGAGGTCAATCTCATGCCATCAACAAAGGACTGAAGATGGCGCGGGGAGAAATCATCGGCTGGCTCAATTCGGATGACACCTATTATCCCGGAGCCGTCACAAAAGCGGTAGCGGCACTCCTCGCTCATCCCGATTGGGGAGTCGTGTACGGCAAGGGCATGCACATCGACGAAAACAACAAAGTCAAATATCCCTATGTGTGGATGGAATTCGATCGGAAAAAGCTGTTTCATCTAAATCTCATTTGCCAGCCCACAGCATTTCTGCGGAAGCATGCGTTCGAGAGTGTAGGCGGTGTAGATGAGGAACATGACTGGTGCATGGATTACGATTTATGGAATCGGATTTCGCTGCATTACCCCATCGGTTGGGTACCGGAGTTTTTGGCGAATTCCCGGTTATACGCAGCCTGCAAAACGGTTGTCAATGAGCTGGAACCGGGCTTTTCGGAAATCTTGAAAACGAGTGTCAAGCATTACGGGACGGTCTCAAATGAATGGCTCTACCACTACACCACCCATCACTACCACAAGGGAGCCCACTGGTTCCTGAACAAGCTCAAGCATTATCATGCCTTTGGCAAAGGACCGCAGCTGCTCACTTCCAATCGTTACGCGGACCTATGGGCTCCCCAGTATTTGCGCCTGTCGATCCAGATTTCGCCAACCCTTCCCATGCAGGCGTTGCTCCTCAAGGGCCGCAACACCATGATGGACCCTCTGCTGCATTTTCACGTCATGGTAAATGGCGCCCTCGCGCACAGCTTCAAAGTGACCCAGCCCATATTTGATATTGCCATTCCTCTCCATTCAAGCGGTCCCTGCTGTGACGTGAGCATCATCTGCAATCGGCAGACACTGCTCTCCCAACCGGACGGAAGCTCTCGATCGGTCAGCTATCACGCACTGGAGATCATCCCTCTATCTTCCGAGGAATACGATTTTTACGAAGAGTTCACCAAAGGCCCTGCCCACATTCAGAATTGGGTCAATAACCGCAGGCCAACCCCATTACACTACTGACATTCGGAAAGGAAGGTGGATACCATGCTGAATCTGGCGGAAAAGCGAATCGTCGTCACCGGCGGGGCGGGTTTTTTAGGAAGGCATGTCGTGGAGCAGCTGCATCGCGCATCCTGTGAGCACGTTTTCATTCCCAGAAGCCGCGATTACGATTTGCGCAAGGAACCTGACATTCAAAACATGCTGCACGACTTTCATCCGGATATCATCATCCATCTTGCCGCAGTGGTAGGTGGAATCGGAGCGAACCAAAAGAATCCCGGGAAGTACTTTTACGACAACCTGATCATGGGGACACAGCTCATCGAGCAGTCGCGGCTGTTTGGCGTCGAGAAATTCGTGGCCATCGGTACGATCTGCTCTTATCCCAAATTCACTCCTGTCCCCTTTCGCGAAACCCATTTGTGGGACGGTTATCCTGAAGAGACAAATGCTCCCTACGGGTTGGCCAAGAAGATGATGCTCGTCCAATCGCAGGCCTACCGCGAACAATACGGCTTCAATTCCATTTTTTTACTTCCCGTCAATCTGTTTGGCCCTTGGGACAATTTTGACCTGGAGACCTCCCACGTCATCCCGGCCATCATCCGAAAATGCGTGGAAGCGGAGCAAAACCGGGAAAAATCAATCGTTCTCTGGGGAACGGGAGAAGTGACCCGCGAATTCATCTATGTAGAAGATGCCGCAGAAGCGATTCTAGCAGCCACTCGCTCGTACAATCAATCCGAACCGGTCAATATCGGCTCTGGCGAGGAGATGTCCATCCGAGAGCTGGCAAAGGTCATCAAATCTCTATCCGGCTTTCAGGGGGAAATCGTCTGGGACTCGAGCAGGCCAGACGGACAGCCAAGACGGCTGCTCGACGTCAGCAAAGCGAAGGAGTACTTTGGATTTGAAGCCAAAACCTCCTTGCTCGCGGGCCTTACGCGAACGATCGATTGGTATCGCAATCTCATTCAGCAGCAAAAGGGGGGTTCGGATTGAGAATTGGCATCAACCTGTTTTCTGTCATCCCCGGAAAAATCGGAGGCATGGAGCAATATGTGCGAAACTTGCTCTCTTACTCGATGAATGCTGCGGATGGCAATACGTGGTTTCTATTCCTGACCAACCATAATTTTCATACCTTTGAAGCACAGAGCAACGTCCATAAAATCATGATTCCGGAAAATGCGAACGCACACCTGCTCTTTCACCACTGGATTCGAACGCTGAAGCTTGAATTGTGGTTTTGTCCTTTGCTTGTCCTCAACCCGGCGGACGTCACGATCCCGAGCGTCATCAACATCCCGGATATCCAGCACGAATACTACCCGCAATTTTTTGAGAATCATGCCCTGAGATGGAGACTGGAAAACTACAGATCTTCTGCCCTACGCTGCAGTGCCGTCCTGACGCTCTCCGAATTTTCCAGACAGACGATCCTCCAAAAATACGGGCTTCCTGCACACAAGGTGCACGCCATTCACTTGGATGCCTCCAAGGAATTCTCCCTTCCATTTGACGAAAATCTCAATTCGCATGTCATCCAAAAATATCAGCTAAGCCCTGGCTACGGTTTTTTCCCCGCCAACACCTGGCACCACAAGAACCATTTGAATTTGCTGAAAGCGCTCGTCATCCTGCGGCAGAAGTACGACCTGCGCATTCCGATGGTCTTTACCGGCTTCGCTCAGGAGGCCAATCAATCCGTCGTCAACTTCATTTCCCAAAACCAGCTGTGGGACCAGATCAAATGGCTGAATTACGTCCCGCAGGGTGAGATGCCTTATTTGTACAGAAACGCGGGCTTCCTGTGCTTTCCTTCCCTTTTCGAAGGGTTCGGCATCCCGCTGGTCGAAGCCATGCGCTCACAAATTCCCATCATGAGCTCCAATTGCGGAAGCATACCGGAAGTGGCGGGTGACGCTTCGCTCCTGTTCGACCCGATCATGCCCGAAGACATTGCCGTGAAGCTTGCCGCGATCCAGCTTCCCGAAATCAGAAATGACCTCATCGCAAAAGGCAGCATGCAGGCAAGAAGATTTTCCTGGGAAAAATGCGCGAGGGAGACGCTCGCCGTGTTTCGCTCCGTCGTACGAAGATAACTTTGAAAGGAGGAGGATCTACCATGTCACGGATGAAAGAGATTGTGAAGTCGTGGAGATCGGAGCTGAAAGTGCCCTATGCACTGACTGATCAGGAGACCTGGGACTTCTGGATGCATGAGATGTCCACCGTGCAGCTGAAAGCATCGACGATTCAGTTTTACGCCAAAGGTCGCAACGTACGCCATTTTATCGAGACCGGGACATTCAAGGGAGATATGGTCCACCGGATGAAGCCCTCATTTGACAAGCTGACCTCGATCGAGCTGGATCCGAAGCTGTACCAGGCTGCCAAAAACCGCTTCGCTTCTGATGCCCAAATCACCATTCTCCAAGGAGACAGCGGACGTGTATTGCCGAGTATGTTGGAATCCATAACGGAGCCTTGCCTTTTTTGGTTGGATGGGCACTACGTTCCGCTGTCGCCCGAATCAGCGCGTGGAGATGTCGATACCCCCATCCTGCAGGAGCTGCAAGCGATCCTGCGGCACCCTGTTGACAATCATGTCATCCTCATCGATGATGCACGGTGCTTTATCGGCCCGAATTCCTTCCTGAAGGACTATCCGACCATTGCACAGCTGAAAGAATTTGTTCATCAGCTGCGCCCCGACATGTCGTTCCATGTGATGAACGACATCATCCGCATTTGCAAACCTGCGGAAGGAGCGGCAAGCTCTTTGAAAAAAGTAGAATTTCTCCTGCCCTTTGACGAGAAGTCATTTACCGTTTATGGAAGCGAATCAGACCAAAGTGTCCTGCACTTCATCGAAACGGAAAAAGGGTATTACGAGCATTACGTTCTTCACCCACTGAAAAATATCGTCCAGCCTGATTTCATCTGCCTGGATATTGGCGCGAACATCGGGACCATTTCACTCGCGCTCAGCTATTTGGCACGTGAAGGAAAGGTATACGCATTTGAACCATCCGACATCAATTATGCGTATTTGGTGAAGAACATCGCAGAAAACCAGATCAACAATATCGAGCCTCTCCATCTCGGGGTGTTCGACCGGAATGGAACCATCCACTTCCACGAGGATGCCCGCGGGGGCGGCTGGTCCTTCATTCCCCAAGATACGAATATGGCTGCCCGGTCCAACCAGCATATCAGCTGCGTGCGTCTGGACGACTGGATGGATCAAAACCTGATCCCTCGCGTCGACTTGATTAAACTGGACGTGGAGGGCTCTGAATACACCGTCTTGGAAAGCGCCTTGAACACGCTTCGAAAATGGAATCCCGACTTGATCATTGAGTTTAACCCCGAAAGCATACAAGACAATTTCAACCGGCACCCGCTGGTTCTGTACGTCCTGTTGGAAAAACTGTTTTCGCACATCTACATTTTGAAAAGAGACGACACGATTGTGAAAATCAACAACTACAATCAGCTGCTGGATGAAATGAAGCCTTTCCACGCTGACTTGTTTTGCACCAACAAAACATTTCTCGTCTGAACGTGACACCGCATGGCCTCTTTTGGGCTGTGCTTTTTTATTTGTTGCATACCCGCGCGCAAAAGGAAAAAGCCGGTAAAGAGCGCTTCTCTCCTACCGGCTCGTTTTTTCCTGCTCCATGATCTTGCGGATTCCTTCCGCTAGCCCCACCTGTGGGGACCAGCCCAGCTTCTCCAAAGGGGACGTACTCGCCTGGGACAGCATGATTTCATGGTCAGCGTAAGGAAGCGCTCCAAAGCACAGCTTCGTTCGGGATGCTGTCTGCTTGTGAACCAGCATGACGAAATCACGGACGGAGGTCGCCACCCCGGTCCCTACCTCATACTCTGCAAAAGGTTCTTCGTCAACCGTTCTTGTCAGCACAGTCCGAAAAGCCGAGACCACATCATCCACGTAAATAAAATCACGTCTTTGCTCCCCAGCTGTAAGCGCGAGCTCTCCATCCTGACGAAGACAGCTTCGGATGACGAACGGAACAAATTTGTTCTCTCTGTCAAAGGGACCGTACACATGCTCCAGACGCATGTTGCGAAAACGTAGAGGAGACGATTGCGCCAGCATCTTTCCCCAATCGAGAAACTGCTTCTTGGTGAGATTGTAGCCTGACAGATGGGAGGGGAGCACGGAAGGAGCACGAGAAAAAGTGTCGGTATTCAGGAATAGGGAGACCCCAAGACGAGGCGCCAACTCAAGAAGCCGCAACGGAAACACCACATTCGCTTGGACCAGCTCGGCGAAGCTCTCGCCCTGGCGGCCGTAACTCGTTGCCGTGTGAATGATCGCATCGAAGGCTCCGTATGCCTCGAGCTGCTCTATCCATGTGTCGTTGTCCACATCGCATGTATGGAGCTGCGGCAATATCTCGGAAATCCGCGAGCAGTCGGAGCTGCTCCTCTTCAGGATCACGACTTTGTGACCGTCCCACAGCAGCGCCTTGGCAAGATGACTCCCCAAGAAACCTGTCGCTCCTGTCATGAGCACGATCACGGTTTACACCCAGTTCAGGTCGATATTGTGAATCTGCTGCTCTGCCATAAGCTTGCGGAAATTGGCTGCGATCGGCCTGAGATGCTCGATCAGCCATTCATGATTTTCCACGACGATTTTCTCGATCCGGAGGTGCTGCCCCTTGGCCACCATTTTCTCCAGCAGCTCGAATTCGGCACCTTCGATATCGATCTTGACCAGCTTGATATCGCGATTCAAGCTGTCGATAAATTGCGTCAGGTCAATGATCTCCGCAACGACAAATTTGCTTGTGTCCGTGACGGGATGCTGCGCCAGAATGGAGGACGCATACGCTGACCCCACAGGATCGAGCTGGTAATTTTGATGCAAGTAGAGGCGCAGCTGATAATTTTCATGCCAGACCCCTTTGTTGATGCATACCACATTGGGGTAGCCCTTGAATCGCTCCCACAAGGTCTGATATACAAACGGATTCGGCTCAAAGGCAAAGACAAACGCTCCCTTATCCGCCAGCTTCTGCGTGACTTCTCCCACGTTTGCTCCGCAGTCGATCGCGATATCCCCCGGACGAATGGAAGCAAACAATTCCTCGCTGTTTTCGTTCAACACCGCAGCATTCCCCCCTCAATATGCCTGTATGCGTTACGATCCGTGCTTCCACTCGGCCTTACCGGATTTCCACAGCTCTTCCAGGTAATTTTTGTCCCGCAAAGTGTCCATCGGGTGCCAGAATCCGGTATGCTTGTAGGCCATCAGCTGCGAGGACCGAGCCAGCCCTTCCAGCGGCTCCTTCTCCAGTACGGTGTCATTGCCTGAAATGTAATCAAACACGCCTGGCTCCAGCACAAAGAAGCCAGCGTTGATCCAGCCCCCGTCTCCTCTCGGCTTCTCGTGAAAACCCGTCACTGCGCCATCACCTGTCATTTCGAGCGCCCCGAACCTGCCCGGGGGCTGCGTCGAAGTGATAGTCGCCAGCTTTTTATGGCTTCGGTGAAACTCCACCAGTTTCTCTATGTTCACATTGGAGACGCCATCCCCGTATGTGAGCATGAACGGTTCGTTCCCGATGTACTTTTGGATTTGTTTGACCCTGCCTCCAGTTGCCGTATCTTTCCCCGTATCGATCAAGGTCACTTTCCAAGGCTCAGTCGTATGATGGTGATAGAGAACCTGGTTGTCATGGCGAAAATCGAACGTCACATCGGAGTGGTGGAGAAAGTAATGGGCAAAGTACTCTTTGATCATGTACCCCTTGTATCCCAGGCAAATAATGAAATCATTGTAGCCGTACCTCGAGTAGTGGGACATGATGTGACAGATGATCGGCCTGTCGCCGATCTCGATCAGGGGCTTTGGCCTGATGTGGGTCTCCTCCCCGATTCTCGTGCCATACCCTCCGGCAAGTATGACCACCTTCATTCGTCCTTCACTCCTTCCTTGTCTCCGCCGTTACCCGGCTGCCTCTCGCATGAACCGCTCGATTTGGGTGAGGCTAACCGCCCGCATATCCGCTCCCCGCAGGTACGCCTGATTCCACTCCACGACCCTGTCTAGTGCCTGCTCGATCGACCATAGAGGCTTCCATCCCAGCAGGCTTTTGGCCAGCGAACAATCCAGCTTCAAGTAATGGGCTTCATGCCAGGTGGAATCCGTGTCCCTCTCGCAGCCTGGACTTTCTCCCCAGCTTGCGCACAGCTTTTCAACCAACCATTCGACCGGCTTTGCATCGCCATCCTCTGGGCCGAAGTTCCAGCTCTGTGCAAACGCACTGCCTTCCTCCCACATTTTTTGGGCGAGCATCAGATAGCCTCGGAGCGGCTCCAGCACATGCTGCCAGGGTCGGATTGCACCTGGATTGCGAATCTTGATTTTCCGGCCTTCTTTTATGGCTCGAATGCAATCAGGGATTAACCGATCCTGCGCCCAATCTCCGCCTCCGATGACATTGCCCGCCCTGGCTGAGGCGAGTGCTACCCGGTGACTTGTGTAGGAGCCGGCAGGAAAAAAAGAATGGCGGTAGCTCATGGTCACCAACTCGCTGCACGCTTTGCTGTTCGAATAAGGGTCAAAACCCCCAAGCCGATCATTCTCCCGGTACCCCCAGCTCCATTCCTTGTTCTCATAGCATTTATCCGTCGTTACGTTGATCACTGCCCGGATCGCAATCCCGCTGTCGACGGCTTCGCGCACGGCCTCCAATACGTGGACGGTTCCCAGCACATTCACCGAAAAAGTCTCCACGGGATGTGCATACGAATACCTCACGAGTGGCTGAGCCGCCATGTGGATGACGATATCCGGTCTCGCTTGAAAAATCGCCTCTTGCACCCGTTCCTGCGAGCGGACGTCACCGATGATGGAATGCACGAGCTTCTCGACGCCAGCGCATTCAAAAAGGCTAGGTGTCGTCGGAGGCGCTAATGAAAATCCTGTGACATTTGCTCCCAGTGCATGAAGCCACAGGCACAGCCACGATCCTTTAAACCCTGTGTGCCCTGTGATCAGCACTTTTTTGTTTTTCCAAAAGCTCGCATCAATCATGGGCATCACGTTTTGGCTGGTACGGATTCGCAACTTGCTCTATGATTTCCCGCCAAGTCATCCCGAGTCGAACGATATCCTCTTCGATGAGCTGACTTCCCATCTGCACCTCGATGAATTCCAAATCTTTCAAGGCTCGGATGGAGTGCTTGGCCCCCACGGGAATTTCCAAAACATCGCCGGGTCCCACGAATCGCAGCTGATCATCGAGAATGAATTCTCCCTCTCCGCTGACGACCATCCATACCTCGCTGCGCTTGTGATGGTATTGGTAGCTGAGATTTTTCCCCGCATGAATGTGCAGACGCTTCGTGAGCACTTCTCCCTTTTCTTCCGTTTTTTGGAAGTGGAGGACGTGATACCAGCCCCATCGCTTTTCTTCATACATCGGTCGGTGATTCCAGTCCATTGCGATATCCTTGACCAGATGACTCTTTTCTTTTGCGGCTACGAGAATCCCGTCCGGACTGGCTGCGACTACCGTATTCGCGAGACCGATCGTGACGACAGGAATGTCCAGCTCGCTCAAAACATGCGTGTTGGAGCAGCTTTCATCGAGGTGCACTCGCCCGACTGCTTCCACGTTCATTTCTTCGGTTAATGTGTTCCACGTGCCCAAGTCCTTCCAGTTCTCAGAATAGGGAACGACTACTACCTTTTCTGCTTTCTCTACGATCTCGTAATCAAAGCTGATTTTGGGAAGCTTTCCGTATTGCTGCAAAAGCACGTGATAATCCGTCGGCCAATTTTTTTCGGCTAGCTCCCGTATCAGATAACCGAGCCGGAAAGCAAACACCCCGCAGTTCCAGAATGCCTGCCGTTCGAGCAAATCTTTGGCCTTCTCTGTTGACGGTTTTTCCTTGAAGGAGTGCACTTCGTAGTAAAGCGGGCTTTCCTTGCGCTCTTCCTTTGCTTTGCGAGGGACAATGTAGCCGTACTTGGTAGAAGGGTAGGTAGGGGTAACCCCGATCAATGCTAGGTCTGCTCCTGATAGACGCAGTACATTCTCCAGCTCCTTCATTTTTTCCATAAAAGACAGCTCCACGTACGCATCCACTGGCATGATGATGACTATCTCATCAAGGCTGGCGCCTTCGCATGTATGCAAAAAGGAAGCAGCTAAGGAGATAGCGGGGAACGTATCTCGCTTCTCTGGTTCGATGATGAGCGAAACGTCTTCCCCCAGTTGACTGTGAATCAGATCCACATGTGCATCGCTAGAGGAAATGTACACAGGCGAAGGCCAATTCGTCTCAGCCAGCTGCCTCCAGACTCGCTGGACCATCGCTTCTTGTTCCCCCTGCGGATTGTGGAGCACTTTTAGAAACTGCTTGGATCTGACATCATTGGAGAGCGGCCACAGCCTTTTTCCTGAACCACCCGATAGTAATATCAGTTTCACTCAGGCCACCTCAGTCCATTAATCTCGTTGCTTCCCTCATCATATGCGTATCGTGAATGGATGCTCTACTGTCCCACTAAAATGGTCGATTCACTAGGGTAGGGATGATAGATGCCCACAGCAAAAAGCCCGGTGCAAAAGGCACCAGACTCCTTTCCAATCTAGTTTACGGGTACCCATTTCGCCCTTTGGTAATCAAAGTAAAAGACTCCACTTTGCGCAAAGGAGGGAGAGTAGAAAAATTTCATATAGTTTTTCATGATATCCCCTTGAAAGTGCAGCGTATAGAGCTTCAGATCACGGCTGGACTGTCTGTCTTTGCAATAGAGGGCGCCATCCTTCAAATAGACTTTCTTGTTTCCGTCGTGACTCTCCGTCATAAATGGCTGCTGGATGTTTCCGTCAAAGAAGCCGTCATGATACAGACCGTGCGTCCATCGATATCCCCGGAATTGCCTCAGGTACATCACACTAAGCACCATGTCCGTGATAAGCGGCATGCCGAACCTGACATGATCCTTGCTTTTATGGGCAAATGACACAACCTGCCCAAACAACCCCAAGTCTTCGAAATGGGCTGTGACATATGCGCAAAAACGCTCAAGACGCTGCAACTCGATGAAATTGGTCCAGACGAACTCCATGGAGAATGACTCAAAATGCGGTTGGTTCACGTCGGTGTATAGCATGACATCTGAATCGAGATAACAGCATTTCGGCAAGTTATGCTTCCGCATGAAATCACGGAGAACAAACCACCTCTGAAAGCAGAACAAATTGTACTCGTACGGCATGTAGTGAATATGCTTGTATACTTTTGCAAAATTCGCTGCCGGCTCCATGTAGTCGTCCATCATGACATGAATGACCCCATTCTGCGCGAACGGCTGATTGATCGGCTTTCCTAGTAAAAAAATCGGAGAATGAGGATTGCTCGACCTAGCCTGCGCCAAAGCATAGGCAAGATAATCATCATCCCCCCGATGAATGAAAACAATGGGTAAAGACATCTGAATACGCCTCCCGACACTTTCCTCTTTCCTCGCATTACTCTATGTCTTTTGCTGGCAAGGAGAACCGGACAATTGTCAGCATGCATGAGAGGTTTTCCGGCATGTACATAAATGGGACAAAAATAATGTTTCTATACCGTTTCCCTGAGAAGACCTTGTACATATGGTATAGGGCAACAAATTCTCACGATTTTCAACATCGCCGAAACCGAGGGGGCAACGAGAAATTGGGAAGGTACTGGACAAATGAAGAAATACTCCAGGAGATCAAAAAACGCGCCTGGTATCATAAAATTCAGCTGCGGCCAGGCATTGTGACTCCAGGGATCGAGCAGTTATCCGATTTGTGGAACATGACTCGCCAATCTCGGGGACATCTCTCCTACGCGGGAAAACGAGTGCTGGACCTCGCCAGCTTTGATGGCATGTGGTCCTTTGAGGCCGAGCGGCTCGGCGCAAGCTTGGTAGTGGCGACGGATTGCCTGCATCTGCTTTATTCGAATTTCGAATTCTGCAAAAACATTTTGCAGAGCAAGGTCGTGCCTTTTTACAACATCACTCCCTACAAGCTCTGGGAAGGGCTGCAGGTCCTCCTGATGGACGACATCACCGTACCCTTGCCTTTTCCCCATCAGATTTACAACAACAAGTTTGACATCGTTCAGCATCTCGGGCTGCTGTACCACCTGCGCGATCCGATGTGGACCTTGTCCCAAAGCAGGAGCGTCTTGAAAACAGGCGGGCATTTGCTGCTGGAGACCGCCTGCATTTTGGACATGAACCAGTCCATGATGGTGTACAACGGCCCCCCCGGCAAACAGAATCGACTTTATCCGGACATCACCACCTGGTGGCTGCCGACCGTTCCTTGCCTGATGGAAATGCTGAGCGGCACCATGTTTGAGCCCATCCCCGAATCGATCCGCACCATTCCGTCCGGATCGCTTGGCGGCTATGAAGGTGGACGGATCAGCCTGGTGGCACGAGCCATTCCAGCTAGTGAAATGGATCCGGAGGCCTATGCGGAGCTGCTGAGAATTTACCGCAACCCAGGATTGGTTCCGGATTATTTATAGCCGGACATACGAAAAAGGTGCACACAGCTTTCGACTGCCTGTGCACCTTTCTCTTTTCCCTTTCCTCTGGATCGTTGCTGGAAAATCGGGCGACCACCCCGATGCAGAATGGAGCCCTTGTACATAATCTGTAGGTAGCACGTTTATGCTCGTGTTGACTTCACGTAAGGGAGTGTTTCCGTTGTCTCTTTCACCGCTGCCTTTAGTGAGCGTAATTACGCCCTCCTACAATCAAGGAAAGTTCATCCGCGAAACGATAGATAGCATCTTGAGCCAAGACTATCCCCATCTCGAACACATTGTCGTAGACGGGGGGTCCACTGATCAGACCCTTTCTATTTTACAAGAGTATGCGCAGCGAGACCCACGTTTTCGTTTTATATCGGAACCAGATAACGGGCAGTCTCATGCCATCAACAAAGGGCTTTCCATGGCGAGGGGGGAAATCATCGGCTGGCTCAACTCGGACGATACGTATTTGCCTGGGGCCATTCGCAAAGCTGTCCATGCCTTCCAGCAGCATCCTGCCTGGGGCATGCTTCACGGCCGCGGTCAGGTTATCGATGAGTCCGGTACAGCCTACAGTGCTTACCCGTCTGAAAAAGCCGATGCAAGATCCTTGTATCAATCCTGCGTGATCTGCCAGCCAACCGCCTTCATCCGCACGCATGTGTTTCGCCAAATGGGAGGCGTCGATGAAAGACTCCAGTTTTGCATGGACTATGAACTATGGATGCGAATCTCCAAGGCGTACCCAATCGGATTTGTCGCAGAGTTCTTGGCGAGTGCCCGCATCCACGGCGCCTGCAAATCGGCTACGCAGTGGCACTCGGTCGGAGTACCCGAAGTGCTGAAATCTCTCGCAAAGAATTACTCTTCGATTCCCCCAGGCTGGGTGTCCTACCTCCCGCAATACCGAGGCATGGGTGTCATCGATTTGCTGAGGCAGCTCAAGACTCTCCGTTCCAACTCATCCCGCATCACCGGAATGAATCGGTACAGGGATCTTTGGGCTCCCCCTATCCTGCGAATTACCATGGAGTCGGATCCTGCCGCTCCGGCACAATTCCTGCTGGTGAAAGGCAAGATTCCCGGTGTCCCCATGCAGTTGCCAAAGGCGTTTACGCTCACCGCGCTGGTGAACGGGATGATGGCGAAGTCGTTTACCGTCTCAAAAGCCCTCTTTGCCCTGGAAATCCCGCTCGATCCCCGTAGCTTGACGCACCGAATCGATATTTCTTCCACCAGTACGAACACGCCTGCCTTGCCCCAAATCGATAACATGCGTGTTGGCGGCTATATGGCCGAAGACGTGCTGCCCCTCAGTCACGAAGAAGCTATCGTTTATCGAGCCTTTCGCAATTGATCGTCAGCCCATGTACAGTCTGGTTTCGATGACGGCCGCTGCTCCTGCGATCGCGAGCAAAAGGATGATCGGATACGCGGCCGGTACATACAAATACAAGAGGACGATGGCCAATGCCACCCATATACCCACGCACCAATAACAACTGAGCAGCCTGCCGATCCAGCTGCGAATTGCTCCTCCTTTAAAATCAACTTGACGCACTAGCTGCCCGGATGCATCTGTCTCATACGTCACCGAAATAAAGGGATCGCGCAGGAAGGCTGTAATTTCGTCAAACACGATCAAATGGGTGAGACGGAAGCAAGCCAGCACCAGTATGGTCAAGTCAATCCATGTGAGGTCAAACATCTGCTCTCCATCCCTTTCCAATATTTATCCCTTTCCATTCGCCGCCATCCTTTGCTACCATTGGTCACGACAAACCAGTGAAAGGCGTGATGTCATGAATCGCAATGTTACGAAGATTGCAGCAATCCTTTCCCTGTCCGTCACTTTCACCATGATCGGACAATCAGCATATGCCGCAACGACTGCATTTACTCCTCTGAAAAAGGGCATGAACAATACACGGGTGTTGGAAGTAGAAAAAATGCTCGATGCATTGAAATTTGACTACAAGCTGAAAGTGGACAAGCTGTATAACAGCTATACCGCCTCCAACGTAAAAAAATTCCAGAAAAAGTACAAGCTGAAGCAAACGGGCGTGGTGAATCTCGCTACGTACAACAAGCTGAAGCAGGTCTACGATGCTTCCAAAAAGCCTGTAACCAAACCTGACACCTCCCCCAAGCCAAGTGATCAAACCCAAACAGCCACACTGAAGCTCGGCTCCACTGGCGAACGTGTCAAGGAATTGCAAAAAATGCTCGCTGCTCTCGGCTATAAGGTGACTTCTACCGGATCGTACGATGAATCCACCCGATTTGCCGTGATGCTGTTCCAATCCCGCAATAAGCAAACGTTGACTGGGGAAGCCGACAGCAAGACATACAGTACGATATCAGAACAGTACAAAAACAATAAAGATCAATCGAACTCAGGCACAACTCCGTCCAAGCCATCCACTCCTCCATCGCAAAACAATGGGGGTCAAAACTCTGGATCGGTCCAACCCCCAAGTGCAGAGGTTCCATTGCCATCTGAACTGACAGCAGATGAAAAAGAGATGGTGCAGCTCGTCAACAAGGAACGCACCAGTAAAGGACTGGCTCCTTATCAGGTAGACATGCAGCTGACGAAGGCGGCTCGTGTGAAAGCGCAGGAGATGGTGGATAAAGGTTATTTCAGCCACACGTCCCCTACGTACGGTTCGCCATTTCAAATGATGGAAAGCTTTGGCATCAACTATTTGGCTGCTGCCGAAAACATCGCGCAGAACCCTTCCGTTAGCGGCGCCCATCAGATGTTTATGAATTCTTCGGGACACAAGGCCAACATCATGAGCGCCTCTTATGACTATGTCGGTATCGCTGTCGTCCATGGCGGACCGTACGGGAAAACGTTTGTACAAATGTTCCTGAAAAAATAATATGCGAAGATCAGCCCATCATTTCCTTTCGAAATGGTGGGTTTTTTGCTTAAAAGGAAATCGCAATCCGGTTATTTGACGAAAAGTGCACCTCCTGATCGTTGCAAAGCACGACTCCTTCGACCATGACTGCCTTCCCGGCGGCCTGCTTCAAAAAGGAAATCTGGAAGTTTTGAAAGGCTTCCGTCGAATTCGGCGCAATCAAGACCGGCTGTATCGGCGCGATCCAATACTCGCCGCGCTCCTGGGCATGGATGAACCAATCGTCATTCAAATACCTCCATCCCTTCATCCCTCCCGAGTCCTGAAGAGCCAACGTCTCGATGAGCTTTGGCGGGAGAATCTGCCCCCCCATTTTGATGGAGTCAGGCGGCGTGACCCGCAAGCAAACGATTGGATTGTACAGGTCTTCCGTTCCCGTATTTTTGACTTGCAGCGTCCCGATCAGCAGGAAAGGTCTCTCAGGTGTATCCGAGTGGATCAGCGTATAGTCAAAAAACACTTCGGCTTCCATTCTTTTTTCTACCTGAACGGCGTGCACGGCATGCGGTGCGGATGCTGCTGTAAATTCGGCGGGCTCTGATGCTATGGCTGGTTCGGGAGCTATGGCTGGTTCGGGAGATGCGACTGGTTCGGGAGATGCGACTGGTTCGGGAGCTAAGGTCGACTCAGTCGCTATGGCTGGTTCTGCAGCGACAATCGGCTCCAAAGCTTCCGGCGACATTACAGCTGCTGCGACTGGCTCCAATGCCTCGGAAGATTCTTCTGCTGCCACTGGCTCCAAAGCCTCGGACGACTCTTCCGCTGCGACGGGCTCCAAAACCTCCGGCGACTCTTCCACTGCGACTGGCTCCAAAGCCTCGGACGACTCTTCCGCTGCCACTGGCTCCAAAGCCTCGGACGACTCTTCCGCTGCGACTGGCTCCAAAGCCTCGGGCGACTCTTCTGCTGCCACTGGCTCCAAAGCCTCGGACGACTCTTCTGCTGCGACGGGCTCGGAATCCGCTAAGGCCTCTGCTGCTTCTTGCTCTTCGAACCACTCAGCGTCCATCTCCAAGAGAGAATCAAGCGTTCTGCTTGCCGCCGTCTCCTGTTCCTCATCCACAGCGACTGGCTGGCTACCATGGATCGATAGCTCCAGTTGTTCTTCTCCTAACTCCTCCAGCTCTGTTTGTTCCTCCAGCCTTAGAACTCCAGTGAACTCCTCGGCATCCAAAAGCTCTTGTTCTTGCACCTGAATGTCATTCGTGTATGAATCGGCTGGCAGAATCTCACGCGGATCCTCTTGACCGTTTTTGGTGCCAAGAGCAGAAGTGAGCGATTGTCCCAGCAAGACACTGTCGAAGAAAACCTTCAGCAGATTCGGCGGCAAATAGGCAAATGGCTGAATTCGGAGATCTTCCTGAAAGTAATTCAAGATGCCCGAAGCGAGGTAAAAGGCAATCTTCTCTCCATAGGTCTTACGCTTGTAGATCTCCGTAAACTGTGGAATTTGTACTTGCAGGTGGACGATCGATGCCCCTGACTTTGTCGCTTTGCTTCCTTTAATGAGACACGTCATTCCTGTCTGCTTCAATTCTGAATGCAATGACTTGGTCAGGTCTCGGCTGTCTTCCGGCTGGAATAAGACGATTTTCGCTTTTTCGAGCGAGCGCATCTCTTTCATACTGATCCGAATCGCTACATCGGATTGGTTGGCCGCGGTATCGTTTTTTCGTCCCACGATGATCTCCATCCCATACTCGGACACAAACCGCTGCACCTTCTCCACGATTTCTCTTTCATAGGGGTGCTGCTCGCCTGCCGCAGTTCCTGCGTAAAGGACACACACTTTCCCCTTTAAGCCCGAGTCCAGATCGACCCGCTTGTTTTTGGGATCCCATTTCAGCTGAAATCCATTTTGCTTGCAAAATAAACGAAAGGCAGGCAGAGCAGTGTACGGCATACTTCCGCCACGTTGCCCACCGTAGTATACCTCGACTTCCATCCCAGTCACTCCTTCACGGCACTTACGGTATCAGCCACATTGTATGAATGCCCATGTGCAAGAGTGAAAGGCTGGATATGCCAATTTGGGTTCTTGGCGTTCCACCGTTTCGCCTACGGCATACCATGGCAAGGAGAAAGGAGTGGTACTATGTCTGTCCAACAAACACCGCTAGTCTCCATCATCATTCCGGTGAAAAATGAGGGAGACAACGTGCGCTCCACGATAACTTCCCTTTTCAATAGCAGAACCAATGTTGCCTATGAAGTCATCGTGGTCGATGATGCCTCTACTGATCACTGCTGTCATTTCCTGACCCAGCCGCCGCATTCTCCGCAAATCACACTCGTGACAACGGAGGGAATCGGCGCAGCAGCGGCACGGAATCTCGGCGCGGATAAAGCAAGAGGCTCGTACTTCATTTTTTGCGATGCTCATTTGACTTTCGAAAACTTTTGGATTGACCGCATGATGGAGCTGATCCTGACGAAAAAAGCCGATGGGGTGGCTCCAGGCATCGCCTCCATGACTGAACCCCACAAGATCGGGTACGGACAGAGCCTTGATCAGCGGCTCGGAGTCAAATGGAATCCGAATCCTCACAAGCCTTCGCCCGTGGCTATCTTGCCAGGCGGCTGCTTTCTCGTGTCCAAGGAAGTGTTCCAAAAAGTAGGGGGATTTGATCGGGGCTTTCGTGTCTGGGGATTTGAGGATATCGAGTTTTCCATCAAGATGTGGCTCTTTGGCTACACCTGCATGGTACAGCCATCCGTAAAAATCTTGCATCTGTTTCGACAATCGCATCCCTACACCGTCGTACACGAGCACGTTTATTACAATATGCTGAGAATGGCCTACAGTCATTTCAGCGAGTCACGGATTGCAGCTACGAAAAAACTCATCGTCTACGCGAAAGCCTCCGAGATCGATGACGACGTGTTGACTCATGGAGCAGCCGCTCAGCGCATTCGTTACCTCGCCCAGAGAAAATTCGACGACAGCTGGTTCTTCCAGCGGTTCCACATTCCGTTTTAGCATGGGAATCACCTAAAAATAGGCATTTGATGACAAGCAAATTTCCTATTGCCCACATAGTATGTAACTGCAAAGCAAATCCCCTAGGAAAGGAAGGATTCATACGGTGAATCAAGTGAAGCCCATCAAGGGTCGCCAGCTCCCTACACCGACGCCCACCGCCACTCCTCCGATTTCCAACAACCTGCAGCCAGAGTGCATTCGCGTCAACAAGGTGTATGACTGGGTCGTTCTCGCCAATAGCTACCGTAACAAGGTTGCCATTCCCGACGATTGTCGAGCTCTGGTAGACGCAGCCATTCGTGCAGGTCAAGACATCACCATTTCCTGCGTTGAGCCGGTATCGCCCGGTCCTAGCTGCAACATCGTCAACATTCGCCGCGAAAATATCGTCGTCAGTGGAACCACCGTTCGCGTAGGTGTCGTTCGATTCATTTTCGGTGCAGACGTACTTGTTCGTATTTTTGCGGACAGTACTCCTCTGTGCGATTTTACGACAACCGTTCAGTTCGACCAGGAAGTTGTGTTGTGCCTGCCTGAACCACTCGACGAGAACAACATCGTTTGCCGCATCAGCGCGATCGAGTGCAACCCAACCGGAAATGTCCTCCTGGGCGGCATGGTCCAACTCGACGTCATCGTGTGCGTAGAGATCCAGGTAGAAATGGAAGTGAAACTGGAAGTTCTCGCCAAGTTCTGCTCTCCTCGTCCAAACAGCATTCCTGTTCCATCTCCAACCCCTTCCTTCCGTTGCCCGCCGTTCGTATTCCCGCCACAATGCCCGCCGATCTTCCCTGTAGCGAACTGCGATTGCCAGGCATCCGTGAACGCTCTGGTACCAAACATCTCCGTATCCATCGGTATTCCTCTTACTCTCGCAGTCGGAACCATCCAGCTCATCGCAGATATCTGCCCTGTTTGCGATCCGTCCAGCAGCTCGTTTACCTTTAACTTCTTTGATAATATTCTGCCTGATGTACTCCCTGGCGATCAAAGTTTCAGCTTCTCGCCGACGTCCATCAGCTCGCCTACGTGCATCACCGTCCTGCCAGGTATCGCGATCCTGACAGGGCTCACCGTATCGGGTACAGGTGTCAGAACGTTCACCTCCACTGGCGTTCAAGATACACTGACGTATTCGCTGACAGTAGCCGAAACAGCTCTCGGACTGCCAGACGTCATCATCCTGACCCTGACCGATGCCTCCGGCGTTCTCGTGTTCTCCGCAACGGTCACAGTCGTTCCGGACGAACAACTTCTGGTTGCCGATTGCGTCACCTTCGGAGATATCGTCATCACCACTCCTTAATTCCATTTCCAAAATCAGCATGACAAAATGCGTTCTGGCGGGAGAAGGCCATGGCTTCTCCCGTCTTTTCTTTTTCTTTTCCTCTCTGCGCAGTACCCTCGAGCCATACAGGCACCAATCCCGATCCGTTACATATGTCTATAGTGGATACCTATATGAAAAAAGGAGGACAACACGTGCTCAAAAAAAGGACCTCCAGCACTGGCAGCAGTGTCGCGAGCAGTACCCGCAAAGGGAAAAGCGGAAATGAAAAACTGCTGTTGTTGAAAAAACAAGCGTACTACTATGAAGCCAAAGCAAACCAGTACAGTTTGGAAATTGCTCAGCTGCAAGAGCAGCTGCAAGCCTTGCTGGAAAGAGAGCAAGCCCACCAAGAGCTTGCCGATCGATACGACGATGCCATCCTGACCTTGCAAGTGAATGAGCAGGAATGGAAGCAAAAACTGTCCCGGACGGAAAGCCAGCTGGAACAGCTTAAAGATAAGGTAGAAAAGCATCAAAACCTGTTGGAACAGCGAGATAAAACGATCGCTACCTACAAGGAGCGGGAAGTCAGATGGAAGCAGGCTACCGAGGAGCTCAAAGCAGAACTGCTTGAAGCCAGGGACACGCCAAAAATGGACGAAGAAGCCCTTCAGGCGCAAAACGAAGAGCATCTGGCTCAACTCTCGGCCCTGGAAGCAAGGTATCAGAATCTGACGACGCAGCTGGAAGCTAAGCTTGCCGCCTACGAGAAGCAGGCTGCCGAAATTGAGCTCGCCAACAAACAAAAGGATAACGTCATCACTCGTTATCAGGAGCAAGAAACGGTTCTCCACCAAGGCCTAGAAACCCTTCGTCACAGATTGGAGCAATACGAGCAAAAAGAAGCTGAGTGGCAGGACATCATCCATTCCTTGCAGAGACAGCTGGAACAGAACGCCCCCGCTGCTGAAGCGATTCATGAACAGCTCGATGAAGCTCATGGGAAACTAGAGAACGCCACGATACGAGAATCAGCACTCATCCAGCTGGTAGCGGATCAAGAGATCATGATCAACGAGCTACAAGAACAGGAGAATCATTGGAAGAGCAAGTTCGAAGCAGCTCAACACCAGATTTCGGCTGCTGGCCAGCGAGATGCACAGCTGCTTCAAGAGCTTTCCGAATTAGAGGAAGCCGGTTTGTCTTGGAAACAGCAAGCTTTGGAGTGGAAGCTCGCTTACGATCAACGGGAAGAGGAACTTCAAGAGGCCCGCTCCTCTCAGACGGACTGGAAGGAACAACAAGAAATCAACCTGAAAGCAGTGTCGCTTGAGCTAGAAGCCGCTCATAACCGTGAAGCCAAGCTGCTTCAGGAGCTCGAGACTGCTTCTAAACAAATCGAAGCTGCTCAACAGCGTGAGAGTGAGCTGCTCCAAGACCTCGAAGCTGCCTCCCAGCAGTCAGAGGTGATTTCCGAGCAGCTCGAGGCGGCGGTGCAACGTGAAACGCAACTCATCCACCAGCTGGAGGCTGCTTCCCGACAGCTCGATGCGATTTCGGAACAGCTCGAAGCATCACAACAGCGTGAAACGGCGCTGCTCCAAGACCTGGAAGCCGCCTCCCAAGAGCTCGAGGCTTCCGAGCAACAAAAAACGCAACTCAATCAAGAGCTGGAGGCTGCTTCCCAACAGCTCGAAGTGATTTCGGAACTGCTCGATGCAGCCGAGCAGCGTAAAGCGGCGCTGCTCCAAGACCTCGAAGCCGCCTCCCAAGAGCTCGAAGCGATTTCGGAACAGCTCGAAGCATCACAACAGCGTGAAGCGGCGCTGCTCCAAGACCTCGAAGCAGCCTCCCAAGAACTCGAAGCGAACGCTGAACAGCTCGAAGCATCTCAACAGCGTGAAGCGGCGCTGTTCCAAGACCTCGAAGTTGCTTCTCAAGAGCTTGAGGCGGCGGAGCAACGCGGAACGCAACTCATCCAAGAGCGAGAGGCTGCTTCTCAGCAGCTTGAAGCGACTTTGGAACAGCTCGATGCTGCCGAGCAACAAAAAACGCAACTGCTTCAGGAGCTGGAGGCTGCTTCCCAACAGCTCGATGCAGCTACGGAACAGCTCAACGCGGCCGAGCAACGTGAAGCGCAGCTGCTCCAGAAGCTGGAAGATGCTTCCCAACAGCTCGATGCGGCTACGGAACAGCTCAACGCGGCCGAGCAACGTGAAGCGCAGCTGCTCCAGGAGCTGGAGGATGCTTCCAAACAACTCGATTCGACTGTGGAACAGCTTGAAGCTGCCCAACAGCGAGAAACGCATCTGCATCAAGAGCTCGAAACGACTTCCCAGCAGCTTGCAGCGATTACTCTGCAGCTCGAAGCCGCTTCACAGTGGGAAAACAAGGCTCAGGAGTGGAAACTCGCCCTCGACAAACGTGATGAAGAACTGCAGCTCGCCTTGACAGCACAGTCCGAATGGAACGAAAAAATGGTGACGATCCAAAAACAACTGGAAGAAGAGCAGCACAAATCAGATGAATACGAGCGAAAAATCAAGCACCTGTCTGAGGCTCTCTCGAATGCGCAGGAGGCAGAGGATCGTTATCAGAAATTGCTCGGCCAAACAAGTGCAAAAGAGCAGCAGCATCAGCAGCAAATGCGTGCCAAAGAAAAAGAGCTGGAGCAGGTAGCAACACAGGAGAAGGTCCTTAGAAAGACGGTGGATGGACTCAAGCAGCTGGTAAAAGAGCTGCAAGACAAGGAGGAGAAATACAAACAGGCCATCAAAGATTTCACGCATAAAGAAGCCCGAGCGAACAAAATGCTGAGCCAGATGCCAAGTTCCTATTCTCCTCAGGGAACCCCAGTCAATACTCAGCAGGCGCTACCTGCGAAACCGATCCAGCAGACTGCGAAACCGATCCAGCAAACTTCGAACTCCATCCCTGCGAACTTTCCATTGCCACCTCACGCGAATAACGGAAATACATTCAATCCGTTTCGGTGATGTGCAGCCGATGTGCGAATGCCGTTCCCATGAGACTGCTCCATGAATAAAACATAGTACAGTACAAAAGGGAGGGAATACCATGACACCCGAACAACTACGCGCTTACTATCAGCAATATCGTCAGCAAATGCCAGTCCGCCCCATACAGCAACCCACGACAAGACCCATGGCTCAACAGCCGCGTCCCATGACTCCGCTGCCAAAAAACAGCCCAGTCCAAAATGTCCAGCCTTACGTGCAACCCAGAACTTCCGGGGGATGCTGCGGCAGGCGCTGGCAAGGCTAATCATCACAGTAGCTCATTCCTGATTTCCCATTCAATCTGGCAGGAGATGGTCAGACACTGTATGGAAGAACGCCCCGCAGAAGCCTGTGGACTTCTTTCCGGGAGAAGCGGTTGTGCGGAAACCATCTGGCGAATGGAAAACATTGAAAAGAGCCCCGTAGCCTTTGCTATGGACCCTCGTCACATTCAAAAGGTTTTTCAAAGGATGGCGCTAAAAGGCGAGACGCTGGTGGGGATCTATCACTCTCATCCCACAGCGCCTCCCGTTCCTTCCCTTGAGGACATAGCGTACGCCTATTATACAGATGCAGCATACCTCATCTTATCCCTCGCATCACCACAGCCGATCCTGGGCTGTTACCGAATCACGGGGCAAAAGGCGCTGCCATTGCCTTACGAGCTTCGGTGACCTCTCGAATCTGAAGAACAGCGGGCGAACTACTCCCGCTGTTCTTTCTTTTCCATCGGCTCCAGTCGCAGCCACTCTTTCTTCTCCCAGCTGACAAACTCATCCTCCCATAAAACATGGCAACGGTCTTCTTCGACACGGATGACAATTCCCCGAACTCCATCTTTGAGAAAAACGACTTTGTCGCCCTCCTGGATCATGGCACATCCCCGCCCATTAACCGAGTCTGAAGATAATTCCGTGACCGCCTTTTGGGTACTCCCACTTGATGTTTTCATAGGGACAGCCAATCCGGCAGCTTCCGCATTCGTGACACCCTTCGTATCCCACATGCATCCGCACCTCTTCCCATTTGTATACTTCAGCCGGGCAAAAAATGGTACATAGCTTATCGGGACATTGGGTTGCACAAACATCTGCACTGAGTACGTGCAGATGTGACTGCGTATCGGCCTTGAAACGGACCAGGTATTGTTTTTCTTCGATCGACTGCCCTTTGGGGATATCTGACATCACTTCATCACCCTCCATGCATTCATCAGATCGCGAGCCATTTTCCATTTTTCCTTGGCAGTCCCAAGCTCGCTCCAGATCTTTTTCTGCTTGGTCCATTTGGAAGTGCCGTCCACGGTGAACATCTGGCTGGCTGCCTTGTTCACCATGGGAATGTACTGCTCGAAGTACTGCGGGAACTTCTCGAAGTGATGAGTGGCATCCTTGTATTTTTTAAGGTCCTGCCCCACGAAGCTATTCAACAGATTCGTGCGGTAGGAATCAAGCATGCGCTCTGAAAAATCTCCGGCCTCACGCGCCTGCATGATCGTTTCTGCGGCCATAACGCCAGAAGCCATCGCCATGTTGGAGCCTTCCCTGTGAATCGCATTGACCAATTGAGCGGCGTCACCTACCACGATCACCCCGTTCCCCACCACTTTGGGCATCGAGCGATAGCCGCCCTCGGGGATGAGATGCGCCAAGTATTCCTGTTGCTCGCACCCTTGAATGTACGGACGAATCATCGGGTGATTTTTCACGTAATCCAAGAGCTCATACGGCTTGATCTTGTTTTTGATCAGCCCGGAGAGCATCGTCCCGACGCCGATATTCAAACTGTCCTTGTTGGTATACAGCCAGGCCGTACCGAGGATTCCTTTGGTCGAGTCGCCAAAAATCTCGATCGTACAGCCATGGTCACCCTCCAGATTGAAGCGGTCCTCGATGATTTTCCGGTCCAGCTTCAGTACCTCCATTACCGCGAGGGCAACCTCGTCTGGGCGGAACTCCTTGTGAAAGCCAAGCGACTTGGCGAGGAGCGAATTGACGCCGTCAGCCAGGACGACTACATCCGCATACACATCCCCATCCGGTCGGTCAGTGCGGATCCCTACGACTTTGCCATTTTCGATGATGCATTCGAGCGCAACCGTCTCATTGAGGAGCAGAGCTCCCTCCTGCACTGCTTTATCGGCAAACCATTGATCGAATTTTGCGCGGAGCACGGTGAAGTTGTTGTACGGCTCCTGCGCCCATTCCATCCCTTTGTAGCTGAAATTGACCGCCGATTCTTTATCCAGCATCATGAACCGCTGCTCGACGATGGGCCGCTCTACAGGCGCTTCCTTGTAAAAACCCGGGATGATATCCTCCATCGTCTTGCGGTACAAAACGCCTCCCATCACGTTTTTGGAGCCTGGGTATTCTCCCCGCTCCATCAGCAGAACATTCACGCCCTTTTTGGCCAATGTGTAAGCGCATGCTGTGCCCGCCGGACCTGCTCCGACCACAATCACATCAAACTTTTCCGCCATATTGTACCTCCCTGTCCGGCTCCGTTTGAAACGCTTCCATTAATAAAGGCACGATTTCAAAAGCATCGCCTACAATTCCGTAGTGGCACGATTGGAAAATGAGCGCGTCTGGATCTTTATTGATTGCAATGATCAGTCCGGAATTTCGCATCCCGACCAAATGTTGAATCGCTCCCGATATTCCGATGGCGAAATAAATTTTCGGCGTGACGGTCACTCCCGTCTGCCCAACCTGATGCGCATGGTCGATCCATCCGGCTTCGACGGCATCCCGGCTGGCCCCCACCGTGGCCCCGATCTTCTCTGCAAAGCGGTGGATCAGGGCAAAGCCTTCCTTGCTGCCGAGTCCTTTTCCGCCAGCAACGATCACATCCGCCTCATCCAGCCGCACTTTCTCCTTGGTCTCTCGGACGATCTTCAGCACTTTCGTACGGATGTCATCTTCCTTCAGCGAGATCCTTTCTTCGAAGATTTCCCCCGTTCGGGAAGGATCCGCTTCCAATGCCTTCATCACTTTTGGACGGACCGTCGCCATCTGCGGACGATGCTTCTTGCATAGGATGGTCGCCATGATATTGCCGCCAAACGCAGGTCGGCTGGCTTCCAAAAGACCTGTTTCTGCATTGACATCGAGCATCGTCGTATCTGCTGTGAGTCCTGTCTCGAGGTCTGTAGCGACTGCGCTCGCCAGGTCCTTTCCTGTAGAAGTCGCTCCGTACAGAATGATTTCCGGTTTGTGCTTGTTCACGCATTCAATGACGGCACGCATGTAGGATTCTGTCCGGTAATCGTGAAAAATCGGCTCATCGTACACGTAGACCTGGTCTGCGCCATAAGGAAAGACAGTCTTGGCAAGCTCCCTCACGCCATCACCGATCAAGAGGCCGGCGAGAGGCACGCCCCTTTTGTCTGCCATCTGGCGCCCTGCCCCCAAAAGCTCAAGGGATACTGGCGCAATCCTCCCATCGTTCACCTCCAAGTACACCCAGATGCCGCAATATTCCTCCAGATTCATACCTGCCCCTCCTTAACACGGAACAATCGTTGTTTCTCCTGCAGGATCTCCATGAGGCGCGACACCTGCTCCTTCGGCAAACCGTCCAGCATCTCTCCCCCTTTTGGCTTTTCTGGCGGCCATACCTTTGCCACAATCGTTGGCGAGCCTTTTAGGCCGAGAAGGGTCCGGTCGATTTCCCCCAGATCATCCACTGCCCATATGACGGGGTTGTAGCGAGCAGCCCTGAGCATATTGGGCAATGGCGAATACGGGACTTCGTTGATTTCCTTTTCCACGGAAAAGAGACACGGCAAAGAGGATTGAATGACTTCGTAGCCATCCTCCAGCTTGCGGTGGACGATCGCGTATCCTTCCGCCTTGTTCACTTCCACGACTTTTTTGACACTGGTCAGCGGGGGAATATCAAGTCTCCTCGCGATGCCCGGGCCTACCTGCCCTGTGTCTCCGTCGATCGTCATCTTGCCGCAAATCACCAGGTCTACAGGCTGCGTCTCAGATATCTTTTCAATCGCCTTGGTGATTGCATAGCTCGTAGCGAGTGTATCCGCCCCGGCAAAAGCCCTGTCGGTGATCAGGTAGCCGGCATCAGCCCCGATCTCGATGCACTTCCGTATCGCCTTGACTGCTGGCGGCGGTCCCATCGTCACGACGGAGACCACACCGCCATACCTATGCTTCAGCCTCACTGCTTCCTCGACCGCATGCGCATCATACGGGTTTAGGATCGCGGGTGCACTTGCACGATCCATCGTGTTGGTCTTCGGATTCATTTTGATGATCTTCGTGTCCGGCACTTGTTTAATACAAGCGACAATGTGCAGCATGTACCATTCCCCCCCAGCCGCCGAGTCGCGAAGGCTCGTTTGTGCTCGTTCAAATGGTTGTCTCCTTTTCACGCGATTCCTTTTGGCAGCTTGTCGTTCATTGATATAACCTATTGCGAAAAATCCGGGCTTAGACCAATGACCAAGCCCTTCGCTCAGTTGATTTTGGCCAATCACTCTCAGCAAAAACCCCCTGCCGCAGCAGGGGGGAACATTTCATCTTATTTTTTGGTGCCATTCCATCTATTTACTAGGCAGACTGCGAAACATGTCTTCTCTTTGGATGCTGTATTATATGAGAGAAAGGAAGACATGCCATAGGCTATCAAAAAAACAAGCTGTTACCTATCAATTGGAGCAGGATGCGGAAAGGCTGCTAGATTCGTAAAAGCGATTCGTAAAGAAATGCAAAAGAGGATACAAGCCCGCGGATGGGCGCTGTATCCTCCTCTGCGATTGACCTCTTATTTTTTGATGGAGAACTCGACCTGTGCGTTCGTGAATTTCTTGGACACACGAATTAATTTGATTTGCAGACCGATCTTCGGCAGGATTTTTCCGATTTCCGGAACTTCCGGCATCGTGTAATCATCACTGTCTTTGAATACGGTAATGCCTTTCAGCGGCTCGTAATCCATCGTGCCGAGAATGTAGTCGAGATCCATGCCGGAGGTTTTGTTCGGGCTGAATGCCGCATCGTTCACTTGGTAACGGGAGTCGGCAATGGCCTCCTCGTTGCCCTCATCGTTATTCCAGTAACGAACTTCCTGATGCGCATCGACTACGCCACTAGTAACGGCCGCCAGTGTGCTGGAATTCGCCCTTTGATATCGAAGTTCCTATTCCGAAGTTCCTATTCTCTAGAAAGTATAGGAACTTCTCGCGATAATCGGATCCCTGGTCGCCTTCTGCATCATCCGAGAAGACTACTTCGCCGTCTGCTGTGACTGCAAAATTATCCAGATAGAAGCCGGACATCGCCAAGCCGCCATCCGTCACGTAGTTGAACTCGACTTGAATCTTTTTGCCAGCGAAATCGTTCAGGCTGATTTCTTCCTTATCCCAGCCTTTGGTTTCGTCATCGTACTCTTTTACTGTTGTGCTCTCACCTGAGTCGACATCAATCACGTTCACGTACAGGTAGTCGTACCCGGTCTCGATCGCTCTCCAGGAGTCGAAGCTCATCGATGCGGAGCTGGCGCCTGTCAGGTCGATCACTTCCGAAGTCATCTTCGTGTTCAGATTGTCGCCCTCATCGGAGAAGTAAGAATAATCGCCGTCTTTCGGTTGAACCGGCGGTGTCTTCTCTACTTGCGGCATATTCAGCTTGATGACTTTGCCATCTTCATCGAGGCTGCTGCCATCGTAGAGCGAAGCCTGCTTTTTCCGTTTTTTCAGGTCTCCGTAATTGATGACTTGCGGCTCAATCCACTTGCCCCCATACATTTCCTGCAGCATCATTTTGGACCAAGGATCAAATCCGGTTGGTTGGGTTTGGAAGATCTTACCTGTATGGCTTCCGGAAGACATCAGCGACCATGCGCCAACCGGCGAATCATGTCCCAGTCTTGTCGTGTCATACAGATCTGGCAGTCCCAGGTTGTGTCCGTATTCATGTGCGAATACGCCGGGTGCGCCATCTTCAGGCTGAATCATGTAGTCGTAAGCTTTCAGGCTGGTGCCTGGAATTTCTGTCGGCTTTTTCAGAGTCCAGCGGTGAGACCAGATCGCATCCGCATCTTCCCCAGTCTCTTCACCAATACCGGAGTGAACCAGCATCAGGTTGTCCAGCATGCCATCCGGCTCCATCAGATCGCTGTCTCCATCCAAGTCATACGGGTCGCGTTGGTCGTATTCTTCTTCATGACCCTTGATGGCATCCCCTACAGATTCCAGTGTCTCGACGACCAGATCGCGTGGGTTGGCATCGTTGCCGTTTTCATCGTTTCCACCGTAGAATTTCTTATCTTTTTCGGCAGTCAACCACGGAGTGACAACCCCATCCACGGTCCATGTCTCACCCGATTGCTCGTAGTAGTACTTGGCCATCGTGGTCATGCTTATCCCTTCAGGAGTCGTATAGCCTTTACGATCGAACAGCATTTCCTCGTAGTGCTTTTGGTCGAAGTCTGCCGTCCACAAGGAATCGCTTTGTTTTGGCACCTGGTTGTGCTCCAGATCATTGAACTCGACCAGGGCAATCACCAGATTATCCGTATGTACCCGCTTGGAAGCGCGCACTTGCTTGTCATCTTTGAGCTTGGATACTTTGCTTGCTGCCTTTGATACTGCCGAAAGCTGGGTTTTGCTTGCTTTTTTCCCGAAGGAGCTGGAGTCATCAATGCCGTGGGGAACTTTCTTGTCTCTCAAAAACTTCTCCACAGCTTTGTTGATCTCTTCCTGGTCGGCGTCCTCGTCGATTTCACCTTGGTCGATCAAGGCTTTAACCAAACGATCCATGTTCACTGTGGACAAATCCACTTCAAGCGGCGGCTTGTCCTTTGACTTGGCCATCCCTGTCGCTGGAACCGCCGCAATGCCGCTCAGGACCAGTGAGGAAGAAAATAGGATGGATAATAGCTTCTTGCCTTTCTTCACTGCGTTCACCCTCTTCTCTATCTAGTGATTTGCCGGAATTTCAAGTTCCCCCAGTCCGACTATTCACAATTATCACATGATACATGAATATTACCAAATTTTTTTATTCGACAAAAAACACTTCTCAACTAGAACGATTTTTATCCATGTGAAACACGACCTATCTCGACGAGCAGACCAGAAACGGGTCTGACAAATCCTTTCAGGGCGTTCCCCCCAAAAGTCCTAGCTCGTTATTGTCGAAACAAGTCGTGTTAGCACGAATATCCCATTCGTTCGAACTATTCCACTTATCGAATCACGTCGCTGATCTAACTGTAACGGATCGGCAAGCGTACCGTAAACTTCGTGATCCCTGCGTTTGATTGCACCTGTATGGTCCCTTTGTGCTTTTTTACCGCTCCCGAAACGATGCAAAGTCCAGCGCCTCGGGTAGTGCCTTTGCTAGCCGATTTGGTGGAAAAGCCATACTCAAACAACTTGTCCATCTGTTCTGGTGAAATGTCCGGCCCCGTGTTTTCGACCTCAAAGACGTACTCGTTCTCCTCTTGCCTGCAGCTGATTCGAATCCATTTTTCCTGGCTCGCTCCAGCAGCCGCTTCCATTGCATTATCGATCAGGTTGGAAAGGATTTTCACCAGGTCAATCGACGGGATCTGCTCAAATGCATCCGGGCATTCGGCAAATTGCATGACGATATGACGTGACTTGGCCTGCTCCCATTTCGTATGGAACAAGACCATCAAGGCTGGATGGGAAACGCGGACCGTGATATCCAGCACCTTTGTCTCTTTGATGAGCGACTGGACGTACTCGCGTGCCTTATCGAAATATCCGCATTCTATCAACCCGTACAGCACCTGCATGTGATTCACGAAGTCGTGGCGGATGGAGCGAATCGACGCGATCACGGAGCGCAGTTCATCCTGGTACGTCTGCTCCGCGTCCCCTACAGCCGCCTTCAGCTCACGTTGATACCAACGCTGCAGCCCCAAGATGACAAATACAAGCACGGCGACAAACAATCCTTGAAATAGAAAAATGGGAAGACTGCGTTTCACGACATCACTTCCGATGCTGTTCACGGATTGAAGGTCCATGTCCACCCCTACGATCCCTAGAAGCTGCCCTTGTTCGCCCAGCAGAGGTGCGCCTGCGGACATGTATTCTCCGTAGACAGGATCGGAAATGATGTCAGAATAGTAGGTTTGCCCGCTCTTGATCAAGCTGATTTGCTGCGCGTTGATGTAGCAGGGCTCGCCGATTTGCAAGATTTGCCCTGGGGGCAGTGCCGCCGCCATGACTCGCCCGCCTTGGAGATCTGCATCGATCTTTGAGATGTAAATGTACAGTGCCCCGAATTGCTCTCTCGCCTCTGCCAGCTGTTGCTCCAGCCGCCTAAATGCTTCGGTATCCTTCACAGGTTTTTTGAGAAAGGATTGATAGGCACCTGTATCCAGACGACTCGCCACAAAAGAAGCCGCCTTCATGCTCTGGTTAGCAACGGAAAGGCGGACGGATTGAATCGTATTGTAGTAGGATGCTGCAATGCTCACACACGTCATCGTAAAGATCAGCATTCCAGACACTAGCAAGATAATCAGAACCCGATTGTTTTTCTTACAGGAAGTAACCATGTTCTCCTCGACCATTGCCTTTCTTCTAAAATCGGCACCACTCCATTCTAGTCTATCTGTTTTGAATATGTCCACTTTGAGGAGAACCGGCTACCTCCAGCCCTATTCTGCGGCCGCCAAGACTTGCTCCAGCGCATCCAAGGCCTCCGCCGCATCCGCCCCGTCTGCCGTCAGGGTGACGGACTGTCCCTTTGCCACCGCGAGTGACATGACCCCGATGATGCTCGTTTCCCCATCTATCGTGCAACTTTTGCAATTATCTGTTTACTTCGACAGCAATTGCGTTTGCACCGCGATATGGACAAGTCTATGCACAACAAATATAGATTGAAAACCATTTCTGAATATTCCTATAATGGAGGCGTTACATAAATCTTTTTCTGCCAAAAGGAGTGGGTAGCGTGCGTGAAAAGCTTTTTGCCCGATTGCAGGAGATTTATCCCGAGCTCGTTCAATTCAGACGTGATTTGCACATGTACCCGGAGCTTTCCTTTCAAGAGGAAAACACGGCGAAAAAAGTGGCTGACAAGCTGGCATCGTTTGGCCTTGAAGTCAAGACCGGCGTAGGTGGCATGGGTGTCGTCGGATTGCTTCGCGGCGGCAAGCCTGGGAAAACGGTTGCTCTACGTGCCGATTTTGACGCTCTGCCTATCCAGGACGAGAAAGAAGTGGAGTACAAGTCCCGCATCCCAGGTGTCATGCACGCGTGCGGACACGACATTCATACCGCCGGACTTTTGGGTGTGGCGCAGGTCCTGAGCGAGATTCGCGACGAGCTGCCTGGCAACGTCGTGTTCCTCCATCAGTTTGCCGAAGAGCTCCCTCCTGGCGGTGCCAAAGCCATGGTCGCGGCAGGCTGCCTCGAAGGTGTCGATGTCGTGTACGGTGCACACGTCGCCTCCGATCTGCCTGTGGGACAGGTCGGCATCGGTACCGGACATGTGACGGCAGCCGCTGACGGTTTTGAGATCACCCTCTATGGAAAAGGCGGCCATGGTGCTTACCCGCATACCTCCATCGATCCAATCGTTCTCGGCAGTCAGGTGGTCATGAACCTCCAGCAAGTCGCCAGCCGCCAGGTCGATCCGCTGAAGCAGGTGGTCCTGTCGGTCTGCTCCTTCGTCGGTGGCGGAGAAGCGTTCAACGTCATTCCCGATCAGGTACGGCTCAAAGGTACGGTCCGCACCTACGATGAAGAAGTGCGCGACGCAGTCGAAGCCTCCCTCATCCGCATCGTCGAAGCCAGCTGCCAGGCTGTCGGGGCTCGCGCAGAAATCAACTATCAGCGCGGCTATCCTGCGACCTACAACGATCCGACGGAAACCGCTCATGTGGTGTCCGAGGCGAAAAAACTGTTCGGTGAAGAAGGCGTCATCCACATGCCTCCAGGTATGGGGGGAGAAGACTTCTCGTACTTTGCTCTGGAACGACCTGCTACCTTCTTCATGGTAGGAGGACGCAACCCGGACATTCAAGCGAACTATCCGCATCACCATCCGAAATTCGATGTGGATGAGCGCTCCATGCTGCAGACCGGGCAACTGTTCATCGGTGCTCTGCTCGCCTATCAGGAGCGCAATCAGGAAGCAGTCGTTACGAATTAAAAAAGAGTGCGCCTCGGCGCAGCTCCCTTCGGATACAAGAAAAAGAAGAACGGGCAAAAGAGCTTCGCGGCTCCCTGCCCGTTCTTTTTGTTAGAAGAAATTCATGCTCAAGTAACGCTCTCCCGAATCCGGGGCGATGCACACGACTCGTTTCCCCTCGCCCAAACGCTTCGCCACTTCAATAGCCGCGAATACAGACGCACCCGAGGACGGCCCTACCAGGATGCCTTCTTTGGCCCCCAACAGCTTCATGGTCTCCAGCGCATCCTCGTCGGCAATTTGCATGATTTCGTCGTAGATGCTGGTGTTGAGAATTTTAGGGACAAAGCCCGGGCTGGTGCCGACCAGCTTGTGCGGCCCCGGCTTGCCACCCGACAAGACCGGAGAGCCTTTTGGTTCGACTACGGCGATGTAAAGATCCGGGAGTTTTTCTCTGAGCGCTTCCCCCGTGCCTGTAATCGTTCCTCCCGTTCCCGCTGTCGCAACGAATGCATCCAATTGGCCATCCATCTGCGCATAGATTTCCTTTGCGGTCGTCACGCGGTGTATATCGGGGTTGGCTTTGTTTTCAAATTGCTGGGGAATGAAGCTGCGCGGGATTTCCTTTTGCAGCTCCTCTGCCTTGGCGATCGCACCTGGCATCCGCAGCTCACTCGGAGTCAGTACGACCTGCGCCCCATACGCTTTCAACAGGTTGATTCGCTCCTTGGACATGTTGTCCGGCATAACGAGAATCGCTTTATAGCCTTTCGCCGCTGCGTTCATGGCCAGCCCGATGCCTGTATTCCCACTGGTCGGCTCGATAATGGTATCCCCCGGCTCGATCAGCCCTGCCTGCTCAGCCGTCAGGATCAGATTGTAGGCAGCGCGGTCCTTTACACTGCCTGAAGGATTCAGCTTTTCCAGCTTTACATATACGTTTGCTGCGCCAGACGGAACAATCCTGCTCAGCCTTACAAGAGGGGTATTTCCGATCAGCTCGGTTATATTTTGATAGACGCTCATTGTGAACCTCCTAGGAAGACGCTGGTTGAGACTCATTGTTCTCTCTTTAGGATAATACAAGTAAGTTGATCTGAAAACCCTCTATCAATGCAAGAAAAAACCCCTTTCTTGATCAACTGCTGCAAGAAAGGGGTACCCACTCCTATTTCGGCGCTGCCTTCTTCAGCAGTGCACTTGCCTCTCCGTAAAGCTTCGCGGCTTTTTGCGCAGCCGCGGCCTTTTCGCTTTCGATGGCGGACATCCGTTTTTTCGCCTGCTCCATGGCATCTGTGGCCGCTTTCACGGCTGCATCAAACGCCTTTTGGCGCTCATCGGATTTGGGGGCGCTCGCCTTGATCTCCTCCCAGGTCGCTTTTGCATCCGCCACGTCTGTTTCCAGCACGCCCATGATGTCCGTCATGCGCTTTTTCTTGTCGCTGATGCTCGCGTCCATCGCGCTCACGCCATCAACGAGAACCTTCATCGCCCCGACGGTTTCTTTCATGAGCTCATACTCTGTTTTTTGCAACGCCGGCTGACCCGCGTACAGCTTGATCTCCTCCAAGAGCCCCTGGAGCTCGGTGGCATGGTCTTGGTACACCGAAGCCTCATCGGAGAACTGCAGATCTGTCAAATATTGCGCATTTTCTACGAGGTCGGCTCCGAGTCTGTCCGTCTTTTCCACTTTCTTGGCGAATTGGACCCTCGCTTCTTCCTTTGCGCGTTTCTCGGCAACCTCTTTTTTCTTCACCTCTGCCAGTTCATTGATGCGCTTCGTCATAGCCGCAAGCTGCGTCTGGTAGATGGCTTTCTGGCTTGCTGCGAGAGTGGGCGCAGCTTGTCCGCCCTCCTTCAAGGGGCTTTGGAAAACCAGTTCCTTCGCACTGACCGTGGCGGTTACCGTTTCCTTGGACTGCGTACGGAGCGCCAGCTTTTCACCGTCTATTGCTCCTGTGTACGCATATGTATCGGTTTTGAGGACCGGGACGCTGTCATCTGTCTCTACGTATGTGTCGATGACCTCTACCTTTGTCTGATCCTGTCCTGGTGTTACCGTAGCAAAGATCATGCGGTTCTCTTCTTCATACAAGTAACCTTCTGCGACGGACACCCCTCCAAACAGCCGGCTCCCGATAAATCCAGCGGCTGCCAGCACGACTAGAGCGATGATGAGCATCGTGATTTTGTTTTTGTTGTTCGTTTTCGCGCGCATGCTTGTGACCCCTTACCCTCCTCTTTCTCCCCCATTCGACCCGTTTCGCTTGCCAAATGGTACCATATCACCATCATACATGAAGAGCATGGGGAAACCCTATGAGTCGAAAGGCCAATAATCGAGTCGGATTGGCTCTTTTGATAGATTTCCCCCAAGCTACACATCCTTTGTCATCACCCGAAACGTGACCTCTTTGCTCGGAAATGACCCCACTTCCCGAAAGCCCATGTTTTCGTACAGTTTGATCGCCCTTTTATTGAACGACGCTATACTTAGCCGCAGCTGTCTCGGCGAGTATCTCTGCACGGCAAACTCGATCCCCTTCTGCAGAAAGGACCGGCCAAAGCCTCGGCCTGTTAATTCCGGCTTCATCCCGAGACCAATGTCCCACACGTCTTCCCCTTCGTACATGCCTGCCGTTCTCCCCGCCGGTACCTGCGCGTTTTTTCCATAACAGAAAAAGCCCATCAGCTGATCCTCCCCGTCCCGCAGCGAAAAATACGTACCATCGAGGAACTCCCGCATGACTTCTTCGCTTTCTTCAACATTGTAAAAGGAATACGGCTCGGGGTACACCCAGGTCACGATTTCTTTCGCCTCTGCTTCTGTCAGCGGATGTAGCTGCATCGAAATTCTCCTTTTCCTTTACCGATTTTCCCAAGCAGTCTTACTTTAACAGAAACTTCCATTGTGACAACACATAAAAAAGGAAACTACCTCACTGCTCCGTATATAGAAGAGTAGGGTTGTGCAAAAATCACCTTCCCCAAACAACGAAAGGAGCGATGGCAATGTCTGTTCTATTCAAACGCATCGATACGGTTTTTGTCCCTACCCGCGATGTCGACAAAGCGCTAGACTGGTATATCACCGTTCTGGGAGGTACACCGGGATGGCGAAGCGAAAAGGGCGAGTATCAAAGCGTTACTTTTTCCGATACGTCCATCACGCTTTTCTTGACCCATGATCCAAATGAGTACCAGCCCAGACATTGCTCCTTCAACTTTTACGCGCCGAGTGCCGAAGCCTCCTATCGCCACTTGGTCTCTCATGGCGTGAAAGTAGAAGAGATCAGCGAATACGGGGCCAAGTACTTTGCCTTCTACGACCTTGACGGAAATCGTCTGGAAGTTTGCGAGTATTAGCAGGTGAAAAAAATCTTCCAAATTCGACAACCACCGATGCAACCTTTCCCTCTCTTCCCCCGTCTGGTATATGCACAAAACGCATACATACGCACCTAGAAGGAGAGGAATCGGGGATGAAAAAGCTCGTATCCACTACACTGGTCGCTACTATTCTTGCTGCCAGCATCCCGGCTGCATTTGCAGCTGACACGGAGACAAAAGGAAAAGGACATACCAAGGCAGAGGTAAAAGCAGAAGCAAAGGCAACTACAGATTCTGAAACAACTGAATCCTCTGACACCCAAACGGATGATTCCGAAGACACTGCGATAGACATCGCCATTAAAGACGTGAAACTGAAAAAGCAGTTGATCGACCTTCGCCAAGAGCTGAAGCATACGCCGGACATCACGGACGAGCAAAAAGCGGAGTATGAGCAGTTGGTTGCCGATCTGGAAAAGACTTCGTACAAGCACTCAGCTCTGGAAGTGCAATTGGAGCTTCTCCAGCGCACCTATCAAAAAGGTGATCATGCTCCGTTCAAAAAGCTCGGCGAATTGCTGGAAGCTACGGGCGAAAAAGAGATCAAAGCTTTTGTTGATGGAAATTTGGTGCAAACGGATGTAGCTCCTTTCCTCCAAGGCGGCCGTGCTTTGGTACCTGTACGCGCCATTAGCGCTGCATTGAAAGCGGATGTGAAATGGGATGCAGGCTCTCGCACAGTTGTCATCATTCGTGGCGAACAGTCCATTACGCTGTACCTGGATAAAAAAGAAGCAACCGTAGACGGCAAGACTGTGGCACTGGACATCGCACCGGTCTTGAAAAATGGCCGCGTTTTCCTTCCACTGCGCTTTATCAGTGAGCAACTGAAAGCCAATGTAAACTGGCAAGAAGAAGGAAAAATCGTGATTATCGACGACCTGCAGGCAGCAGATGAAGATAACAAAAAGGACGAATCTTCTAGCTCCACTGAGGACGCAGATACAGACGCTGACACCGAAACAAAATAATCGGCTGCTCGAAGTAAGCAGCGAAAAAACCACCCTCTTTTAAAAGGGTGGTTTTTTTGCTCATTCTTTCAGGTGAATCTGCTAGCTAACTTGCTGCTGCTCTTGCGAAAACTGGCTGTTGTACAAATCGGCATAGAATCCGTCCTGCTTGAGCAGCTCCTCGTGATTTCCCTGCTCGATCACTGTTCCCTGATTCATGACGAGAATCAGATCCGCATCCCGAATGGTAGAGAGACGGTGAGCAATGACAAAGCTCGTTCTGCCTTTCATCAGATCTTCCATCGCCTTTTGGATCAACAGCTCGGTCCGCGTGTCGACACTGCTCGTCGCCTCGTCGAGAATCAGGATGGCCGGGTCAGCGAGAAAAGCACGTGCAATGGTCAGCAGCTGCTTCTGTCCCTGCGAGATGTTGGACGCTTCTTCATTGAGGACGGTCTCGTATCCATCCGGCAGCGTGCGTACAAAATGGTCCGCATGAGCGGCTCTCGCAGATTGGGCAATCTCCGCTTCACTCGCTCCCTCAAGGCCGTACGCGATGTTTTCCTTGATCGTGCCATTGAACAGCCACGTGTCCTGGAGCACCATTCCGAACTGCCTCCTCAGCTCCGCCCGCGGCATGCTGCGGATGTCCTGTCCGTCGATCGTGATTCGCCCATCTCCGATCTCATAGAAACGCATGAGCAGATTGACCAGCGTCGTCTTGCCCGCACCCGTCGGCCCGACGATCGCGACCTTCATGCCCGGGCTCACATCGATGTTCATGCCTCGGATGAGCGGTTCGCCTTCCTTGTATCCAAAGGAAACATTCTCAAATCGCACATGCCCTTTTTGGCCAGATGTGACAGCAGATGCGTCCCCTTCTTCCGTTTCCTCCTGTTCGTCGAGCACTTCGAAGATTCGCTCGGCCGAGACCAGGGTGGACTGTATGATGTTGGCGATGTTGGCCGTTTGCGTGATCGGCTGTGAAAACTGCTGAGCGTACTGGATAAATGCCTGAACATCCCCGATGGATATACTGCCCCTGGTGACGAGGACTCCTCCCACCACGCTGACGAGCACGTACCCGATATTCCCTACGAACATCATGAGCGGCATCATGATTCCTGCGATAAATTGGGCCTTCCAGCCGGATTCATACAGCTTCTCGTTGATCTCGTCGAACTTTTCAATAGCCCTCTTTTCACGGCCAAACGCTTTGACAATCTTATGGCCGGTGTACATTTCTTCCACGTGGCCGTTCAGAGCGCCCAGTGCCTGCTGTTGTCCTTTAAAATGCGGCATGGAACGAGACGCTACCTGCTTGATGACGACAAAGCTGAGAGGCAGCGTCACCAGCACAATGAGCGTCATCAGAGGGCTGATGGTGAGCATCATGATGATGACACCAAGCAATGTGATTACGGAGGTGATCATCTGCGTCAAACTTTGCTGCAGGGTTCCGCTGATCGTATCGACATCGTTGACGACACGGCTCATCACTTCCCCGTGCGTGCGCCCATCGAAATATTTGAGAGGCAGCCGCGCCAGCTTTTCATTCACTTCTTTGCGCAACGCATAGACGATCTTTTGCGCGACGCCAGCCATGAGGTACTGCTGGATATAGGCAAACAGCGAGGAGAAGAGATAGAGCACGATCAAGGTCAGAACGATCTGCCAGACGGCCGAGAAATCGAACGTCGCACCAGGCACTCCCTTCCATTTCCCCATGAAGCCCTCGAAAATCGTCGTCGTCGCATTCCCCAGCAGCTTCGGGCTGAGGATGCTAAAGACTGTGCTGAGCGCAGCCGTCAAAAACACGATGATCAGCTTCAGCCGATACGGTTTCAAATATCCGAGCAAACGCCGCAGCGTTCCCTTGAAGTTTTTCGCTTTCTGGCCCGGCATGGTCAGCATCCCTGGCCCACCGCCAAATCCCATCGGCCTTTGGGGTCCCGGCCCTGGTCCAGCCCCTTGTGGTCCGGGAGGTGTTGTCCGCCGTTGTTCTTCACTCATGCGATTTCCTCCTCCGTCAGCTGGGATTTCACGATTTCCTGATACACACTGCAGGTCGCAAGCAATTCCTGATGGGTACCGATCCCCGCAACCTCGCCTTCGTCCAGCACGACAATCTGGTCCGCATCCATGACCGTATTCACTCGCTGTGCAACGATAATCACGGTCGCTTTTTCGGTCTCATGCTTCAGTGCAGCGCGCAGCTTGGCATCTGTCTTGAAATCCAGAGCCGAAAAGCTGTCGTCGAACACGTACACGTCCGGTCTGCGAACGAGGGCACGGGCGATGGATAGGCGCTGCTTTTGACCGCCGGACAGATTGGCCCCGCCTTGGGCAAGCAAGGTCCCGATCCCATCCTCCATACCCGCCACAAAATCCGCAGCCTGCGCTACCTGCAAAGCATGATGGACTTCTTCCTCAGTCGCCTCTTCCTTCCCATAGCGGATGTTTTCCGCGATCGTGCCCGTGAAGAGCAGAGCCTTTTGCGGTACGAAGCCGATCTTGGAGCGTAGCGACTCCTGCGGCAGATCGCGCACATCCACATCGCCGATTTTGACACTTCCGCTCTCGACGTCATAGAAACGCGGGATGAGGCTGACAAGTGTCGATTTACCGGAACCCGTCCCCCCGATGATGGCCGTGACTTGACCCGGCATCGCGGTAAAGGAAATTGACGACAACGCAGGCTTTTCCGCACCAGGATAGCGGAACGTCACTTGATCAAACGTCACTTTCGCTCGGTTCCCGCCTTGCACGGCGGCAGCCTCTTTCCTGTCCAAAATCACGGGGTCTGTCGCGAGCACTTCATGAATCCGCAGAGCAGATGCGGAAGCCCTCGGCACCATGCTGAACATCATGGAAGCCATCATGAGGGAAAAGAGAATTTGCATGGCATATTGCAAGAAGGCCATGAGATCCCCTACCTGCATGTGACCGGTGCTGATGCGCAAGCCGCCAAACCAAATGATGGCGAGCTGCGTCGCGTTCATCATCAGCATCATGATCGGCATCATCCCTGCCATGATCTGATTGGCTTTGATTGCAGTCGCGGTCAGGTCTTCATTTGCCTGGTTGAATCGGTCCTGCTCGTGCCGAGTCCGATTAAAGGCACGAACGACCCGCATCCCCGTCAAATATTCGCGCAAAACCAGGTTCAGCTTGTCGATCTTGGTCTGCATCGCTTTAAAATACGGGATTCCTTTCGAACCGATCAAAAAAATCGCCAAAGCCAGAATCGGGATGGCCACGATGATGACGAGAGAAAGGTGGGCATCTTTGGACAACGCCATGATGATCCCGCCGATGCACATCATCGGTGCCATCACCATCATCCGCAGCATCATGTTCAAGACTTGTTGGACTTGCGTAATATCATTCGTCGTCCGGGTAATGAGCGACGCTGTGCTCAGCTTGTCAAATTCCTGCAGCGTGAAGCTCTCGATGTGGCTGAACACACTGCTGCGCAGACGTTTCCCAAAACCCGAAGCCGCACGGGAAGACAAATAGCTAGCCGCTACAGACAGAACGGCGCCTAACGCTGAGACGAGCAGCATCAGACCGCCGATTCTCCATATGTAGCCTGTGTTTTCCTTGATGATCCCTTCGTTGACGATATCAGACATCAACGTCGGCAAATACAGATTCGCAATCGATTGAAGCAGCACAAATACCATGGTCATGATGACCATATACCGGTAAGGCCGCAAGAAACGCAGTAATTTTAGCAAACGTACCACCCTCCGGTATGGATTGAATCAGGGCCGCGCATTCCGGCTGAGCATGGCGACGCAGGTCTTGGTCGCATCCTCTACTTCCGATTTGAGGAGCTGCTCTGCATCCACCAGCGTTTTGCCTTGTTTCAGCAGCGCTTCCCTCTTCCTTTTCAAATAGCCCATTCCTTGCATAATGGCTCCCCAATACTGTTCCGTGAGCATCTCAGGAGACATCTGCCGAACATCCCCTGCCTCCATCCCTTTCCGGAGCGTTTCCACGACTACCTGCAAATTGTTGTCCCGCCACAAGAGGTTGTGCAATTCTTCGTGTGTGAAAAGCTCATGCAGATCCAGCCGCATTCGGAAAAAGAACAGGACGTGCTCCGAGTTCTCAAATAAGTTTTGATACATGACCGTCGCAAATTTCGCGCACAGCTCGACTGCCGTTCCTTCCTGCGAAAAATGCTTTCGGGTGTGCAGGTTGGACAATTGAAACATATGCAAAAACAGATCACGAAACAGCGATCGCTTATCCTTGTAGTAGTAATACACCAATCCTCTGGCAACCCCGGCTCTTTCAGCGACATCCCCGATATCAGCCGCAGCGTAGCCATTCTCCACGTAGACGCTCAGTGCGCCTTTCATGATGGCTTCTTTTCGCCGAAGACGTATTTCTTCGTTCTGCTCCTTCGTGCGAGGCACGATTCCTTCCCTCCCGCTTCTGTCTTTTTTGATTGACTCTCTTGTCAGTCAAAATATAATCCTCTCTTCTGGTTGTGTCAATAGGTCGAGACATCCACTAGGTGAGAAAGGGTATGTTGAATTGTACAGAGGGGTATGGTAAGATGGGTGTACTTTAATGACTGGAGTTGAAGAGGAACATGTAATTTTTCTTGCTGATAAAAAATAAAACGAAAAGCGATTTTTTCGCCTGTTTTATTCTTTTGATACGCAAGAAAGTTACTACCTCTTACCCTCAAACGATATCCTTATCTAGCCCTGTCTCGGGTTGGATTTGCTGTATGTATTTGAGCTACAAGAAAGTAACTTTCTTGTAGCTTTTCTATTTTTTTCATACAGGAGGGCTCTTCATGTCATTGATAAAAGTTACCAATCTGACATTCGCCTACGAAGGCAGTTTCGATAACATTTTTGAAAACGTCAGCTTCCAGATTGACACAGATTGGAAGCTGGGATTTACAGGACGGAACGGCAGGGGGAAGACTACCTTTCTCAACCTGCTGCTCGGTAAATACGATTACAGCGGTACGATCACATCCACGGTCCAGTTCGAATACTTTCCATTCGTCGTGGAACAAAAGGAAAACCAGACACTGGATGTCATCGGCGACATCATTCCGGACTACCTCCAATGGGAGCTCATGCGCGAGCTATCCCTGCTGCAGGTTTCCGAGGATGTCTTATATCGCCCTTTTGCTTCCCTGTCCAACGGCGAGCAGACGAAAGTGCTGTTGGCTGCCTTGTTTCTGAAGGAAAACAGCTTTCTGTTGATCGATGAACCGACCAATCACCTTGACATGCACGCCCGCAAGCTGGTCAGTGATTATCTCCGCACCAAGAGCGGCTTTATTCTGGTGTCCCATGACAGATCCTTTCTCGATAACTGCGTGGATCACATCTTATCCATCAACAGGACCAATATCGAAATTCAAAAAGGCAATTTCTCCGATTGGTGGGAAAATAAGCAGAGACAGGATCAATTTGAGCTGGCAGAGAACGAAAAGCTGAAAAAAGACATCAAACGCCTGTCTGATGCTGCCAAACGCACGAGCAACTGGTCGCACGAAGTAGAAAAAACGAAAAACGGAACCAGAAATTCCGGTTCCAAGGTCGATAAAGGATATATTGGCCACAAGGCTGCGAAAATGATGCAGCGCTCCAAATCGATCGAGCAGAGACAGCATTCGGCCATTGATGAGAAATCAAAGCTCCTGAAAAATATCGAAAACCAGGATAGCTTGAAGATCTCACAGCTGGCTTACCATAAAAACCAACTCGCTGAACTTGAGCACGTATCGATCTATTACGGAGACAGAACGGTTTGCTCAGACATCAGTTTTTCGATTGCCCAAGGTGAGCGTATCGCGCTTTCAGGAAAAAACGGCTCCGGGAAATCCAGCCTGATCAAGCTGATTTGTGGAGAAAACATGACCTATACGGGAACCTTCAGAAAGGGAAGCCAGCTGAAAGTTTCCTATGTATCGCAGGACACCTCCCATTTGCAAGGCAGTCTGACGGACTATGCGAGACAGAACGGGATTGATGAGAGCCTGTTCAAAGCGATTCTGAGAAAACTGGATTTCTCCAGAGATCAATTCGAGAAGAACATGGCCGCTTATAGCGGGGGACAAAAGAAGAAAGTCCTCATTGCCAAAAGCTTGTCCGAGAAAGTGCATCTGCACATTTGGGATGAGCCGCTCAATTTTATCGATGTCATTTCCCGCATGCAAATAGAAGAGCTGCTGCTCGAGCACGCTCCCACAATATTGTTTGTGGAGCATGACCGCGAGTTCTGCAACCATATTGCTACAAAGATCGTGGAACTCTAACATGCTTATACGTATCAAGGAAAAAGAGCCGAAACAGCAGCGGTTCGGCTCTTTTTCGGTTTTAATGGACTCGCAGTGCTGGGTAAACATAGTCTTTCACCGTGATGCCAGTAAACGAACAACCGGCTGACTTCGGATGACCGCCTCCGCCGTAATGGTGAGCGATCACAGACAGATCCACATCGTCTCGAATCGTCCGAAAGCTGATTCGCCCTTTCCCGGGATCGAGCATGGCGACGAAATCGATCGTCTCGTCGTTTTTGCACAAGTAATTCCCTGTGGTGGAGTGATATTGTTCGAGAAATACCACACCCACCTGAAATGTTTTGGGCTCCTGCAAATCCACTTCAACAGCTATTCGCTTCATCTGCTTCAGCTTTTTCTGTTCAAATTCACCCATTCTCTTCTCTTCCGTATAGATGAGAATGGATTCTACTTCCTCAAAAACGAATTGATCCGTATGGGCACCTTCTCCCCGCAACCGTCGGATCACATTCTGGATAAACATTTCCTTCTCCACCATATAGAACAAGATGTTCAATTGATTCGCTTGCGTATTGCCAGTCGCCTCCCAGTCCCATGTATCAAAGGAACGAACCAGCTCCACATAGTCAGACAGAACACCGGTCGGGGTCAGGTATCCCTGATGAACCAGATAGTCATAATAGAGGCTGGTTGCCGAAGTCTTTTTCCCTGCTTCTTCTGTGATGACCTTTGCCCATCCATGCTTTTCTGCCAAAGGTAGAGCCGTCGGATGATGATCGATCAAGACAACCGCATGCCCCCGATTCACTTTCTCCTCGATCATGGCGGCTACTTCTTCGTTCACACTGACATCCGTTATCACGACAAACATTCCCTGGACTAGCTCTTCTTCTATAAACTTTTGGACTTCCAGATTCACTGTGTATGGGGTTACTCCTCGTGAATCCACCTCTTGGCTGGAAAATGCAAGACGGCTCAGAATCGCACACGACTCTCCATCCAAGTCCTTATCGCTGAAATGAACAATCATTTGGTGATTCATCAGGCAGCTCCTTGCTATGACAAAATAGGGACGCTTCCCTTCCCTCTTTCAATGTTCCCCTCGCTTCGGTTTGGTAGCCGCTTTTCGAAGCCCGGCATGACAGGATTTCGACATATTTCCGCCTATCTTGGCAAACAGTAACGGAGTACATGAAAGATTTGTCAGGAGGTCAGAGCATGGAGCGTTCATATATTCCGGTCACTTCGGTCTCGAGCGGTGTGGGACAAAATGTGACCCCGGATCTGTACTGTTATTGCATCCAAGTCGTCAACGTCTGCTTCATCGGTCATGTAGATGGAACAGATGGATGGGTCCTGGTTGATGCAGGCATGCCAAAATCCACGAACGAAATTCTCGCGGCGGCCGAAGCAAGATTTGGAGCCAACCGTCCACCTTCCGCCATTCTTCTCACCCATGGCCACTTCGATCACGTGGGCGCATTGCTTGATTTGGCAGCGCATTGGGATGTACCTGTTTATGCGCACGAGCTGGAGTTCCCTTACCTGACGGGACAATCCAACTACCCAGAGCCAGACCCTACGGTGGAAGGAGGAATGGTAGCCAAGCTGTCCCCCCTCTTTCCAAACGAAGCCATCGACGTCGGGCAGCATTTGCAAAAGCTTCCTTCAGACGGCAGCATTCCGGGATTGCCAGAATGGCGCTGGATTCACACTCCTGGCCACTCCCCGGGTCATGTATCCTTTTTCCGCGAGTCTGACCGCTCACTGGTTGCCGGAGATGCTTTCATTAACGTCAGACAAGATTCCTTGTTCAAGGTCGTTACCCAAACCCAGGAGCTGAGCGGGCCTCCCCGATACTTAACGACGGATTGGGAAGCCGCTCGGGAATCCGTTCGGAAGCTCGCAGAGGTAAAGCCAGCTGTAGCGATTACAGGGCATGGTCTCCCCTTGTCCGGCGAAATGCTCTCGCCTGGCTTGGATAAACTGGTTCGTGATTTTGACCGAGTCGCTGTTCCCGATTATGGGCGCTATGTAAAAGTACCTGATGTGTGAAGAAATAAAAAAACCCTCCCTTCCGACCATGGGAAGAAAAGGGAGGCTGGGTGGACTGGGTTCAAATCTCTAGTTCACCAAGTCGAACGAGTTCGACTACTGCCTGAGATCGACCTTTGACACCTAATTTTTGCATGACATTGCTAATGTGATTGCGTACAGTCTTTTCGCTGATGAAGAGTTGTCCGGCAATCTCTTTGGTTGTCTTATCTTGGACCAAGAGTTCAAACACTTCTCTTTCGCGATTCGTTAACAACGGCTTGGTTTGGTCGCTACCCTTCAATCGTGCCACCCCTCCTTGTGGGCTCTACAGGAACAAGGTTGAGGGATTACAGAGTCACCTTATCCTATGATGGGGGGTGGGTGATGGTGCCGGAATTTCAAGGATTTTAGGCTTTTGCCATACATCCTATTCAAAAAATGGGCAATGGGTTCCGAACACCTACTTCTCTGCTGACTCATTTTCGAGAACCATGTTTCGAGCCTTGGAATCGTACAAGTACCGTTTTGGGAAAAAGTTCGGCAGGCGCCGCGAACACGTTGCATGCCAGGACGACGATGGCCGCCAGTATATCAGGATCTGGCGTCGGAACCCAAGGCCAACACCGCCCCCGACACTTCAGTCTATTCACGTGACACCTGTACTGCTCCCGATCTTTTACACATAATTTCACCCTTGTTTAACCACCGATTTGCATACTCTGCCATTCTTGTCTGAATAAAAAAGCGCCCCTCATCCGTGGAGGATCAGGGGCGTTCCCTTTAAATGAAAGGCGTGCGATGGTAGGTCTGCTCGAATTTTTCCCGGAGTCCTTTCGCAAGTAAGGTGAAGGAACCGATCGCCCAGACAAACGCTACCAATGGCGTCAGGAAGATCCATGTATAGTTGCTGTAAACAAACCCGCGATACGAACCAAGCAAACCTGCCCATTCGTGAGTGATGGAATGGTACAGCACAGGGTCCATGGTCATTTTCGTGCCGCCCACAAACAGGTCGAACATCCCTAAAAGCCCCATCAAGGTCATGATCGCGACCATTTCTGTCACCAAGATGATGATCAGCTGTTCTTTTAGATGAGGCAAAATGTGGCGGAAGATGATCTGCTCACGCCCCGCTCCCAAGGAGGTCGCAGCCAGTACATACTGGGTCTCCTTGATCTGCTCCGTCTTTTGCCGTATAGACGAAGCGACACTCGGAGCTCCCAACACAGCGACCACACCGATAAACAGTGCGACAAGCGTCGAGGTGGGCATGAGCGGATTGATGCTCACACCTTTGAGGAGGAAGTAGACAGGAATGAAAATGGGCATGTAGCTCCATGCATTTTCAATCGCCACCCACCAGCGCTGCGGCTTGTCCTGCACACCGATATACAAGCCGATGACGGTACCGATGAGCAAACGGACGAGGGCCACTGCCAGCGTCACGAAAACCGTATAGGGTGCGCCGTGCAGCAAGAGGGTCAGCATATCGTACCCCCACTTGTCCGTCCCAAAAATGTGTTCATCCGAGGGGGGCAGCGGAGGGGAAGTAATGACCGTCTTGCCGTTTACTACCTCATTGCGCAGCTTTTCTTGAAAATCCAGCTCGTAGGGAGCGATGGATGGGCCCACTACTCCGGTGATGACCAGGATTATTACCAGGATCGAGCCAATCCATAATGACCAATTCATTCGTTTCTGCATAAGACAACCTCACTCATGACAATAAAAGTAATGCCTATTTATAAACGACCGCACGTTCGAACATGTACAAAATGAAACGAATCAGGAGATAGACGAGAATGGACAGCAAAATGATCCCCAAGAGCCCCATGACCGCCGCGTTGAACTGATAGCCCCCGCTTTTACTGAAAATAAATCGGGTCAGCCCGACTACGTTGAGCAAATACTCTACAATGAACAAGTTGGCCACCGTAATGGCAATCGTCTTTTTCAGGTCAGCGAGCAAAAACGGCTTGATGTTTTTGTACACGTGATGGATCAGGACATGCCAGATCCCCATGCCTTTGGCCAGCGCTGTCTTGATGTAATCCTCTCCGCCGATCTGCGTGTATTTCAGACTGATGACCTTCATGAGAAAGATTGTGGGGCCAATCGCCAAGAGCGTCATCGGAAACCAGTTGTTATCCGCGTCGCTCGTCGGGGAAAGAGTGATAATCCGGATGTTGGTCAGCTTGTAAAATCCGATCGCCGCTAGAATCGCCACAAAAATCAGAATAAAATCAGGAATCGTCGCGACCAGATTCAATACCTTTTGGAAATGGCGAACCACCCCGAACCGCTGCAGGAACAGACCAAACACGAGACTCGCGACCACCGCGATGAGCACACTGGAAAAGAGGAGCTCGAACGTACTCACAGCAAAAGGAACAATATCTTCGGCAATGCTTCTCTCATTTTCTCCCAAATAGTAGGTTCCGAGAGAGCCCCCGCCAATCTGCTGAAGCAGGTATACGGTCCGCACCACGACATTCTCCGGGGCGAACACGATTTCTTCTTTCACGGTATACAGCATGAACGGCCCGCCACAGACGGCGATGACCAGGAAAAACATCCCCAGCAGTTGTTTCACATATGACAAGCATTCATACCCCCTTGCTATTTCCAACAATACACTATCTAAAAAAATTCATCCAGACAATCAAAAATATTTTATGTTTTTTTATATTTCAGATAACGGCCGCTCTCCAACACGGCTTCCCTCTTCCAGATTCTCGATAATAGGGCCACTACCATTCGCTGAGTATCACAGTAAAAGAGGATGACTCGGATAACAAAAAAAGACGGCCATTTGCCGTCCTATTCTACTACCACCATTTGAATTTCCATCCGCCCCATATCGTGCAGATCGAGCGGAGCCGAAAGTGCGGTTCCCGTTATTTTTTGCATCTCTTGCTGCAATAAAAAGAGCGGCGGAGTAATATCAACAGTCACTCCCCGACTGGATAGGATCGTGCTAGCATTCCCGGAAATCATGTTGCCTAGTTCAGATATCGCACTCTTCCCCATCTCATCCATTTCCTGAATGGGGAAACCTCCCATCATGGCGGAAACGATGCGCAAAGCCAACTCTTCCTGGAGCCCAAAAAATACGGTTCCCTGCAATTGGCCTGTCATACCAATTCGAATCCAAGTGTGGTTTTCCGTATAAACCCAGTCCTTTTCAGCCATTTCTCCACGAGATATGCCGACATTGCAGACTTGCTGAATCACGGACGAAGCTGATTCAAGAAATGGATCCAAGAAATCATGGTCTTTCATCTGAGCTATCTTCCTTTCCCGGGCAATTATCTCTGTAATAGCCTTATCATAATGTCGATTTTTGGCAGAAGCAAGAGTCTCACAAAAACTTTGTAGGAATTTGGTCACGGTAACCAGGAATACCGGGAAAAAGCACCTCGACTTTCGCCTCAGGAGCGATCGTGAAAATATACACGGAAGTGCGTAAATCCAGCACCTCCACCCCTACCTCATGACTGCTTAATTGCCACATCGGGAGACTGAGCCGATCAAAGGCGAACACGGTATCTCCAAACGCCAGGCATTCTTGAATGCAGCGGGAGGGTGGATAACTCTCGTCGGATTCCAATAAATGAATGGGTTCCAAGCCAAACTGTTGCAGCAAATGCAGCCGATCAAGCAATTGCTCCTGCTTTTTGTTTTTTACTGTGCGTCTTGGCGAGAGCAACGGAAACTCCCTACACACATATTCCCATTTTATCCCGTGATAAAACATGATTTTTTCCTCCGTGCAATTGAACACCCGGACTAGCGCTGCCACGCTACCCCGGGTGTTTTTCATTACCGTTTTTTCCCGTTTACCGTCATTTCCGCTCTTGCTTCTCTCCCTAAAGCATCTGTGGCCTGGATACTCAGTTTATGTTTGCCATCCAATACCTGATCGAGCACAAACCGAAATTCTCCGCGATCGTTGATGTCGGCTTGAAATTTGCTTTCTCCGTAGGTAACCGTCATGGAAAGAGCACCGGTTCCCGTCATTTTCCCGCTGATGGGGATGGACTCGCCAGCCTTCGCCTCTACCTGCTTTTGTCCGAGTGTCACTGTAGGCGCCGGTATCGTTCTTGCCTGATAGGTGTAGCGTTGTTCCCCGTGATGCAGGACAACAGAGCCTGCATTGGCGTCTACGTAGCCGTACACCACGAGAGAATTTTGATTTCCCGCGCCATCCTTGCCCTCCAGCAAGATTCGATTCTCCCCTTGCCCCAGAGAGAGCGTCTGCGTCGCATTCCTCTGGACTGGCTTCTCCAATTGGTCCTCTTCAAAGCTGGAGACGATCTGTCCATTGACACTCACCTGGCCCTTATACGTCTGATCCTGGTACATGAAGCGGATCGGAACCATGACCTTCTTCGCCGCTGAATCAAACAAGACGTCTTCCGTCCCGTCATTTTGGAATTGAAGAATGGGAGGGGTGGTATCCACAATCACCCGTTGCGTAAACTGACGCGTATTCCCGTACATGTCCTGCACGCTGTAGTGGATGTAATTGAGCCCTTCCGGAAGGCGCATGATCGTCTCAAAGGCTCCATCCGCTTCCACCTTTACAGGATTCTTGTTGATGGACAGACGCACCCGATCCAGCATGTCTTCACCCGTAACCTTCCCGCGTATGGCGACATCGGGCTGCCTGGATACTTTCACGTACGTGAACAGGTCGTCAGGGAATTCCACGAACGGCGGCACGGTATCGCTTTTGCCATTAATGTCCGCCACGCTGATGTTCCCTGCAAAATCGTAAGCGACGACACTCATTCGTTTCTCTGGCTGGTTGATGAGCGTGCTGGTCACATTGCTGGAATATGGCCCACCGGCTTTTTTGCCATTCACATACAGGATGTAGCCCTGGACGTCCTTGTCCCTGCTGCTCCATTGCACACGATTGCCTGACAAGGAAGCTGAAATGACCGGAGCCTTGGTATCCACGCGAATCGGCAGAGTGAGGGTCTGCCAGTTGGCGTTTCGCCCATCGATTTTTGCTTTGATCACAAATTGATAAGCGCCGTCCGGAACTTTTTCATAGGTTCCTTTCTGTGGGGAATAGGTTTTACCGTCCCAGCTCCATTCCTCTCGCTCCGTGTAGTAATAAGGTGTTCCCAGCTTGGACTGATCGAATTTGCTGATTCTGTCCACCCGAGTCAAAGAGCGGATCAGCTTGCCTGAAGGATCGGTGACGTCCACCACGACCTGGCGAGCATTGCGCAAGAACGTAATCGACGGTGCAGCCGTATCGTAATGACCGTCTCCATTCGGTGAAAAAGCGATTTTGGTCGGATCAATCTGAACGCCGCCGTCCTCCCCAACCCCCGTAACACCGAGATAATCGCGGTATTTCCACTTGTCGTTTTGCTTGTCATGGTACCAGGTCGTCTTGATGCCCGTCCGCTTTTCCTGACTGCCTGCATTCCACATCGGTTCATCCATCACGCGCGGTTCATCCCAATCGCCGTAAAAGCCGTAGTAAGGAACACGCAGCTTGGGAAGCTCATTGTCGTCAGGCAATAGAGCGATGAAGCCTTCAGCAAATAGATTGCGAGCCGTGTCCTTTGGTATGGTCAGCGTCACTTTGACCTCTGCCTTCGTCCCTGGTGCTACCGTGACCTGTTGCTTGGAAAACTGCAGCTGCGCCCCCTCAAGCGAAGTCTCTGTCAGCAGATTCAGGCCGTTCCTGCGCAAGTCCGTCAGCACGCCAAACTCGTCCTGGAGCGTATAGGTAATCGGCTTTTTCCCGAACTTGTTGTCCACAAACAAGGAGAACTCGGTTTTCGCTCCCACTTCTCCCAACGACACTCCTGCTTTTCCTTTGCGATCAGTCACGATGACGGGAGTCTTGATCGCTTTGGCGATCTGCATCAGCCCTGCCCCTTGCACACGGGGGCTGTACGGCATCTTTTTCTTTGCCTTTTCCGCGAGCACAGAGACAGCCTGCTGCGGGTCAATGATGGGCTCAGCCGTGTTCATAGCCGCCGCCTTCAATGTCTCTACCAGCGCCCTCCCCTGAAGCACCCTCCCTTGTTTTTGATAGGCCTCTTTCAATAAAGCCATGCCTCCTGCAACGTGAGGAGTGGCCATCGAGGTTCCGCTCTTTACCGCATACTCTGATTCACGCACGGTCGATAAAATGCCTCCGCCTGGGGCCGAAATCTCCGGCTTGAATTGCAAATCAGGCGTGGGACCCCACGAGGAAAAAGCGGACATCGTCCCGCCGTCCGGGTACGGCATCGGATTCTGCCCGTACTGTCCATCAAACGTGATCGTGACTTTCTTTCCCTTTTTCAGCGCCTGAGCCAGCTGCTCCCCCATATGCTTCAAAACGGACACCGCCGGGACCTGCTTCAAATGCTCCGCACTGATTAAGAGAGGGCCGGATTCGTTATTGTAGATGACGGCACCGACTGCCCCCGCTTCCTTGGCCAGCCGCAGTTTCTCGTCAAACGAGATATCGCCCCGTTCCAGCAGCACGACCTTGCCCTTTACCGACACATTGTAGTCCTCTTTCTTGCCTTTCCCCATATAGACTAGCTGATAGGGCTTTAGCAGTGCAGAGACAGGCGTGATCACCGGACCGGAATCCACATGTCCATGCAAATAAACCACGCGCTCCAAACCGGATACCCCTTGAACGCCAAAGCTGTAGCCCGCCAGAGTGGTGGCATTGACAGAAGCCACAGATAACGCATCCGGTGTCAATCCGGGCGAACCGATCATCGCTACATCCGGATTTTTCTCACGCACCTTGTCGCTTCCAAAGTAAGCATCATTCCCGGCCGCTGCAACCACGATGACTCCGTTGTCTACGGCTTTCTTTACAGCGTATTGCTCCGTATTCGTCTCGTCCACATAGCCTGCGGAGGAACCTAGGCTCAGGTTAATCACGTCGGCCTTTTTGGTGATAGAATCGTTGATGGCGAATAAAATCGACTCACTGAGGCCGGGCACCTCCCCCTGATAATTGGAGAAGACCTTTTGACTCATGATCTGTGCTTCCGGCGCTACGCCTTTCAGCTTCCCATTGGCTGCAATGATGCCGGAGACATGTACACCGTGCTGCGATTCTCCTACATCGACGGTAATGGGATTGCGGTCCGCCCAGTTAAAGCCGGGGATCACCTTTTGCGTTGAGCCTGATTTTTGTTGGGCGAGTCGTTTATCCCGAGGCGCCGGCATATCGGGGTGTTTCGGATTTACACCGGTGTCCACGACGGAAACTAGCATCCCCTCGCCTTTTACACCTGCCTCCTCCCATGCCTTTGGCGCCTCTATCATGTCCAAAGTCGACATCGAAGTGGATTGTACCTTCTCACCAAAAAAGGAATGGCTCGCTCGCGACCATTCATCCGCAGAAGACCGCGCTTCATTCCGAATAGCTGCAGCCAAGCTCCCTGAAAAGGATTGCCACTTTGATTCTCGTACGTCCTGCATGACCTGATTGTAAAAAGCAGAGGAACCGGCCTCGTAACCTGCTTTCACTGGATGAATGTTCACTGCCGTCGCGGGAAGCAAAACCAACGCCAACCCAATGCTGCCTATTTGTTTTCTCATCGTTTGCCCCCTTTTTGGAAAAGCTTCCATTGTATATAAGTTTTCACTGGGAACCCCGAAGGTATTCTCCAAAGTGAAAATGTGTGGTTGACAAGCCATTCGTTTCTGTATATATTTAATGACGTTAAATATTTTATTCGTGAAATATTAGGGCGAGAAAATGTATGTAGGAAATCGATTAGGAGCTGAGGCTATGCAACTCGATACCACCCAAGCCGTGGAGCGCCTGCAGGAGGCGGTTCGGTCTACCATGCGAGTCCTGGGCCCACAATTGTCCGAGCCCGTCTTAGGATTGACAGGGCCCCAGTTTTACATTCTTCACCAGCTTGATCTGAAAGGAAAATGTACGGTCGGAGAATTGGCAGATTCCATGGCAGTCAAACCGAGTGCCATTACGGCGATGATCGACCGATTGGATAAGCACGAATTTGTCCTTCGTGACAGAGATGACACAGATCGCCGGGTCGTTCACATTCGACTCACTGAGTTCGGTCGCGACACCTTGAAGCAGGTGAAAAAACACAGGCAGGGAATTTTACAGCATTACTTGTCTCATCTGACTTATGAAGAGCTCGAAAGCATGATCCATGTCTTTGAAAAGCTCGCACGGGTGGCTCCTCCACCGAAAAAAGAATAGCTCGCTTACATCCTGTGCTGCGTTTGTTACTGTCCCAATCCCTTCATCCAAACAACGAGAAGCTTTTCTAACATGAGTAGGAGTGAAAGAAATTGGAAGAACAAATGAAAAACCGAGGGTTATTGATTACTGGCTTACTCGTGGCCATGCTCTTTGCCGCTTTAGATGGAACGATTGTCGGGACTGCAATGCCCCGCATCGTCGGTGAACTCGGCGGACTCGGAGTCATGACTTGGCTCACCACCGCCTATATGCTGACCTCGACTACCGTTGTGCCGATCGCCGGTAAGCTCGCTGATATGATCGGACGAAAATCAGTCTATGTGACAGGGCTGATCATTTTCATGATAGGGTCCATGCTTTGCGGTATGGCCCAAACGATGAACCAATTGATTTTCTTCCGCGCCCTGCAAGGGATTGGCGGGGGGATCATGATGCCAATGGCGATGATTATCATCGGGGATGTGTTTACCGGAGAGCAGCGTGCCAAATGGCAAGGCGTGTTTGGCGCCATTTTTGGACTCTCCTCGATTGTGGGTCCTCAGGTCGGCGGCTGGATCGTCGACTCCCTCAACTGGCGTTGGGTATTCTACATCAATCTGCCGGTAGGGATCCTCGCTACGGTTTTGATTTCCGTTGCCTTGAGAAGCTACAAAGCGACTGGCCCAGTCAAAATCGATATCTGGGGCATGTTCACCATGGTCGCCGGGGTCGTTAGTCTCCTGCTCGGTCTCACGTTCGGAGGAAAGGATTATCCGTGGGGATCCTGGCAGATTCTTTCGCTGTTTGCAGCCGCGATCATCTTCTTGACCAGCTTCATCCTGATTGAATCCAAAGTCAGTGAACCGATCCTGCCCTTGCGCCTGTTTAAAAACAAGACGTTCTCTCTGCTGTCAGGGATCGGCTTCCTGATGTCAGTCGGAATGTTCGGTGCGATCATGTTTGTTCCCCTGTTCATGCAAGGGGTAATCGGCATTAGCGCATCGGAGTCCGGTACCGTGATGATCCCCATGATGCTGTCCATGATGCTGACCAGCATTTTTGGCGGACGATTGGTGCACAAGCTCGGGCTGCGTACACAAATGCTGATCGGGATGCTCGCCATGAGCGTCGGATTCTGGCTGCTTTCAGGCATGGGAATGGATACGACGAAGCTTAGCGCGATGACCTACATGGTTGTCCTCGGTCTCGGAATGGGGCTTGTGATGCCATTGATCACCATTGCCCTGCAGGAATCCTTTCCGAAATCCGAGCTCGGTGTCGTCACCTCCTCCAGCCAATTTTTCCGTCAGATCGGCGGGACTTTCGGGATGACGATCCTTGGAGCCGTCATGAATGTGCAATCCAGCGGCCTGCTCGGCACAAAGCTCGTACCGTTTCTGGAGAAGCTTCCCGAACAATCGCATGAGATGGTAGATCAGATGGAAGGCATGATCGCTACGAATCCCCAAGGGCTATATTCGATGCTGTACAGTCCGGAGACACTCGCACAGATTCCAGCAGCGATTCGCGATACGCTCTTGCCGATCCTGAAGACTTCCATGGTAGAGTCCTTGCACCATGTGTTCATGTACGGCATGGTCTTCGTACTGATCGGGGCGGTGTGCACGTTTTTCCTCGGAAAAATCTCCATCAGCAAGCCTGCTAAAAAACAAGAAACACAGGAAATTGAAGCCTAATGACAAAGAAAAGCCAGCCGCTCGATGTGAGCCGCTGGCTTTTTCATGCTTACTCCTTGCTTCCCCATTTTTGTGCCCACTTCTCCATCTCTCTCAACGCTGCCTGAAAGTCGCTTCCCTTCTCGGTCAACGAATACTGCACCGTAACCGGAACGGTCGGAAAGACTTCTCTGTGAACGAGACCATTTTGCTCCAGGTGGCGAAGGGTATCGGTAAGCGATTGGGTCTTGATGATGGAGACTCGTCGCTTCAATTCATTAAATCGTTGCGGTCCTTCCATCAGTTCGTCAAGTACGAGAAAGGCCCATTTTGCCCCGAGAATCCGCAGAACATCACAAATCCCCGAATTTCCAGATTCATCCTCCCCGCCTGTGCCTTTCACTGACAGACTTTGCGCCACGTTAGCCACCCCATTTCACTAACTAAAAGTTAGTTAGTCAAATTATCAGGACAATATCCAATTAATTTGCCTCCTTACATTATGTTAGGAAGCGTTTTATACTGTCAATCATCAACAGCACATCGCGTTCCCCTCCCCAAAAAGGGCATAGGGGAGGCAATCGGAAGGAAGGTATCCATGAACTGCACGATCTTGTATTTACTCACAATCGGTGTATTTTTGACCGCTACTTCCGAGCTTATCGTCGGGGGCATCCTGCCAATCATTGCAGACGATTTGCAGCTTTCAGTGGCGCTGGCGGGTCAGCTTATCACGGCTTTTTCACTTGCTTACGCGATTGGCACGCCCATTGTCGTCACCCTGACCTCGCGGATGGAACGAAAGAAGCTCCTTATTGGCTCCCTGCTCGCATTCATTTTCGGCTGCTTGTTTGCACTGTGGTGCTCTCAGTTTCTCGTGCTGATCGGTTCCCGTATCTTGACAGGAGTGAGCGCCGGGGTGTTTCTCGTCGTTTCTTTCAGTACCGTTTCACGGCTCGTCGCTCCAGATAAAATCGGCAGTGCCATCGGGACACTGATCCTCGGATTCAGCACAGCCATCGTGCTTGGAATCCCACTTGGCATCACACTTTCCGGCTGGATGAACTGGAAGCTCACCTTTCTCTTGCTCGCGATAGCCGGCTTCTTCCTACTGCTAGGACTGTTTCGGTTCCTACCTCGCATGGAGGGAAGCCCCCCTGTCTCGTTCAAGCGGCAGCTGCAGCTTCTGACACATCCCATTCTGCTGCTGACCTTCCTGTTCACCTATTTTCGGGAGTCGGGCATTTCCATCCTGAATTCGTATGTGACGCCTTATCTGGTCGAAATATTGCATTTCGGCGTATCCCAAACCAGCGTGATCATGTTTATTTTCGGTCTATTCGGCATCGCAGGTTCACGAATCGGCGGGCATGCCACTGACAAGTGGGGCAGCAAGCGCATCATCGTTTTCTCCATGCTCGTTCTTGTTCTTGCTCTCACCCTGCTCCCGCTCGTCACTGTCACACCTGTCGTCGCTATCGCGTTGCTCGCTCTCATGATGGGAGGTCTCTTCTTCCTATCTCCAGCCGTGCAGACCTCTCTCATACAGCTATCGCCTCCATCGGCAGAACTGCTGCTCAGCGTGAACACCTCCTTTATCCAGCTCGGACTGGCGAGCGGCGCTGCGATTGGAGGCGTGCTCATCCATTCCACTTCTACCGTTGCCTATAATCCGTGGGGATCTGCGCTGTCGCTCGTCATTGGTGCAAGCCTTGGCCTCGTCTCTTTTGCCCTGAACAAGCAACAGCAGCCCATCCTTTTGCAAAAGCAAAAAAGCGTGCAACCCTGAGTGGGATTGCACGCTTCTTTATCCATGCGATTAGGAGAAGAAGAACTTCTTCACAGCATGTTTGGTTGTTTCTTTGTTCATGTGAGCGATGGAAGTAGTGAGTGGAATGCCTTTCGGGCAAGCCTGTACGCAGTTTTGCGAGTTACCGCAATCGCCGATACCGCCGTCTCCCATCAATGCATCCAGACGCTCATGTCTGTTCATTTTACCAGTTGGATGCTCGTTGAACAAACGAACTTGGGAAATCGCGAAAGGACCGATAAATTCGGATTTCGCATTTACGTTCGGGCATGCTTCCAGACATACACCGCAAGTCATGCACTTGGACAGCTCGTACGCCCATTGGCGATCTACCTCAGGCATGCGAGGACCAGGACCGAGGTCATGCGTACCATCGATTGGGATCCATGCTTTTACACGCTTGAGTGCGTCGAACATACGGCTACGGTCAACGGACAAGTCGCGCTGCACCGGGAAAGTGCTCATAGGTTCGAGACGAATCGGCTGTTCGAGTTTATCGATCAACGCAGAGCAAGCTTGACGTGGTCTTCCGTTGATGACCATCGAGCACGCACCACATACTTCTTCCAGGCAGTTCGATTCCCAGTTTACCGGAGCCGTTTTTTGACCTTGTGCAGTCAAAGGATTACGCTGAATTTCCATCAGCGCCCCGATGACGTTCATGTTCGGACGGTAAGGAATTTTGAACTCTTCCTTGTACGGAGTGCTGTCAGGGCTATCTTGACGAGTAATAATCAGATGTACTAATTTTTCTGCCATGATCAGTTACCTCCTATCTATTAATGCTTTGTCGTATAGTCACGCTTACGTGGAGCGATCAGGGAAACGTCGATTTCTTCGTAGTAGATCTCTGGCGCAGTCGTTTCTGCATTGAACTTCGCCATGGTTGTCTTCATGAAGTTCTCGTCATCGCGCTCAGGGAAATCTGGTTTGTAGTGCGCACCGCGGCTCTCGTCACGCTTGAGCGCGCCGATCGTGATGGCACGGGACAGGACCAGCATGTTCCACAGGTGACGAGTGAACGAAGCTCCCGCGTTGCTGAATTTGTTTGTATCGTTGATGTTGATTTTTTTGTAGCGCTCCATCAACTCTTGGATTTTGTCGTCTGTTTTTTGCAGACGATCGTTGTAACGAACAACGGTTACGTTGTCCGTCATCCACTCACCCAGCTCTTTGTGGATCAGGTAAGCATTTTCGGTACCATCCATTTTCCGGATGTTGTCGTATTTCGCTTGCTCTTGGCTGGTGAAACCATCATAGAGCGTCGAGGACAGATCATCCGCGGATTGCTTCAGACCTTCGATGTATTCGATTGCTTTTGGCCCTGCTACCATACCGCCGAAGATCGCAGACAGGAGGGAGTTTGCACCCAGGCGGTTTGCACCGTGTTGGGAATAATCGCACTCACCTGCAGCGAACAGACCAGGGATGTTGGTCATTTGGTTGTAATCTACCCACATACCGCCCATCGAGTAGTGAACAGCAGGGAAGATTTTCATTGGAACTTTACGTGGGTCATCCCCTACGAATTTCTCGTAGATCTCGATGATTCCGCCCAACTTGACATCGAGCTCTTTTGGATCTTTGTGAGACAGGTCGAGGTAAACTGTATTTTCGCCGTTTACACCCAGCTTCATGTCTACGCACACACTGAAGATTTCACGTGTTGCGATGTCACGAGGCACCAGGTTACCATACGCTGGATATTTTTCCTCCAGGAAGTACCAAGGTTTACCGTCTTTGTATGTCCATACGCGTCCACCTTCACCACGAGCAGACTCGGACATCAGGCGCAGCTTGTCGTCGCCTGGGATCGCAGTCGGGTGAATTTGGATCATTTCGCCGTTCGCGTAGATTACGCCTTGCTGGTAAGCCGCAGATGCTGCTGTACCTGTGTTGATAATCGAGTTGGTCGATTTACCGAAGATGATACCAGGTCCGCCAGTCGCCAGGATGACGGCATCTGCGCGGAAGGATTGAATTTCGCCGGAACGCATGTTTTGCGCCGTGATCCCTTTACAGGTACCGGTATCGTCCAAAACGGCTCCGAGGAAATCCCAATATTCATACTTGGTAACCAGTCCTTCTGCTTCGTAACGACGTACTTGTTCGTCCAAAGCGTACAGGAGCTGTTGGCCAGTGGTCGCACCGGCAAACGCTGTACGGTGGTGCTGCGTTCCCCCGAAACGACGGAAGTCCAAGAGACCCTCAGGTGTACGGTTGAACATAACACCCATGCGGTCCAGCATGTAGATGATGCCAGGTGCTGCGTCACACATAGCTTTTACTGGCGGTTGGTTCGCCAGGAAGTCGCCGCCGTATACGGTGTCGTCGAAGTGAATCCAGGTGGAGTCGCCTTCCCCTTTCGTATTTACAGCGCCGTTAATACCGCCTTGGGCACAGACAGAGTGAGACCGTTTCACCGGAACCAGGGAGAATAGCTGGACGGGAACGCCTTTTTCTGCTGCTTTGATGGTAGCCATCAAGCCGGCCAAACCACCACCGACAATGATTAGTTTACCTTTTGCCATAGTGAAGTCCCCCTATCCCTATACAATGAAAGCTGACATCGCACGCAAGCCGATGTAAGTCACAACTACGAAAACGATCAATGTGAAGTAAGTAGCGATACGTTGGGAACGTGGTCCGACTGTAATTCCCCAGTGAACCAGGAACGACCAGATACCGTTGGAGAAGTGGAAAACAGTGCTGATGATCCCAATCGTATAGAACACGATCATCGCAGGGCTGCTGAAGATGTTCGCCATCATGTCGAAGTCAACAGTTGCTCCCATCGCTTTCGCAATGCGGGTTTCCCATACGTGCCAAACAATGAAAATGAGCGTAATGATACCTGTTACCCGTTGCCACAGGAACATATGGTTCCGGAAGTAGCCGAAGTTCCCTACATTTTGCTTCGCTTGGAAAGCAATGTAGATACCGTAAATCGCGTGAAACAGGATCGGGATGTAGATGAAAACGAATTCAACTACTAGTAGAATAGGAACGGATTCAATTGCGCCGACCGTAGTGTTGAAGGCTTCCGCTCCACGGGTTGCTTGATAGTTTGCTGTCAAGTGGAACAGCAGAAACAGCCCGATTGGAAACAATCCAAGAAGTGAATGCAGCTTGTGACTGAGAAAGCTATTGCCTTTCGCCATACTATGGTCCCCCTTTCAATGTATGTAACGCTCGATTCTGTGAAAAACGTCTCGACGTTTTTCATGAAAATTTAATGTGACCGCAAGCGGTCGTCAAAACGGTCGTGACCGTTTTGATAGACCTCTCCCATATCCTAACCCATTGCCCCGTCCATTAGACATGCATGGTTCTCTCCACCAAAATGTCTATTAGCGTCGAAACGTGTCAGAACACGGAAAAAAGTCGGGCAAAACTTTGACCAAAACAATTGTACTCCTGTACTCGGGGAGCGTCAAGACAGTGAATAGACTAAATCCATTGATAGATCAAACTTTCCTAAAGCCGATATTTTCCTACTATTCCGTCATAACCAATAGCGCTTCCTCATAATCTAGTACAGACAGGAGGGGAACACAATGAAAGAGACGGATCAACTGTCCGCCTTGCTGCCGCAGCAAGCGATTGCCTATGCGGAACGGATGAACATGCCATACCTCGGCTATCACCTTTTGCGAGAGACGCTGACAAACCACTTGCTAGGTGATAGTGAGAGTCCAATCCTCTATTGGCTGGGAAAAGAAATCGGCGAGAAGATACCGATCCAGTCATCTGCCGGAATTGTCCTGCCTTTCATGCGGCTCGGCCTTGGGCAATTGGACCTCATCGAAGAGACAAAGCTGCGCATTCACTATAAACTCTCCCATGCGATCTTTCCCTACATGACCGACCAACGGCTCAGTCGTTCCCTTTCATTAGAATGCGGAATCATCGCTGGAGCAATCGAGCGGTGGAGAGGACAAGAAACAACCGCCGAGCTCGTGCTGGAAGGGAAAAGTGACATCCGGATTATCGCCAGTCATGGATAACCCCGCGGCAGACATGGATAACCCCGCGGCAGACATGGAGAACCCCTCTTCCTCGCTGGGGAAGAGGGGAGTGGTTGAAGAATAAACAGACGAGTCTATTCTACTACAGACCATGCACGACTGCGGTTTCAGCCACGTCCAAGCCATAAGCGGTATGCAGGCTGCGAACCGCCAGCTCAGTCAAATGGGCAGGAATCACGCAAGAAACCTTGATATCGGAAGTGGACACCATTTTAATGGAAATTTCTTGTTCAGCCAAAACGCGGAACATTTCCGCGGCGACACCCGGGTTGTTCACCATGCCGGAGCCGACGATCGATACTTTGGTCAAGCCTTCTTCATGATCCACTTTTTCAAAGCCAAGCGTCTCTTGGTTCGCTGCAAGAGTGTCCAAAGCCTTTTTCAGGTCAGCGGATGCGACTGTGAAGGAAATGTTTGTCTCCGCTGCATCGTAAGAGCTCTGAATGATGATGTCCACATTGACCTGGTTGTCAGCCAGCGTATTGAAAAGGCGAGAGAGTGTCCCTACTTTTGCAGGCATCCCGACTACGGTTACTTTTGATACATCTTCATCATGCGCGACTCCACTTACCACTCTTCCTGTTTCCATGTTGGCAACCTCCTCTACGTACGTACCATCTTCAGCAGTAAAGCTGGAGCGGACCACCAGCCGTACTTTGTATTTTTTGGCGGCTTCTACCGACCGCGGATGCAAGACGCCTGCTCCGAGGTTCGCCAGCTCCAGCATCTCATCGTAGGAAATGCTGTCCAGCTTGCTTGCGGCAGGAACGACCCGCGGATCTGCGGTATACACACCGGATACATCTGTGAAAATCTCACATTTCTCGGCATTCAGGCTCGCTGCCAGTGCGACTGCGGACGTATCCGAGCCGCCGCGCCCCAATGTGGTGATTTCTCCTTCGGCACTGATGCCTTGAAAACCTGCCACGATCACCACACGGCCTCGACCCAATTCCGCTTGAATGCGTTCGGTGTTGATTTGCTGGATCCGCGCTCTGCCGTGGATGTCTTCAGTCGTCACACCTGCCTGCCAGCCCGTCAAGGAGATGGCATCGTAGCCTTTTGTGTGCAGCGCCATCGACAATAGCGCGATCGATACCTGCTCCCCCGTGGTCAGCAGCATATCCATCTCCCGCTCCGATGGGTAGGCCGTAATCTGCTTGGCCATGTCGACCAGCACGTCTGTCGATTTGCCCATGGCCGAGACGACTACGACTACATCATGTCCTTCTTCTTTGTAGCTGATAATTCGGTCCGCAACTCGCAAAATTCGCTCAATGGTACCAACGGAAGTGCCTCCGTATTTCTGCACGATCAACCCCATGCGGCTTCTCTCCCTTTTCCTTTTATCCAATTCATTGGTGGTTTTATCCTGTACTCGTATGGTTTTCATTTTTCTCTATGTTCATTCGGTCTTCGTGTATGGTATAAGAAAAGGCACCGACAAGGAATAGTCCCCGCCGCTGCCTATTGTTTCGACATCCCGGTTCCTCCCTTCCAATACACACGGACAGCGCACAGCATGACAAAACCAACCGTCATGACTCACACTGACACACCGTGAGATAGCACTCCATCTGGCAACTGGTGATTGCGCAGATGACAGTCCTGCGTTTGTTCAACGCAGACCCAGCATGAAGAAAATCGGGTTTTCCTCCACACTTCGGCGAATTCCCCTTTCCCATACCCTTCACAGATTCCCGATCTCAGGGAGGTACTCTTGGTTTTCGCGCCTCTACCTCACTCCATCATGGAAGTGAGGCTAACTATTCTGTTTGAATCGGATTATAACATGGACCAGCGAGTGGTTCAATGACTTTTTCCAAGCTTCAGGATTCCAGCTTGCGCAAGTGGGAAATAATCTCCTTGGCCAGCTTGTCGCCGATCCCCAGCTGCCGGAAATCTTCAACCGTCGCTTCCCGCATTTTTTTCAAGGAACCAAAGTGCGTAAACAACAGCTTGCGGCGCTTTTCCCCGATGCCCGGAATCTCGTCGAGCTGCGAGGACAGCATGGTCTTCGTGCGAGACTGGCGGTGGAATGTGATCGCAAACCGGTGCACCTCATCCTGGACACGCTGCAGGAGGTAGAATTCATAGCTGTCCCTTTTCAGCTCGATCGGCTCCGGAGGGTCTCCAAACATGAGCTGGGCGGTTCTATGCTTCTCATCCTTGGCGAGACCGCAGACAGGGATAAATAGACCCAGCTCGTTCTCCAGCACGTCCATAGCCGCGCTGATTTGGCCCTTTCCGCCGTCGATGACGATCAGGTCGGGCATGGTCCCATTTTCTTTGAGCAGCCGCGAATAACGGCGTCGAATGACTTCCCGCATCGAGCCGTAATCATCCGGCCCTTCCACTGTCTTGATTTTAAATTTGCGGTATTCCTTTTTATCGGGCCTTCCATCGGTAAAGACAATCATCGCCGATACAGGCTCCGTCCCCTGGATATTCGAGTTGTCAAACGCCTCGATTCGATTCGGTGTGCCGATCCCGAGAATATGCCCCAGATTGTGGACAGCCTGAACGGTGCGTGCATCGTCCTTGGACATCAGCGCGAACTTTTCCTGCAGGGCAATGCGGGCATTCTCCGAGGCCATCTGCACTAGCTCCCGCTTTTTGCTTCGCTTCGGCGCAAGCACCTTGATCCCCAGCCACTCTCCCAGCAGCTCCGTGTCACTCTGCTCAGGCAGCAAGACTTCCTTTGGGAGCGCGTTTTGCTTGTCGTAGTAAAATTGACTCACGTACGACATGAAATCCTCGTCTTCATCGCCGTAATACGGGAACGATGTGGTATCCCGCTCGATCATTTTGCCCTGGCGCATGTAAAAGACCTGGACGCACATCCAGCCTTTTTCTACGGCATAGCCGATGATGTCCCTGTCTACCGTATCGGTCAGCGTGACTTTTTGCTTTTCCATCACCGCTTCGATATTTTTGATCTGGTCGCGGTACTCTTTGGCACGCTCAAACTCCATGCTTTCGGCCGCTTGCATCATTTTCTCCGTCAGCTGCTTCTTCATTTCCTCGTGGCCGCCATCGAGAAACTTGCTGATCTCTTCCACAAGCCGCTGATTTTCAGCTGCAGATACCTCCTCCACACAAGGCGCCAGACATTGCCCCATGTGGTAATACAGACAAACCTGCTTGGGCATCGTGCGGCATTTGCGCAGCGGATACAGCCGATCCAGCAGTTTTTTCACTTCGGAGGCTGCCCCTGCATTCGGATACGGACCGAAATAACGTGCCTTGTCCTTAATGACCTTGCGGGTGATCTCGAGGCGAGGCTGAGCCTCATTCGTAATCTTGATATAGGGATAGGTCTTGTCATCCCGCAGCATGACATTGTAGCGAGGATTGTGCTGCTTGATCAGATTGCACTCCAGGACCAGCGCCTCGATCGCAGATGAGACGACGATATATTCAAAATCGACGATCTCGCTGACCAACAGCTGTGTCTTTCCATCATGGCTGCCGGTGAAATAAGAACGGACGCGGTTTTTCAGCACTTTTGCCTTTCCCACGTAGATGATTTCGCCGCTCTTGTTTTTCATCAGGTAGCAGCCCGGCTTCTCAGGCAAAACAGCCAGTTTATCTTTCAAGGAGCTGTTCAGTGCCGCTCCCTCCCTTGCCTTCATAATCTTTCGTAATTTTACCGACGAGAGGCTGTAGGTTTTTCCAATACGTACAGTTCGTCTTCCAGAGAAGCAAATCTCTCCGTCATCAGCTTCCGGCAATCCTGGACTCCCTGATTGTAGAGGATGGGTCCTAATTGCTTCCAAAAGAATTCAATCATCTCTTCCGCCTCCAGATTCCCCAAATCCTCCGCGCGCTGCTCGTGAAAAAAGCGCTGTACCTGGTGGACGAGAAATTCCTTCTGCTCTCGGGACATTTTATCTGTCATGGGATTGATAGCATCCTTCCTACTGCCTATTCTCAAAGATAAGAATATACGTTCCTTCATCCATGTTACCACGGATCGTACATGAAAAAAACTGCCGCCCATTGGTACGAGCGACAGTTTCTTCGATGCAGGTTCGGTTAATGCTTGCGGCCACCCAAATACGCTTCTTTGACCCGTTCGTCATTCAAGAGCGACTCGGCAGTGCCATCGAGTACGATTTGCCCGGCTTCCAAAACGTAGCCGTAATCGGCAATTTTCAACGCCTGCTTGACGTTTTGCTCGACGATCAGAACCGTCGTGCCTTCCGCATTGATCTCTTTGATGACTTTAAAAATATCCGATACGACAATCGGAGCGAGACCCATGGACGGCTCGTCTAAAAGGAGCAGCTTCGGGCGTGACATCAACGCACGGGCGATCGCCAGCATCTGCTGTTGTCCCCCCGACATGGTTCCGCCGAGCTGAGACAAGCGTTCCCGCAATATCGGAAACCAGTTCATCATTTTTTCCATATCGTCTTTAATGCCTTGTGCGTCGTTCCGCTGGAAAGCGCCCATCTCCAGGTTTTCCAGCACCGTCATTTTCCCGAGAATCTGACGGCCTTCCGGAACTAGCGCCAGACCGCTCTTCACGATCTGATGCGGCTTGGAGCCATCAATCTTTTGTCCACGGAAAACGATGCTCCCGCCCTGCGGCTTCAGCTGACCCGCAATGGTTCTCATCGTTGTCGTTTTCCCAGCGCCGTTTGCTCCGATCAAGGAGACGATTTTTCCCTCCGGCACTTCCAGGGAAATTCCCCGAATCGCTTTGATCTGCCCGTAGGAAGTCGTCAGGTTTTGAATGCTCAGCATGCTTATTCCTCCTCCTTGCCGAGGTAGGCCTCAATTACGTCCGGGTTGGTCTGCACTTCTGCCGGCGTTCCATCCGCAATCTTTACGCCAAAGTTGATGCAGACGACTTTATCGCACAGGTTCATGACGAGTCCCATGTCGTGCTCCACCAAAAGCACGGTAATACCGCTGTCGCGAATTTTACGGACCAACTCTGTCAAGGACTTCGTTTCACTTTCGATCATCCCTGCGGCAGGCTCGTCCAGCAAGAGCAGCTTCGGCTCGGTAGCGAGCGCTCGCGCAATTTCCAAGCGACGCTGCTGACCGTATGCCAGCGTATCGGAGCGGACATCACGCACGTCGGACAAGCCTACAAATTCAAGCAGTGCCTCTGCCTTTTTCTCCACTTCCCGTTCTTCTTTTCGTTGACTCGGCGTGCGGAGCAAAGCTGCCCAAAAGCCAGCCTTCATCCGGGAATGGCAGCCGATCTTGACATTATCCAACGCGCTCATGTGCCCAAAGAGCCGAATGTTCTGAAACGTCCGAGCAACGCCCATTTCCGTAATCTTGTTTGGAGCGACACCGTTCAACTCCTGCCCTGCAAACGAAAAAGTGCCCGTCGTCGGTGCAAAAATACCCGTTGCCATGTTAAAAATGGTCGTTTTCCCAGCTCCGTTCGGGCCGATCAAGCCGACGATTTCGCCTTCCTTTACACCAAAGGAAACGTCACGCAAGGCCGTGATCCCACCGAAGCTTTTGCCTACATTCTTCAGTTCTAACAGCACGTCACATTCCCTCCTTCGCTTCATTTCCCGGCTTGCCCTTGCGGCGGCGGAAAAGCTTTTGGAACGTATCCGTACCGATCAAGCCGTGTGGACGGAATGCCATGACGCCGACCATGATCAAACCGTACATCAGCATTTTGTACTCCGCCAATCCGCGCAGCACCTCCGGCAGAGCCGTCAGCACAAGCGCACCGAACAGAGGACCCCAAACCACTTCGCTTCCCCCGATAACGGCATAGGACAAAATCTCTACGACTTTGTGATAGTTAAAGTCGTCTGGTGTGATCGTCGTCGTGATGTGCGCATACAATCCGCCGCAAACCCCTGCCAGTACCGAGCCGATGATAAAGGCGAGCATCTTGTAATACGCCACTTGCAATCCCATCGCGCGAGCAGCTGTTTCGTCCGCTTTGATCGCTTCAAAGGCACGGCCCAGTCTCGAGCGGTTCAAACGCAAAGTCAGGAACAGCACAACAGCAAACAGCAGCAGCATAAACACGAATGTCGTCAAGGACTTCATCTGGATGACAGAGATACCGAGCGACTGAGCTTTCAACCCCATCGCTTTTTCGAAATCATATAAATAGTTCCCGATGGACTGCAGACCGGTAAGTCCCAGTGCACCGTTCGTAATTTTCATGTTCAGCAAAATAACGCGAATCACTTCACCAAAACCGAGCGTGGCAATGGCCAAATACAATCCGTGCAGCTTCAATGTCGGTGCTCCGATCAGCAAAGCGACGATTCCGGCTGCCAGTCCACCGATGATGATTGCGATGAACATCGGCATGTCCGCTTGCTTGGACAAAATACTGGCCGTGAAGGCTCCGATACTCATAAATCCAGCATGTCCCAACGAGAGCTGGCCCGTCGAGAGTGTGATATAGATACTAATCGCAAGAATGCTGTTTAGCAAAATAAACGTGAATACTTGTAAATTGTAGGGATTCAATATATCCATCTCGTGTGCACCTCCTTACGCTTTTCGTCCGAATAGTCCTTCAGGTTTCAGCAGCAAAATGATGATGATCAAGCCGAATGCGACAGCGTCCCGATACGAGGAGTCGCCGTACGCTACCGTGAACACCTCGATTACCCCGAGCAGTACGCCACATACCATGGCCCCCGGAATGCTGCCGACTCCACCCAGAATCAGCACAGCCAACCCTTTGAATCCAAGAGTCATCCCCATGGTAGGAATCAATGCAGAGTACGCCATTCCGATCAGAATACCCGCTACGCCCCCGAGAGCAGAAGCCAGCATGACGGTAACGATGATGACCATGTTCGTGTTGATCCCCAGGATATTGGCGGTATCCGCATTTTCCGCAGTGGCACGAATCGCTTTCCCCATTTTGGTCTTTTGAATCCAGAAGTGCAGGACAAACATCAGGATCAGTGAAATGCCGAGAATGATGAGATCCACACTGCGTACTTGAATGATGCCTAAATCAAACGTCTTGTCACCGAAGGATTGCGGAAATGCGCGAGAGTCTGCACCGAAGATTTTGTGCATCGCCTCTTCGACGAGAATGGCAAAACCAATCGTACTGATCAAGGACGCCAAGTGGGGAACGTTCTTTTTGCGAAGGGGACGCAAAGCCGCATATTCCAATATAAGTCCCAGGATTGCAGAAATGACGATAGATGCAACCAGTGCAACTCCTAGCGGCATCTGCATGCTCGTCATCAGGACGAGTCCTACCAGCGAACCGAAAATAAAGATCTGTCCATGCGCCATGTTGATGATGCCCAGGACACCGAAAATGAGCGTATAGCCCAATGCGATCAATGAATAGGTACTACCTACTGTCAAGCCATTGACTAATTGCTGCCAAAACAACTGCCTCACCTCACTGTAAAGTGGTTCCATCATTTTCGAGACACACGCCTAAAGTCCTGGTCAGACCGCTGGATTGCGGAAAGTTATTCTGGCTGGATCAGCAAGTAAAACGTCGGTGTTTATACTTCCTGATCCAGTTAGAAAACTTGGCTCCGCCATATCGACGGAGCCCTTTCTTGAGGTTAGGACATGCGTTTCTTGATGACGAACGTGGTTTTCTTACTTCATTAGCTGAAAGAAGAGCCCGGGATTCCCCGGGCAGCCTCCCCTTATTCGAATGGTACGAATTTGCCGTCTTTTGCTACGACTACGACTGCATCACCGATTGGATTGCGCTTCTCGTCAAAGGACAGCTTACCGGATACGCCAGCGAAGTCTTTCAACTGTGCCAGTTGGCCGCGCAGTTCTTCACGGTCAGCTTTGCCAGCGCCCAGCAGGGATTGAGACATGATGTAGAGAGAGTCGTACGCTTGTGCTGCGAATTGGTCAGGCTTTTTGTTGTATTTCGCTTCGAACGCTTTTACGAAGGCTTGTACTTTTTCGTCTTGCTTTTCAGGGCTGAAAGGAGTAGCTACGATCAGACCATCAGCTGCAGGACCTGCGATTTCAAATACTTTCGGGTTGTTGAAGCCATTTCCGCCCAGGATTGTTGCCGTGATGCCCAGCTCGCGGGCTTTTTTCACGACCATGGAGCCTTCTTTGTACAGTGCAGATACCAAAAGAGCATCCGGGTTGGTCTGCTTCAGCTTGGTCAGCTGAGCGGAGAAGTCAACATCGCCATTGGAGAAAGTCGCTTCGCCCGTGATTTCCAGACCCATTTTTTCCGCAGTCGCCTTCATGACTTTGTAGCCGTTAACGGAGAAGTCGTCATTGGCTGCATAGATCAGAGCAACCTTTTTGATTCCTTTTTTCTCGACCGCTGCTTTCATCGCTGTCGGGATTGCGATGGATTCAGGAAGAGAGTTGCGGAATACGTACTCCCCGATGTCGTTGATGCCCTCGGATGTATTGGAGATGCCGAAGATCGGAACTTCTGCTTCGTTTGCAACTGGACCCGCTGCGAACATTTCACCAGAGAGAGTCGGTCCGATAATCGCTACCACATTATCCTGATTTATCAGTTTATTTACTGCGTTAATGGCCCCTTCTTTTTCTCCGCCAGAATCTTCAAACTTCAATTCCATCTTGAGTTTGCCTTTGTTCGCTTCGTTCAGCTCGCCCAAAGCCAATTCCAGACCTGCTTTTTGCGCTTCGCCGTAAGCTGCGCCAGAACCGGACAAGAACCCGACCACACCGATCTGTGCTGTAAATTCTCCTCCGCCTGCTTCCGCTGCTGGTGCCTGTGCAGGAGCCGAACCTCCTCCGTTTGCTGCTGGCGCTGCATTGTTACCGCTTGAGCAGCCAACCATCAATACGGCACCTAATGAAATTGTTGCCAGTGACTTTACAAGACTGAACCCTTTCATCGAAAATCCTCCCTTAATTTTTTATAAATCTTTCTAAAAAATTGAATATATGAATTTTAATCAATGTATTACGAAAACGCAAACAATTTTCTCTCTTTAAACTTTGTTTTTTGGCAAACGATCGTTCAGAATATTGCTTGTCCTGTTGGGGTTTCTGGGTTCTTCGCAAAACGTACCTCCTGCCACCATCACGCTTCTTTTTGCCTTTCGAAAGCATAAAAAAGGATATTTTTAACATTTTACTCACATTAAAAAACGACATCTACAAGTAGATGCCGTTTCCCATTTGCTGCTTTTTTCTTACAGGTGTTTGCCAACAGTTGCCATCAAAGCTTCTTTTGGTTGGAAGCCGATGACTTTGTCAACTGGCTGACCGTCTTTGAAAACGATCAGGGTAGGGATGGACATTACGCCGAAGCGACCAGCAGAATCTGGGTTGTCATCCACGTTTACTTTCACGATTTTGAGCTTGGAGCCCACTTCGCTATCCATTTGTTCCAAAACGGGAGCGATCATTTTGCAAGGGCCGCACCATGGAGCCCAGAAGTCAACCAGGACTGTACCGCCTTGCTCTACTTCCTGGGAAAAGTTTTGGTCAGTACCATTTACGATTGCCATGAGAAGTTACCTCCTTGTTTTCAATTACGGAAAAAGGTTCCACACGCATCAGTATATCATTCCATACCGAAAATGACTATGGCGCCGGACACTTTGTGCGCACTTCACGATTAGTCTATCCAGTCTTATGCCGCCTTATTTCGAACGGTGACCGGCAACAAAAAAAGCGCCTGAACCGACGCTTTTTTGTGCAATCCCTATTGGCGGCTATACCAGTACTTTTTTGAATTCAGCAGTCAGAAGCGGTACGACTTCGAACAAATCGCCGACGATGCCGTAATCGGCTACCTGGAAGATAGGAGCTTCCGGGTCTTTGTTGATCGCCACGATCACTCTGGAGCTGGACATCCCAGCCAAGTGCTGGATAGCACCGGAAATACCGCACGCGATGTACAGATCCGGTGTCACTACCTTCCCTGTCTGCCCGATTTGCATGGAGTAATCGCAATAGTCTGCATCGCACGCCCCTCGTGATGCACCTACGGCAGCACCCAGTACATCTGCCAGCTCATACAAGGTCTTGAAGCCTTCCGCACTCTTCACGCCGCGGCCGCCGGAAATGATCACCTTCGCCTCGGAAAGATCCACTTTGCCGCTGGTTTTGCGCACGACTTCCTTCACGATGGAACGCAGGTCTTTGATCTCCAGTTCAACCGGAACAATCGTAGCGGTCTTGGAGGCATCCGCCTCTGCGATCGCGATATTGTTTGGTCGTATAGTAACGAAAGTTTTTCCATCAACAAATTTACGTTGTTGAAAAGCTTTTCCAGCGTAGATGGGGCGTACGAACACAGGACCCGCTTCCAAACCGGTCACGTCAGATATCAGTCCATATCCCAGACGTGCAGCAACTCGCGGTGCGACGTCGCGGCCGATTGCGGTATGACCGAGAACGATCGCATCCGGATTTGCCAGGTCGATCAATTGGGTCAACGCCTGCGTGAAAGCATCCGGTGTGTATTGAGAAAGAGCGCTATGGTCAGCGGTATAAACCGTGCTCGCTCCATGTTGTCCGAGAGTTACTGCCAGCTGCGCAGCATTTGTTCCAAAAACGGCTGCTGTCACTTCTCCGCCTTCTGCCAATGTCTGTGCTGCAGCCAAAGCTTCCAGCGACACATTGCGAAGTTGTCCGTCACGAACTTCTGCCAATACCAGTACTTTTTTCATGGATATCCTCTCCTCCTCGCTTAGATCACTTTCGCTTCGTTGCGCAACAATTGCACCAGTTCAGACGCTTGAGCCGACAGCTCGCCGGAGAGAATACGCCCCGCCTGTTTCTTCGGCGGCAACGTTTGATCGACGATTTCGGTCTTGGCTTTTACCTCTTCCACTCTCAGACCCAAGTCATCTGCGGAAAGACGATCCAACGGTTTTTTCTTTGCTTTCATGATCCCGGGAAGGGAAGGATAACGTGGTTCATTCAGCCCTTGTTGTGCGGTGATCAGGACAGGCAGGCTGGTTTCCACCACTTCGAGGTCACCCTCTACATCGCGTTCCACGCGCACTGTCGTACCATCCAGCTCCAATTTTACAGCGGTGGAAATGTGGTTGATCCCCAGCTCTTCTGCCAGACGCGGACCGCCTTGGCCTGCACCGGAATCCACCGCCATTTGACCGCCGATAATGATGTCATAGCCGACTTTTTTCGCGACCGCTGCAAGAACTTTCGCCGTCGTGAACTCGTCACCAAACAGCTCTTCGTCATCCACCAGTACGGCTTTGTCAGCTCCCATAGCCAAAGCCGTGCGAAGTGCCGTTTCAGCGCGGTCTGGACCGATGCTGATGACTGTCACTTCTCCGCCGTGTTCTTCTTTGAGCTTGATCGCTTCTTCTACTGCGTACTCGTCGTACGGGTTGATGATAAATTCCACACCATCTTCGGAAATTTTTCCGTTTTGGATGACGATTTTTTCTTCCGTGTCAAACGTTTGCTTCAACACAACCAGGATATTCATTACGTTTACCTCCCCCTGAGTGGTAATGCTCGAATGACCTTGTTAGCGGTCAGCGAAATTCGGCTTGCGTTTTTCCAAAAAGGCACCTACGCCTTCTTTTACATCTTCTGAGGCAAATGCTTCGCCAAACAGCTTTGCTTCCTTTGCCAGTCCCTCAGGCAAGGAGAGCTCCACGGTTCCTTGGATGGCAGCTAGCGCCAGCTTGAGTGTCACTGCGCTCTTTGTCGCAATGGCTGAAGCGAGCTTCATGGCCTCATCCAGCAGCTGCTCTGCCGGATAAATCGCTTCCACAAGTCCGATGCGCAATGCTTCTTCTCCACCGATCATGTCGGAGGTGAGAATCAGCTGCGTAGCCACTCCACGACCGACCAAGCGAGGCAGGCGCTGTGTTCCGCCGTAGCCTGGGATCAGCCCCAGATTCAGCTCAGGAAGACCCAGCTTGGCTTCTTGAGCTGCCAAGCGGATGTGGCAGGCCATTGCCAGTTCCAGACCGCCACCCAAGCATGCGCCGTTGATGGCAGCGATGATCGGCTTTGGAAAGTTCTCCAGACGATCGAACAGCGCTTGGCCATATTTCGCCATCGCTTCGGCATCTGCGGACTGCAGCTCCGTAAATTCCTTGATATCGGCACCTGCAATGAAGAAGCGTCCTTCTCCAGTCAAGACGATCGCTTTGATCTTCTCGTCGTTCTCCCATTGATCCAACAGCTCGCTCAGCTGCGCAAGCACAGGCTTGCCCAGCGCATTGGCGGGCGGGTTGGTAATGGTGGCCACGGCTACACGACCTGTGATCTGCACATTCCAACGCGAATCCATTTCTCTCCCCCCAAACTGTATTTACTCGAAAACTCGGCTACGCCAAAACTACGGCAGAGCCTATCGTTGCTACCATTTGCAATTCATTTCTGAGCGAACGCTCAGTCTTATAATCTCATTGTAGCAAAGCTGACCCAGCAAAAAAAGCTTTTTCTTTCATCATTTTCCCTTCATACCGTACAGGAAGAGGTTATGAACGGAGTCAGTGTGAGAGACAAGGTCGTACTTGCACTGTTTCATCACCCAAGACGTCGTCACTTCATCCAGCGTACCAAAAATCATTTTCCGCGCCACCCGCACATCAAGATTCGGATGGAAAACGCCTTTGTCGATCCCTTCCCGAATCACTTCGTCGATCAGGTCAAAGTACAGCTTCATGACATTGCCGATACCCTCGCTGATCTGCGGATTGGACTGGCGCAGCTCGATCTGCGTCACTCTCGCGAAGTCATGGTCCAATGACAGCTGACGAAAGTGCGCATGCACGAGTACATACAATTTTTGCTCGATGGATGACGCTTCTGCGATATGTCTCCGGTTTGTTTCAACAAAATTGCCCATTTTTTCGTTGAACAGAGAAATCAAGATATCATCCTTGTTTTCAAAATAGAGGTATATGGTGCCGTCCGCTACCTTCGCCTCTTTTGCAATCTTGGATACCTGGGCGCTGTGATAGCCCTGCCGAGCGATGACGCGAACAGCAGCATCGATAATGGCTTGATACTTTTCCCCCGTTTTCTTTGCCATACATACCTCCATGTTTACTAGCAGTGACGATAAAATGAATGACCGTTCATTCATGATTAGTGTATATCAGTCTTTGGTCCATGTCAATCGTGCTCACGGCTATTTGCAGAATTGTTTGTACAGTTCAATCAGCAGTCTTCCATCAAAGCGGAAGGCCCATTTCCTCGTGAGGAAACGGACCTTTTTTGCTGCGCCTAGCTGGATTTTATTTGATTATCTTCGGCCTCTCGCCGTTTTTTGTCTTCATCCTGCAGCTGCCTTCGAAGAACCTTCCCGACCATCGTCTTGGGGAGATCCACTCGAACCTCGTACTGGCGTGGGATTTTATAGGCAGCCAACCGCTGTCTGCAATGCTTTTCCAGCTCTTCCTCGCTCGCCTGCTGTCCCTGCTTGAACACGACGAACGCCTTGACGGTCTCACCGCGATAGGCATCGGGCACCCCGATGACGGCTGCTTCTTGTATGGCCGGGTGCTCAAACAGGACTTCTTCCACTTCACGCGGATAGATGTTGAATCCACCTGCAATAATCATGTCCTTTTTCCGATCCACGATGTAAAAGTACCCCTCTTGATCCATGTAACCCATGTCTCCGGTCAAAAGCCAGCCGTCGCGCAATACTGCCGCCGTCTCTTCCGGCCGGTTCCAATAGCCCCTCATCACTTGCGGACCTTTGACTGCCAGCTCGCCGACCTCGCCTTGGGGCAACGCTTCACCTGTAGCAGGATCGAGAATGCGGCAATCCGTATCCGGCCACGGCAGACCGATGCTGCCAGTGATGCGCTTGCCCCAGATGGGATTGGAATGGGTCACCGGAGATGCCTCTGTCAGACCGTAGCCTTCCACGAGCCTGCCTCGGGTGAGCTCCTCGAATTTGTTTTGCACCTCGATAGGCAGTGGCGCGGACCCGCTCACACAGGCTTCGATCGAGGACAAGTCGTGATTTTTCAGATCCGGATGGTTGATCAAGGCGATATACATCGTCGGTGCGCCCGGAAACAGCGTGGGCTTCATCTTGTCGATCATTTCAAAGATTTTCTTCACATCGTATTTGGGTACGAGGATTATTTCTGCGGCTATCGAGATGCCTTTGTTCATGACGGTCGTCATCCCGTACACATGAAAAAGAGGCAATGCACCGAGAATGCGCTCTTTTCCCTTTTTCAGCTTATAGAGGACCGCCTGGCATTGAAATGCGTTGGCAATGAGATTGCCATGGGTCAGCATGACACCTTTCGCCACTCCGGTTGTACCGCCTGTGTATTGCAGCAGAGCGATGTCTTCTACCGGATCGACTTCTGGTTGAACAGGATTGGCAGCGCTTTCTTTTAATATAGAAAGAAAAGGCTCAACTTCGCTGCCGTATGGGACCTGCGGATTGTGCCCTTCTTTCTTTTGAACCAATGGGTAGAGTAGCTTTTTGATAAAGGGAAGGAAATCGCCAATACTTGTCACAATGATCCGTTTCAATGGAGTAGATGCCTTTATGGAAGAAACTCGCTTGTAAAGCAGGTCCAGCGTGATGATCGTCTCAGCACCGGAATCGTTCAGCTGATGGATCAGCTCCCGCTCCGTGTAAAGAGGATTGGTCATGACGACTGTGGCACCCGCAAACAAAGCACCGTAATAGCTGATGACCGCTTGCGGAGTATTCGGCAGCATGATGGCGACACGATCGCCTTTTTTCACACCGCGACTCATCAATGCATGGGCAAATTGATACGACATCTGCAATAGCTCACGATATGTAATGCGCTTTCCCATAAAATAGATCGCGTAACTGTCTGGATAGTCCTGGGCAGACTGCTCCAGAAAATACGTCAGCGGAACACGGGGGTATTCCAGTGACGCTGCAGTTTCGGGCGGGTAATTGGCAATCCAAGGCTTGGCATCTGACATGGGCATTCCCTCCATCCCTATGTGGCCTTCCCTCTCCCGTATGATCTACATTCATAAGCTCTTCCTTCCTACATTCTATTCTAAAAATAGATAATTTTACAACTAATTTGCATAATCCAATCCAAATTTTATTGGGCGGAAATCACAACCATGGAGAATGGACGACAAAAAGGAAGGCTCTTTTTGCGCGAGCCTTCCTCGCGATAACTCAGCTATCATTGGGCCAAGGCCTGCACGATTTGCTGATGGACGCGCTCCCTCTCCGTACTCGGAACCAAGTGATACCACCCGAGGATGCCGTTGTGCCAGATTCGCTCGTCCTGTCCGATGAGCGTATCGGTACGGATCTCGTTTGGAGTCGGATCGCCATAGGACAAGAGAAGAGAAGCAATCTCCCCTTCAGTCAAATCGGTTTTGACATGGTTTCCTACGATTTCCATCAAGGAAAACGCTTTTGCGTACGCTTGTACGGTAGCCCCTTTGGCCGCTAGGGCTCGAACGATTTCCTGCTGACGGTTGATGCGCTGATAATCACTGTCTTCTTTGCCCAGATCACTTTTGCGGTAACGGGCATAATCGAGAGCCTGCTCTCCTGAAAGGTTCTGCAGCCCTGGCTTGATATCGATGTACGTGTCATCGCTTGGATCGCTGTACTTCATCCGTTTCTTGACATCTACAGGCACACCGCCCAGTTCGTCGACGATTTGGCGGAAGCCGTCAAAATCGACAGACATGTAGCGATCGATTTTGACATCCAGAAATTTCTCCAGCGATTCCTTGACCATTTTCGGACCACCGAATGCCATGGCGTGATTGACTTTATCATAGCCCTTTCCGCTCAGCTCCATATAGCTGTCTCGAGGGATAGAGATCAGGTAGGCGGACTGCTTGGATGGGTGGACGGCAGCCAGCATGATGGTATCTGAGCGCGCACTTTCGCCATCCCTGCTGTCTACGCCGAGCAGGAGCATCAGAAACGGCTTTACAGGCTCGCTTGCCGTCAACAAATCGCGGGGCGGCAACACTGCCGCTGTTTGCTGCACGGTCCCTGCACTTCCCTCGATGGGTGCATACCATTTTTGCGTCATCTGTTTGTACTGATAGGCTGTGTACGCTACCGCCACCAGAGCTCCAATAGCCAGGCACGATATCGTGTGAAATGCGATCTTTTTCCCATGTTTCTTCAAAAATGAAAATAGCATCATAGCAAAAAGCCTCCCCTTCGTGCAAAACCCCCGTCAAGGCTTGGCATCGACAGGGACTTGCTTCCATTCTTTACAGGGGAGGCTTGATTTAAACCTTATGCAAACGGCAAATTCTTGAGGGATCAAGGCATTTTAGTCGCGTTCAACGACCATCGCCATTCCCATGCCGCCACCGACGCACAAGCATGCCAAACCGCGCTTCAGCTGACGGCGCCGCATTTCGTGCAGCAGGGTGATGACAATCCGGCATCCAGTCGAGCCGACAGGATGACCCAGGGAGATTCCGCTTCCATTCACGTTCGTGATTTCCCGCGGGAGCCCCAGCAGCTTCTCGACCGCGAGATATTGTGCGGCAAAGGCTTCATTGACTTCGATGAGCTCGATATCGGAGAGGGACAGGCCCGCTTTTGCGAGCGCCTTTTTGACAGCCGGTACGGGACCGTAGCCCATCAGGTCAGGCTCGACACCGGCCCATGCCCACGATACGATTTTCCCCAGCGGCTGGATCCCGAGCTCCTGCGCCTTTCCTTCTGACATCAGAACAGCGGCAGATGCTCCGTCATTGAGGCCCGAAGCATTGCCGGCTGTCACCGTGCCATTTGCTCGGAAGCCGGGCTTCAGCTTGGCGAGACCTTCGAGAGTCACGTCGCGGCGTGGGAATTCGTCCGTTGTCACCAGCGTTTCCTCTCCCCGCTTTTTCACAGGAACCCCGATGATTTCTTCCGCGAACAGGCCGCCGTCGATCGCGCGTATCGCATTTTGCTGACTGCGCAGGGCTATTTCGTCCTGCTCCTCGCGACTGATGTGGTAGCGGTCGACCAATCTCTCTGCTGTTTCCCCCATCAGAATCTGGTGATGCGGGTCCGTCAGCAGCTCCCACATCGCATCGGTCATTTCCCCGTGGGTCAGACGTTTGCCCCAGCGTGCATTTTTCAGTACGTAGGGCGCATTGCTCATGCTCTCCACTCCGCCTGCAATCACAATCTGGCTGTCTCCGAGCAAAATTTCCGATGCCGCGCTGGCAATCGCCTGCATGCCGGAAGCGCATTGCCGCTGCACGGTAAAGCCCGTTACTTCCTTGCCCAGACCGGCGTCGAGAGCGGCTACGCGCGCGATATTCGCTTCATCGCTTCGCTGTATGCAGTTCCCAAGAATCACTTCGTCGATCTGACTCCCGTCCATTCCTGCCCTGTCCAGAACACCACGGATAACCGTTTCAGCCAGCTTGCGAGCGCTTACATCTCTCAGTACACCACCGAACGAGCCGATTGGTGTACGTCCAGCAGCGGCAATGACCACTTTCTCCATTTGCTTCCCCTCCGCTTTTCGTATTTTCTCTATTGTCGCATATGTCAGTTACAAATGATCATGCTGAAAAAGCTAGGTGCGTTTTCTCAGCATGACCGTGATCCATTCGTCCGATTTCCGTTCTTTTTCCAGCTGGTAGCCAGCTTGTTCGTAGGCGGCAACCACATGATCTCGATTCCATTCCACAATGCCGGAGAGCAGGAGCACTCCACCCTGTGCGATATGCCTTTCCACCACGGGAAGCATGGCGACGTCTTCATCTCCCCCGATGTTCAGCAAAATCAGGTCAGACAGCTTCGGGAGGCGTTCCTCGACAGAGGGCTCCTGCGCATCCCCGATCACCACATTCACCGCCGACTCCGGCAAGTGGTTGTTGGACACGTTCACCAGGACCTGATACTCGCTTTGCGGATTGATATCGACTGCGCAGACCGGCAGACTCGCCCCGTTCAGGACGCAGTACAGAGAAAGGATGCCTGAGCCTGTCCCGATGTCCAAGACCTTTTTGCCTGTGAGAGACATCTCCTGGAGGAAGAGAAGCATATCCTGGGTGGTGCCATGATAGCCTGTCCCGAAAGCCGCGCCCGGATCAATCCACAAAATATGCTGGGCCGTCTCCAATGCCCCAGGGTCGGTCCATGTCGGAGCGATCCACCAATCGCCAACCTGCACCTCGCGAAACTCTTCTTTCCATGAGTCATTTTCTTCCGGTACCTGTTCCACCTCTTTGAGAGAAACTTGGCCATTCCATCTGAGAATGTATGACAGAAGGCGCTCCGTATGCGCCCCTTCGCTATCCTGCATGGGCTCGAACAAGTAGCCGACAGCCGGCCCGTCTGTATTTTCCGCGTAGTCGTATCCGTTTTCCGTGGTCAACACTTCTATTTGGGGTTCGATCCACCCAAGCGTATAGGGACTCGCCAGCACTTCCGCTACGAACGCGTCCTCTGTTTCCCTCTCCACCAATAGTGTGTATTTCAGCCACATGTTTTCCGTCATTGCTTTCTCCTTTCTGTGTGCCGCCTCCCTGAACGAATCGGCACGTCTTTTTCTTTCTAAAAGAGTACTTGTATTGCCACGTCTTGTATCCATATGCCGATGGAAGGATAGTAGCGAGCGTGGTATGATCATAGAATGGACTAATTTGCATGTAGGAGGTTTACCATGTTTGACGAGTTTTTTTATCGACGCCGCAAAAATAAAGGGCTGCTTTACACGATGATTGCCCTGATCATACTCGGAATCGGGATGTTCGCAATGGGTTTCCTCTATATGTTTTCGTAATCGCAACCCTTACATTATACCCTACTTTCGCCTTGCGCCATGTAGGGATATCAAGTTTTTACTAGGGTTGCTTTACTTCCCTTGTTTACTCGATTATACTTGAGAATGTATTTTTCATGTACGTTTGATATAGAAAGAAGGTTCACTCCATGTCGCGAATTCTCATCTCCGGGTACTACGGCTTCAACAATGCCGGAGACGATGTGGTCCTGTACGGCATCATCAGCTCCCTCAAGAGGGAACAACCCAATCTTTCCCTGGCCGTTTTGTCCAACCAACCAGATCGCACAGCGGAATTGTTTGGGATTGAGGCGTATGACCGCTGGAGCTTCGGTACCATCGTCCGCGAGCTGATGCGAAGCGACATGCTGGTGATGGGTGGCGGTACACTGATGCAAGACGTAACGAGTCCGCGCAGTGTCCTCTACTATTTGGGCATCGTCACGATCGCCAAGCTGCTGGGCAAACCTGTCGTCTTTTACGCACAAGGGTTTGGGCCGATCCTTAAACCGCTCAGCCGATCGATGATCAAACGGGTGGTCAATCGGGTAGATGTCATCACCGTACGCGATTACGAATCGGGCGAAGACTTTAAAGCCTGCGGGGTAAAAAAAGCTCCCATTCATATAACAGCTGATCCTGCTCTGACTATCTCTCCGGAGGACATTTCGGACAAGCGCGGCAAAGAGCTGCTTCACGGTCTGTTTGCTGACCCAACGAAGCCCCTTGTTGCCGTATCCGTGCGCAATTGGAAGCAGGAGCAGGCATTTAAAAAGGTCATTGCGCGAGCTTCTGACTGGTTTATTCAGAGAGGCTGGAACGTGCTGTTTTTACCTATGCACGTACCGAGCGATCTGGCTCCCTCCAGCGAGATCATGGAGCAAATGAACCAACCGGGTGCACGGCTCCTCGATGCGCCTGTCACCTTCCATGATATCATGTCTGTTCTCAAGCAATGCGACTACGTCGTGGGCATGCGCCTGCACTCTTTGATTCTCGCTTGCATGCTGCGGATACCCTTTATTGGAATATCCTACGATCCGAAAATCGATCGTTTTGTGGAGCGTGCCGGAATGCCGAATGCCGGACACATTACTCAGCTAGATGAAACCTCTTTGCTCACCTTGCTGTCCGCGAGGCTCGACCGCCTCGAAAAGGAAATCGAAGTGGTATCCGAACACTCCCGTCTTCTCGAAATCGAAGCAGCCAAAAGCAGCGAACTCGTATTGCAGGCGCTGCACAAAAAAGGCTGAATAGAAAAGGAGGACAAGATGATGTCCCTCTCCTCTCAACTGTTGATAGGAATGAATCGATTGTTCCCTCTCCCTGTCCACCCGTTTAATCTGGCGAACAACGGAGAGATGAGCTATACCGAATGGCAATTTCAAAAAGGGGATCAGACGATTCAATTCTTCCTCCCCTTCCACTCCCAGGAGCAGATGTTCCAAGGCAAGACCGTCCTGGATATCGGCTGCGGAGGTGGCGGAAAAACGTGCTACTACGCGACGTACGGTCCGAAAAAAATGATCGGCATCGATATCGTCCCTCACTACGCGGAAGAGGGAAATGAGTTTGCCAAGCAAAAAGGACTTGCTGACGTCGTCTCCTTTATGACCGGGGATGCGGCTCGCATGACGTTTGAAGACAATACCTTTGACACCATCATCATGAACGACGCCATGGAGCATGTGGGCGAGCCGGAAAAAACACTGGAAGAGTGCTTCCGCGTTCTGAAGCCAGGCGGCCATCTCTACATCAACTTTCCGCCTTACTACCATCCGTACGGCGCCCACCTCTCCGATGCGATCGGGATTCCTTGGGTGCACGCCCTGTTCTCGGAGCAAGCATTGATTGATGCTTACAAAGAGCTGGTCCGCGATTTGCCAGATGGTTCTGACCGCATCTCCTTCCGTTTTGACAAACGTCCGGATGGAAGCGATACGATCTCGTACATCAACCGCATGACCATCAAGCGCTTCCGCCGCATTCAGCAAGGCGTCACACAGCCTGCCGTCTATCAAAAAGAGATTCCATTGCGTGGGCAGCTCAGCGGCTTGGCAAAGATGCCCGCCTTCCGTGAGTTCTTTGTCAAAATGGTCGTCTGTGTCTATCAGAAGAAGTAAAAAGTGTTGAATGGATAAAAAAAGGTGTCCCGTCAGTCAAAATGACCGCGGGACGCCTTTTTGTGTTTCCTATGAATTTACTGAACCTTGGATTGCGTCTGTTTTTTGCGGATCGCATTCATCAGTGCGCGGAGCTTGTTTCCTCCCGGGAGCCAATCCAGCTCTTTGTCCTCAATGAGCGGGATGAGCAAAAGCAGTCCCAGGTAAATAATCAAGCCGACACCGACTCCAGAGACCGTCTCCAGCGCCCCCAGCAAGCGAACCTTCTCCTTGCCAGCAAGCAGGAAGCCGGTTGCTTCCGTAGCCCCCCATGCGAGCAGCAGCATCAGATTCGCTACCAAAAGCGGGTACAGCGTATCGAATCGCCAGTTGATCGGCACCACGACCAGCTTGCTGATCGTTCTCATATTGAGGATGCAGACAAACGCAGTGGCACACAGCCAGGACAAGGAAAGACCATCCATGCCCAGCAGCGACGTAAATACGAGTGTAGCCGCTACTTTTACCAATACGCCGTAGAGCAAATGCCGCGCCGGGATCTTCTCTTTTCCGAGCCCTTGCAAAATGCCGTTGGTCGCAAGCAGCAAGGAAAGCGGGATCGCGCTGATTCCGAGAATCGCCATGGCCCGTGTACCTTCCATATCTCCATACAGGGCCAGATTGGCGCCCTCCGCCACAGCGGTAAGCCCCAGACCGGCTGGCAGACCAATCAGCCAGGCAAAGCGCAGCGACAGCTTGGTCAATGTCGTGATGCGTTCGCTGTCTTTTTGCCTAACAGCTTCAGCGATGGCTGGCACGATGGACAGCGCAATCGAAGAACCGAACAGGCTCGCCATTTGCAGGAGCGGACCCCCACGGCTGTAAATGCCAAACCACGTATCTGCCGTCAGTCCATCGACATTCCAGATGTAGCGGAAAATGTTGATGGCGAGGAACGAGTCGGTCAAGCTGAAAATCGGAATGACCAAGGCGCTGATGCAGATCGGCCAGGCGATCCGCCACATGTTTGCAAAGAAGGCCCGATCATACCACCAATCCAGTCGATTCCACTGGGCACCTGCGAACACCGAATCTTTCCGGTTGTGCAGCCACATGAGCAGCGCGAGAAACCCGAGGCTCAAAAACGTACTGATCATCGTCCCGAAGTTCACTCCAGTGATGACCGTATCCGTATCTTCCCCTAGTGACACCAGATAGAGCGAAGCGACCAGAATGAAAACCACGCGCAGCGTCTGCTCGACAATCTGGGAAAGCCCCACGTACATCATCTTTTGATAGCCGTAAAAGAATCCGCGAATCACAGCAATCAACGGAACGAACAAAAGGGAAAGGGATATCGCGCGAATCGGCTCAATCAAGTGAGGATTCCCCATCAGCTTCGCGATCAGGGGGGAGGTCACGTACAAGATCGCGAACAGAGCGATCCCGATGGCTCCCATCATCACCATGCTGCGGGCAAGAATCTGACCGACCGAGCCCTGCTTCCCTTCCGCCAGCGCTTCGGCAATGACCCGGGATAATGCTACCGGAACACCTGCTGTTGCGAGAATCAAAAAGGTCAAGTAGAGAGGATATACTTCCTGATAGAGACCGAGTCCGTTGTCCCCGACAATTTCCTGAAGAGGAATGCGATAGAACATCCCGATCACTTTGGACAATATTCCCGCTACAGCGAGAATTAACGCGCCTGCGAGAAAATGGCTTTTTTTCAACATGGGAAACTCCTTTTAGTCAACGTGTAAAAAGGAAAAAGCGGTCTGGCCCCCTAGTAGACAGGAACCCATTCTCTATCCTACTATCATTTACCCCTTCCAGCAAACAGGTATAACGATGGAATTTGGCAGGAATACTGTTGAAACACAGATACGATCGACTTCTTAGAATCGTCTGCCATGAACAGGAGGGGTAAACATGCCAGTAACCGGCTTTTTAATCCGTCATATTCAGTGGCCTTTGATGGAGCGGCTGAAGGAAAATCGCACACGACACTATTTCCGCGAATTGCAGCAGGCACAGGAAATCTCGCGGGAGCAATTGCGCGAGCGGCAAAGCCAAAGGCTGGGACAGCTGCTTTCGCACGCCGTACGGAAAGTGCCAGCCTACGCTTCCTATGCGAGTGAATGGGAACATCGCTCGATCACGCCCGAGCGCTTTTTGCAGCGTATGCCCGTCTTGACCAAAACGCATTTTCGCCTGCACGCGGATGAGTACTTGCCGGAGGGGATGAATGCGGCCAAGCTGATCGGCAATCGCACAGGCGGGTCAACAGGAGAACCTACCCGCTTTTACCTCGACCGCCCCGCTGTCGAGCGCTATGAAGCAGCCCGCTGGCTGGGACTGTCTTGGCACGGAATCCGGATCGGCGACCCTTGTGTGATGATCTGGGGATCTCCTCTGGAGCTGAATCAGCAGCAAGCCACGAAATACAGATGGAAGGAACGTTGGCTCAAAAATCGATTGCTCTTGTCTGCCTACGAGCTGGATGAACGTCGCCTAGAGACGCATCTCACCCTGATCCAACGCTTTCGCCCTGCGTACTTGTACGGCTACGCCTCTGCTCTGTCCACTTTGGCGGAAATGATGCTAAGCCGCGGCTGGACGGTTGGTGTCCCCCTGAAAGGCGTCGTCTCGACAGCCGAAAGCCTGCACGAGCATCAGCGCCAAAAAATAGAAGAAGCCTTTCAAGCTCCGGTCATCAATGAGTACGGGGCCCGTGACGGGGGCATCATTGCTTATCAGTGCCCCGAGGGAAGAATGCATGCTTTTAGTGAAAACTGCTTTTTGGAGGTCGTCGATCCGATCACCAATCTCCCGCTGTACCCGGGAGAATCCGGAGTGCTGCTCGTCACCGACCTGCACAATACCGTCATGCCGCGCTTGCGCTACCAGCTGGGTGATATGGTCGCCCTCTCCGCCGATTCTTGCTCATGCGGCATCAGCTATCCGCTTCTTGCCGCGATTGACGGTCGAGAAGACGACATGTTTATTTCCCAGTCCGGACAGTACGTGCACGGGCATTATTTCAATCATATCGTGAGGAATCTGGAAAGCTTCCGCACCTTTCAGATCATCCAGCATGAGCCGCAAAGACTCAGCCTCAAGCTGGTCAAGGAACCCGGGCGTTTTCGCTCTGCCGATGAAGATCGTCTGCTCACCGGCATCCGAACAGCCCTGGGCGAAGTCAGCGTTCAGGTAGCGTACGTCGACCAGATCGCACCGACCGGGTCGGGCAAATTTCGCTATGCGATTCGGGAATGTCCCCTTACGACCGCCCAGCCGCTGGAGTAGAGCGTCTCCGCACTTTTTGCAGAAGCTCAGATACGAGAGGCTCGCGCAGGATCCCCAGTACAGCCAAATAAACGATGGCAGCGCCTCCGATTCCCACAGGCAGGTAGATCCATAACGGCCATGCAGACAGCCAAGGGTCCAGCAGCAAGATGGCTCCTCCCATGATCAGGCAAGCGATCAGCGTCTTGGCAAGCGTTTTGAGGAAGCCTGCCTGGACGGGGCTGCCTACTGCCTTCCAGAGCAGACCGAAGAGCAAAGCAGCCTGGCTGAGCGCGGACAAGGCATTGGCGAGTGCAATGCCGCCGTGGCCCATTGTCGGAATCAACAGCCAGTTGGCGACAGCGTATACGCCGATCCCGATCACACCGATTACGACCGGTGTCCGTGTGTTTTCCAGCGCGTAAAAGGCGCGAGTCAAGAGGTCACGGGCTGCCAAAAAGTACAGCCCGAGTCCGTAAAACGGCAGCGCCCATGCCGTCAGTGCGACGGAGTGTTCATCAAAGGCTCCCCGCTCAAACGCAAGCCGCACGACAGGCTCCGCATACATGGCCAGGCCTACCGTCACAGGCACGAGCAAGATAAGCAAGTAAGCCAGCCCTTTTTGCAGAATTTGCTTCATTTCTTTCATTTCTCCACGCTTTACATGTGTCGCAAGCAAAGGAAACAGCGGCAGTGTGAAGGCACCTACGAAAATGGCCATGGGCATCTGCACGATCTGATTGGCGTTTGCCAGTGCAGAGATGACGCCCGTTCCCACTCCTTCTGCGAAACCGCGCTCCAGAAACGTCGTCGCCTGCGCAACAACGGCACCGATCAAGATAGGGATGACACGCTCTCCCATTCCTTTTAGCGCCTCATCTTTTCCCCAGGCAAACGACAGCCGGTGCTCGTAGCCAAATCGGCGCAAGGTCGGGATCATGGTCAGCATCGCTGCCAAATATCCGAGAGAGGTCGCGATCGCAAGTCCATTTGGACCGTATACCGGCACGAGCAGGTACATGCTGGCAATGACTACCGCCCCATTCGCCACCGTCCCCAGCGTCGGGGTGAAAAAATGCTGATGAGAGTTACATATGCTTGACCACAAGCCTGTGAGGCCGATGAAAATCGCGGATGGCCACATCCACTGCAGCATCTCAGCCGTCAAGTCCAGCTTAGCCCCGGTCAATCCAAAAACGGCTGCCAATTCTCTGGAAAAGAGGACCCCCAATCCTGCCATCACGACAAAGACAACGAGAATGATCGTGAGCATTTTGTGGTACAGTTCATTGGTGCGCTGCTGCTTTTCCATGAGCCCGCGCATGGTGGGAATCAGAATGGCGTTCACGGCACCGGGTACTACCAGAAACAACGTGAGCGGGATGGTCGCGGCAATATTGAACGCATCCGACTCCATCCCTGTTCCGTACAAGCTAGAGAGGTAAATACTGCGAAAAAAGCCCAGCAGCCTACCTACCAGTGTCAGCACAACAATCATTGAAGCGACTTTTAACAAACTCATGCACTTATCTCCTATCCCTAGAAAGCAACGAAATGCTGGTAATCCCCTGCTATCATATCTTATTTCTACCGTTCCTACCAACCTCTTTCCCACCCGGGTTGCGGCGGGATAGATGGATTCATTATAATAGACAGGTTAATCCCTGCGTGTAGGAGGACTACAATCAAAATGAGAGAAACCGTGTTGAAGTGGGGAAGCCAGTCAACCACATGGTTGTATTTGCTTTTGGCCTATCCTGTCATTGATTATGTGTTGCGGAAAATTCTACCGATTCCCGTCGTTTCGTCTTTTTGGGATGAGGCGCTGCTCCTCATCCTGTTGGCATTCACCTTCGTTGCCTATTTTCAGGGCAAGCGAACGATGCCTCCGATCAAGCATCTTCTGATTGCCTTTCTGGTTCTCGGGATTGCCTTGATGGTGACTGACATGGCCAATTGGGACGCCAGTGTCGAAGGCTTCCGCTCAGTCTATCAGTACATCATCGCCTTTTTAATGGGATTCTACCTCCTGCAGTCGCTGGAGCAGCTCGACAAGCTCATGAAAGGGCTCGCACTGGTAGGCTTTGTAGCCGGGCTGGTCGGTGTCATGCAGGTCGTCATCGGCGTACAGACACCCGAGTCTTGGGTACAGGAAGGCGAAGCGATCACGACTCGCGCCTTTTCCTTTGTCACGAGTCCAAACGTACTGGGGAGCTACATGGCTCTGATAGCACCTGTGGCCGCTGGGCTTTTCCTGAAGTCGCCCAGCCGGAAAGAAAAGCTGGTGTGGGCTGTCGTGACGCTGACGACATTGCTCGCCCTGCTGTTGACCGGATCGCGCGGCGCCTGGTTTGCGCTGGCTTTCTCCTTGTTCATTTGCTGCTACATCTGGAACAAGCGAATTGCTGGCTACCTCGTGCTGGTCGGCGTGATCGGAGTCGTGGGTCTGTTTTTTGTACCTGAGTCCGTTCCATTGGTGGGTACGATCAAAAATCGCATTTTCACGCTGTTTACCGCTGACTACATGTCGTCCAGTCTGGAAGGCGGACGCCTCGGACGCTGGGGTGAAGCGTACGACAAAATGCGTGTGGAGCCGTTGTTTGGGGTCGGTCTCGGCCACCACGGGGGAGCGGTTGCTTCCCGTCACTTCGGCACCATTTATTCAGACAGCTATTTCTTCAAGAGCCTGGCGGAATTTGGCTTGATCGGGATCATCATGCTGATCGGCCTCGTCGCCCAAATGCTGCGGTATGCAGTCAAAGCGATACGGAGCATGACTCAATCACCTTATTTCTTCTCTCTGCTTGGCCTCTTCGGCGGACTGTTCGCCGTGGCCTTGCACAACCTGGTTGAAAACATTTTTGAGGTGCCGTTCATGGCCCTTTACTTCTGGCTGTTTGGCGGCTTCTTTTGTGCACTATTCGTCGACCAGACACAATCAAAAAGGTGGTGAATCCCATGCGACGCAATCCTATTCTCACTACGGTCGGCTGGGCATTGTACGCCATTGCTCTGCTGCTCATTTACCATCTGCTCGTCAAACCTGCGTTTCTCGACCTGACCTGGATCGCTCTCTTGGTGTTTCTCCCCTTGCTCGCGTTTTGCTATTACGTGGTGCATCCGGATGAACGCCGCCAAGTCCTTGCGTTTACGGTAGGGGTCTTGATTCTCGACCGCGCACTCACTCGCGTCGATGTCAAAACAACGGCGGCACTCTTGATTGGCGGCGCGGTTGCCGTCATCGTCATCGCCCTGCTCGCAAAATGGTACGGTCGATTGAATTGGAAAGCGGTAGGCTCGCTCGTCGTCATTGCTCTGCTCGCAAATGTGACGTTTAATCGCGATACCCTCGCTGCTCTGAGCCACTTTACCGTGAAATACGAATCTGACCGTCTGTACAACGGTCAGTGGGTCGACTATTTCCCGATGGCTTTGTACGACGTGAACAATGACGGCAAGCAAGAGATTATTACGTACGGAAATGCCGATGAGCTCCCTCTGCCTGAAGAAGCGGCGAAAAAGCCGGAGACGGAAGAAGAGAAAAAAGAGCTGGCCGACAAGCTCCTTCACCTGCAGCCTGAGCCTGTCTCCCTGTATGTGATGACCTGGCAGGATGGCAAGATGGTTCGCATGCCAAACGACCAGATCTCGGCTGACACGATGGCTCGTATCAAGGAGCAGCTGCCGACAGACTACCCTGGCTTTCCTTATTACACAATGAAGGACGGCCAATTGGTGCCAAACGTGCAGCGTCAGCCGTACGCGGAAGGCATGCTGCAGGTAGGTACCGCTCCGTATCGCGCATTTATGCTGGACATGGAAAACATCGCAAATCAGCTGGCTGACAACGGCGGCAGCATGGATCTGCGCCACGAACTGGGCGCCAAATACAAAGATTTGCACATCAAGGACGGCATGCTGACCGGTACCTATGAAGGCAAAACGTTTGGCGGCAGCACGAAAGCTACCAAGATCTTGACGACCATGAAGCTTCCCGATGGCAAAGAAGGCTTGATCACCATGGGTGAACACCTGAGTGTCGTCACAGTCGAAGCGGACGGGACGATCAAGGAAGCCTACACACTGACCCGCAAAGAAGCGGAGTTGGCTACCGGGGAGTTTATCCCGGCTGACATTGATCACGACAACGTGGACGAGCTGCTGATCGCAGGAAAGCCGTCCTACATCTTGAAACCGAAAGCAGACGGCACGTGGGAGATCCTGTGGGCAAGCGCCGAAAACGACAAGAGCTTCCGTTTCTCCAACTACGCTGCGGTCGGAAACAGCCAGCCTGAAATCATCGCCAAGGCGAAAAGCTGGGTCAGCACTACCGACAGCCGCTATTTGAGCGGGTACGAATATACCCCTGATGGCTTGAAAGAAAACTGGCGCATCTATCTGCCGCTGATCAACGTGCAAGTCGGCGACGTCGATGGAGACAAGCAAAATGAAATCGTCGCAACCATCTACAACACCCATCGTGTGCTCGTATTCAAACAACACAGCGTCCCAGTCCTCCCCCTCACGATCATCCTGTTCGCAGGGCTCTTGGGATACGGCGTAGTAAGGAGGGTTCGCCATGCGTAAGCTTACGAAGGCTACGGCACTCATCGCAGGCATCTGCGCGGCTGCCCTGCTCGGCGGGTGCACCTATGAGTCCGGGCCAAAATCTTTTGCTTCCACCAACTTCGGCACCAAGCCGGAGCAGACGACCACAGCACAGACGGAGTCGGGGGCGGAATGGCTGAAAACCGCCTTGGAAAAAGCCAAGACGGATCCGGATGCACAATCCTACTGGTACAAAGGCCATGTCAAAAACATGATCCTCTCCCGCTCGACGACCAGCATGTTCAACGGCGCTGTCGTCAACGGCAAAGGGTACAACGTGGATGCGCGCATCGCGGCTCAGCCTTATCAGTACTATCGAATCGATGACAAACGCTACATTCGCGCGAACGATTACTGGCTGACCGCCAAAGAGGATCCGCTCGCCTTTGATGTCATGGCAGGCTTTGACGACTGGCTGCCTTTCATGGACGCTGCCGTACAGCTGCCAGATGATAAAGTGTATGGAACGGTCTGCATACCGTTCCAGCTGAAAATGACCGGTGCAGACTGGCTCAAAACGAGCAAGAGCGCTCTCTTGGAGCCTTTGAAACAGCAGCTGGATGGCCGTCCGGATCTGGACTACATCCTGAACGAATCCACGATCAAGACGACGTTCTGGATCGGCAAGGAAGACCGATTGATCCACCAGTACGAAACATGGATCATCCTTCCGCTGCCAGAGGCCGGTACGATGGACCAACAGGTTTTGTTCCAGCTCTACAAGTACAATGATCCGGGAATCCACATCAAGGAGCCGGGGGAAGTAGAAAAATACTTGCTTTACTGATGATAGGACTGGAAACAACAAAAGAGCTGACGCACATGCCGTCAGCTCTTTTTCTTATGCTTTTCCTACACCTGCGCCCTGTGACCGCCAGAGCGTCAAGCTGTACCCGCAAGCCACGAGCGAGAAGGCAGCCATCGCCATGTACAGGGCCCCTCCGCCAAACTGCTGGAACACCCATCCCCCGGCAATGGAACCGATTATCCCGGAGATGCCGAAAAACAATACAGCCAGCACCGTCTGCCCGGTCGCCTTCCACTCTTCCGGAATGATCCGGTACAAGTACTGAATGGTTGCTGTGTAAAAGATGACAAACGTGACACCCTGAGTGAGCTGCAAATACACGACCCACTCTGCGGTAGGGGCAAGTGCGCACAGCGCATAGCGAATCGTGTACAGTGCCGTCGCCCATGTGATTAGCTTGATTTCGCTCCACTTTTGCAAAATGCGGGCACTTAGTGCGAAGAATGCCACCTCGCTGATCGCCGCCAAAAACCACGCTTGCCCGACTGCTCCCGTACTCCCGCCAAGACTCTGGACGAAGACTCCGAGAAAGCTGTCATTCGTACGGTGAGGAGTCGCCGCGATGAGGACCAGCAAAAAGAACCGGAGTGTCTTCGGATAGAAGAAAAATTGCTTCAGCTCTTGCCTGGAGAGTTTTTTACTGCTCGCGGGTGCATCGGATACCAAAAGGGCGAAAAGGAATGCGAGCATCCCGTACCCCAAGAATTGCCAGGACAGCCGATTCATGCCTAGCTGGTCCACTGTCCATCCGATGAAAAGCGAAGCGGTCGCATAGCCGATAGCGCCAAACGTGCGAACGGAACCAAAGCTGATCTGATGCTGCTCGGCCACGCGGTAATTCAAGCTCTCTGTCAAAGGATCGGTCGGCAGCAGGAAGAAGTACATCGCCCCTACCAGGAGAAACAGCAGCGTGAACTGGCCGCTTGTAAATAAAAGCATGCCGACCGCAATCGAAGCGCCCAGGGTAAGCAGGATGATGCGCTTGATGGTCTTGTGCTTGTCACTTACCATCCCCCAGAACGGTTGAGACAAGATCCCGATAAACGAGCCAAAGCCCACCATCATCCCGATTTCTGCAGGAGTTACGTCGCGGTAGCTCAAATAGACGGGTAAAAAGGAAATAAAGATGGATAGCAGAGAGAAATAAAAGAAATTATAAGCGCGCAAATACTGAATGCCCAACTTCACCGTACCATTCCCCATTCTGGACAAAAATCCCCCGCAGCCGGTGGCCACGGGGGCTGCTCCTATTTACTCTACCAAGTCATCCATGAGCGCAGCGAGCTGTCTTGCTTGCTCTCGCCGTTCATACGGCTTGACCCGCTCGGCAAAGTCCGCTCCTCTGTCACTTTCGCCGCTTTGCTTGTCCAATCCTGCCTTCCATTCCTTATACAGCTGCAGATACGCCTGTTTGACAGCGTCTTTTTCCTCCGGATCGGCTACTTGCCCCAAGCGGAACTTCTCGATGATTTCTGTCGCTTCTCCGGCCTTGTTCAGCGCGAGGATCGGGTTGCCGATGCCCATATATTCATACAGCTTTCCCGGGATGTACGCGCCAGCATCCGCTGAAACGTCACCAATCTGCAGAAGGACGTCTGCTCCCTTCATCAGTCCAAGCGCTTCCTTGTGAGGTAAATTTCCCAGCACACGCACGATCTGCCCTAATCCCAGCTGTTCGACACAGTCGCGGTTTTCCGAATAGCCGGGATAGTCAAATACACCGGCAAAGCTGAGAAGCAGATCCTTTGGATCGACCTCACCTGCGTCGATCAGCTCACGGATCGCGTGCAGAAGCAAGCGTGGATTGCGTTTTTGATACAAGATCCCGGCATATACGGCATGAAATTTCTCTGGAGCGACATGGCTGGGCTCTAGCCCCTCAAAATCGGCCTGATCAAATCCATTGTAAATCAGTTCGAGGCGCTTGATCCTCTCTTGATGCTTGTCTTGAAAATTTTTCGCAAACGTCGCTGTGACCGTCGTAATGGCGTCCGCCTCCAGCATGACATCTGCCTCCATCCGCTCTTCCATCCGCTCTCTCCAGGCAATCCCTGAGGTATGCATGTTCTGCGTCCATGGATCGCGGAAGTCCGCTACCCATTTGGCGTCAAACTCACGTGCAAGCTTTCGTGCCACCAAATGGTTGGTCACGGGACCGGACGTCGAAAAGATGGCATCGATCTTTTCTCGCTTCATGATTTCCCGTCCGAGCTTCACGGCGTTTGGCATCCACAATATCTGGTCATCCGGGATCAGCACGTATGGCTTGACTTTCTTCAATGCTTGGACCACTTGTTTCTTCAGCACCGTTTTCACAGAAGCGGCAGAATGTTGCCCTGTGCCTGCTGCAGCTGCCGCAGGTGCTGCACCGCCTCTGTTCGGCAGTACCTGCCATTCCTTCGCCCGATGGATCGTGACCTCGCCAGGCAGCTGCGCCAAGAGCGACGGATCCAATGTCGCATGGTACGCTGGCTCTACCGTCAGGACATGTACGTTCCAGCCGAACTCCCCTAAATATTTGGCCATTTTCAGCGGTCTAGGCACTCCGCCGCCGCCGATCGGAGGAAATATGTAGCATATAATTAACACGTTGCGCTTATTCATTTTGTAAACCGCCCTTGTCCTTTTCATTAACATCTAAAACGATACCATAAGTGCTGTCTTATTGCGAATCTACCTAGCATCTGATATAGTGAGGATGGCTTTCTTTATAAGTAAGAATCGATGAACGTGTATGCAATTGATATCTTTAGCGCAGCATCAGCGCCTCGTTCTGATTGTAACGTGGCCGCGCTTCCAATAACAGACCTCCGTGGAGGTTTTTTTACTACGATTCGGGTGAAATTAGATGAGCAAATTACGAGTCCTCCACGTGATTGGTGGGGGCGAATTTGGCGGCGCAGAACAGCATATCCTCAACCTGGTCTCCACCTTCCCCGCTGCGGAAGTAGAAGTAGCAGTCGTTTGTTTTTACGACTCCCTTTTTGCCAGCAAGCTGAGGCAAGCGGGCATTACTGTCGTGACGCTTGATCAGTTCGGGCGTTTTGACTTGCGCCTGCTGCGCGGCCTGCGGGATGCGTTTCAGTCGTTTCAGCCAGCCATCATACATACTCACGGTGTAAAGGCCAATTTCTTTTCCCGACTGGCCTCTCGCGGGTTGCATGTTCCCCTGCTGACCACGGTGCACAGCTTTTTGCGTTACGATTATGCCAGCCCGCTGGCTTACGCGATCGTCAGCATGATGGAACGGGGCACCCGCCAATGGAACCGGCACTACATCGCCATCAGTGAAGCGTTGGCGAGCATTCTTCGTGATCAGGGTGTCCCTGGTCGCGACATTAGCGTGATCTACAACGGAATGGACTTATCGCCATACCGACAGACACAGTCACGGGAAGAAGATCGCAGCCGCATGCGCAGGGAGTGGGACATTCCAGAGGATGCCTTTCTGTTTGGTACGGTAGCGCGCTTTGTTCCTGTCAAAGGATTGCCGGTGCTCGTCGATGCGTTTGCCAAGCTGCAAAAAGAAACGGGCTCCTCCTCTTACCTCGTGCTCGTCGGTGATGGCCCCGAGCGGGAAGGCTTGGAGAATCAGGTGAAACAGCTTGGGCTGGAATCGCACGTGCGATTTGCCGGTTTCCGTCAGGATATCCCTGCTTGCCTGAACGCCTTCGACTGCTTCGTTCACTCGTCCTTTTACGAAGGACTTGGGTACACCATCATCGAAGCCATGGCATCGGAAGTCCCGGTCATCGCGAGCCATGTAGGAGGCGTCAAGGAATTCGTCTTCCATGAGCAGACAGGACTCGTCGTAGAGCCTGGAGATTCCTCCGCCTTGGCTTTGGCGATGAGACAACTAAAGGAATCGGCGCAGCTTCGTGAAGCCATGGTCAAGCGTGCCTTGGAAAAGGTCGAGAACTCCTTTACGATCGAGCTGATGACTGAAAAGATCCTGGCCCTATACCGCAAGCTCATTCCGTAAGAAACTCCTCAACGTTTTTTCCTTACCTTTCCGCGAAAGGCACGACGCGCAGCTCCTGACGAACGTCGTGCTTTTTTCATGCGAAATATTTCGTGGTTGCCTCGTCTCCGACAATCTGGTTAACATAGAGCTGAAGAAATTTTACGAATCGTACGTGAAAGGATGAAATCCAGATGAAATTGTTTCTCTCCGTAGACATGGAAGGGATCTCCGGAATTGTCGACAACACTTATATCAATCCCGATGCAGGCGTCAACTACCAGCGCGGACGCAAGTTCATGACTGAAGACGCCAACGCCGTCATCGAAGCGGCGATCGAAGCGGGAGCTACCGAGATCCTGGTCGCTGACAGCCACAATACCATGAACAACATTTTGTGGGAGTCTCTGCATCCAAAAGCGAAACTCCTGGCAGGCTCCCCTCGCAATTACTCCATGGTTCATGGATTGGACGATACCTTCGACGCTGCCCTTTTCATCGGCTACCACACACGTCAAGGCGTGCCTGGCGTTCTGAGCCACACCATGTCTGGCGTCATCCGCAACCTGTACATCAATGGACGTGTAGTCGGTGAGTTCGGCTTTAACGCTGCGTACGCAGGCGTCTATCAAGTACCGGTAGTCATGGTATCCGGAGACGATCTCGTCGCAGAAGAAGCCAAGGAGCTGATCCCTGGCATCGCGACAGCCGTCGTCAAAAAAGCAGTCTCTCGCACCGCTGCAATCTGTCTGTCTCGCGAAGAAGCGACTGCTGAGCTGAAAAAGCAAACCAAACTTGCTTTGGGCAATATCAAGCAAATCGCTCCATTCCAGACGGCTGTACCCATGGAGATGGCCGTACAGTTCTGTCATGCAGGACAAGCAGAAATGGCTGCTATCGTGCCAGGAAGCCGATACGAGACTGAAACCGGTACGGTCCACTACACCGCACAGGATCAGCATGATCTGTACACGACCATGCGCGCGATGCTGAACCTTGCCGCCGGTGCAGAATTTTTCTAAGGCTTTTTCTGAAATGCAAAAAACGGATGGGGAACGAGCTGCTTTTGCTCGCTTCTCCATCCGTTTTTCTGTTAGCTGCAGATCTCGTAGTGAAAAAGCTCTCTCAGCTCCTGAAGCATCACTCGCTGGTATTCGTCGCTGGTACGGTAAAGACGCCCGATTTCCCCATAGGTCTGATTCAGGTTTTCCTTGTAATCCGGCTGGCTTTTATCCGGATGCTTCGCTTTAAAACGATCCATCACCGCTTGAATATAAGCGGGACGAGCCCCCCATTTGCCTAGCACCTCACCGCTTTTTTTCAAGATAATCGCTATCGGCTGCGCGCGGCCTCCGTCGGTAAGAAAAAGATCCATTGTCTCCAAATGATCTTCCATGATCAAAACTTCCGTCGAAATTCTTGCCTGCTCCATGACCCGAAATAAAACGGGCACGTTCCAGATCACGTCCGGGCACCAATCCGTGCACAGGATCAAGCAATGCAAATCCTCGTTTTCGCGAATCGAACCAAAAAACGATTCGTCTTCTGCACTCGGCCATGAAAATATCTCATACTTCGAGATGAACTTCTCTTTTGTGTCAGGGATACCGCTCAGCTCCATCGTGCGTATCTCCATGTTTTCCATAAACGAATGCATTGATATGCCCTGACCCATTTTGTGTTTCAAATTCAACGATTTATCCATGTGCGGCAAATCCTCCATTTGTTCAGTTGATACGAAAAGCTTATAAAAAAACTGACCCGATACAAAGGGTCAGTTTCAACAAATATGAAAAGGTCAGTTTTCCACATAGAAAAACAGACCCCCGTACTGCGAGTCTGTTGGCTTTTTGGTTAGACTTTCGTTACGTTCACCGCTTGCGGACCCCTCTGGCCATTTTCCACGTCAAACGTTACCTCTTGGCCCTCGTCCAGCGACTTGTAGCCTTCTCCTTGAATCGCAGAGAAGTGAACAAACACATCTTCCCCACCCTCGCGTTCAATGAAACCAAAGCCTTTTTCACTGTTAAACCATTTTACTCTACCGCGTTCCATTTTTGCCTCCTAGCATGTAACCCTTACATGAATTGAAATTTTTGGCCTTACCTGCTTAGCATTACCTAGCTTTGCGCAATCTATACAGGCATGTCCACGAGTCGGGAGGTACACATTAAACGTGTGTGGAGGTGAAGGATCATGGCCGAACAAAAGGAACGCAGGAACAGACAATCTGCTCCCGTCAACAATGACATGCAAAATGCTGTGGACGAAAAGGAAATCGAAATTCGTCATCAATATCAAATGTTCCCGACTCCCGATGAAACATTCGCATCCGAAGTGATTACGGAACTGAAGGATTAAACGCGGAAAAAGCAAGAACCTCCACAGACAGCCTGTCCATTGGAGGTTCTTGCTCATCATCAGATCCGCACCACTGTCGCGCGGCTCGCGAGATCACGCGGGATGCGATTTTTGGTATCAAATAGGATTGGCGAGTCCGCCATCAAATCGGCTACCTCTGCCCAATTCGTCTCAGCAAACTCTTTTTGCACAGCGGTCAGGAACAGAGCATCTGCCCCTTTGACTGCTGCTTCCATGCTTTCCGCCTTGTGCTCGTATGAAGTCGGTACCGCCGGATCGTAGGAACGAACCTCTACGCCCTTTGTCTGAAGGAGCTTGATCAGATCGTTTACCGGGCTCACACGGTCATCGTTGGAAAAATCTTTCATAGCCAGTCCCAGAACCGCTACGCGGCTGCCTACCAGGGCTTTGCCTTGTTCCTTCAGGGCGTTTTCCAGCATGCCGATCAACACTTCAGGAACAGCGTCGTTGGTCATACGGGCTTGCTGCAGCAAAGGCAGACCCACTTCCAGCTCTCGTGCCTTCGGCTGAAGGTAATACAGAGCGTTCGGCAGACAGAATCCCCCTACACCAGGCCCCGGTGTCAGCAGGTTCACGCGTGTGTGCGTATTCGCTACTTTAATCAGTTCGAAGGTATCGATCCCAAACGATTCTGCAAAACGGGCGAATTCCTGCACCATCGCGATGTTGACGTCCCGTTGGATATTTTCAATGACTTTTGCTGTCTCCACCACGCGAATGTCGGAAATGGTCACTTCCGTTTCGCTGATGTAGGAAAGCAGCTCTTTCCCTTTTTCCGCACTCTGCTCATTGATGCCACCCAAAACGAGCGGCATGTGGATGAACTCTTCGAAAGCTCGTCCTTCGGCAATGCGCTCCGAGCAATAAGTCAGGTAGAAATCGGTACCTGCGACAAGGCCACTCGCTTCTTCCAGGATCGGCAGGATGACTTCTTGGGTCGTGCCTGGGACAACCGTGCTGCGGATCATGACGGTATCGCCCTTTTTCAGTACTTTTCCCAATGTTTCTGCACAGCTTTTCAACGGTCCCAGATCCGGGTCGCCATTTTGAACAGGCAGGCCAACCGTGATGATATAATGATTCACGTTTTCTGCTGCATCGGTGTAAGAAGTCGTTGCACGGAATCGTCCCGCGTCAATCTGCTCACGAAGAATCTCAGGCAGCGTTTTCCCCTGATAGGACTCCAAGTGATGGGAATGTCCGGCATTGATCTCGTCGACAACGCGAGGCACTACGTCGACACCAACGACGCTTGCTCCTTTCATGGCATAGGTAAGCGCCAATGGCAAGCCGACAAACCCCAATCCCACAACAGCTACGCGTACAGGCTGAGTCATTTCTGTATCTCCTCTTTCAGGTTCTCTAGGGTAAGGTTCACGTATGGGTAATTACGCGACCACTTTCAATTCGGTTACGACAGATAGTAGATCCCTGCCGCTACAAAGACGACACACAATCCTATGAGGACCTTGTATAACGTTTCCAAGGCTGAATCCTCCTCAATCTCGATCCGGCTACATGCAGCAGCAGCCCGCTCTAGGAAGGCTGCTGTCGCACTCTGCCAAAACCTAATTATACTCTCCATCTATCCCTCATTCAATCATGGTTTCTGCCGGGAGGTATCATCGGCTGTCATCCAAGTAAACGGTGAGGGGGCCTGCCACAAACACCTGACAGGCCAGGCGATAGCCCGCAGCCATGGCCTCTTTTCCCAACCGATATTGCTCCGTTTCAGATGCCATTGGTGCAGAACCAGCAGGAATTTCCATGCGCAAGCGACAAGTCGTACATTTTCCTGTCGTGCAAAAAAACTCGACAGGCAGATTGGCTCGGACCAATCCCAGCAAGAGATTGTCCCCCTCCACCAAAGCGACAGACTTCCGCTTGCCACCCTCCACTACGGTCACCACGCAAACATTCGAATCCGAAGCCTCCATGAGAATCCCCTCCAGCAACTGGTATGGATGGAGCTGCGCTATCTCGTCAAAGTCGCGCCAATAATGTAGGAGAAGCCGATGGACAGCACCATGGCAGTAAAGCCGATCGCCCGGTTGTCCTTGGCAATTTCATCGTCGATATTAAAGCTCGGTGTCATGAATTCAAAGATAAAATAACTGACCAACAGCAAAAAATAACCAAAGGTCGCCCCGATCAGCGCCTCTCCCATGGAAGCGTGCTCCTGAATCGAGTAACGAAAGATATTGGCGATGCCGAATATTTTTCCTCCCGTTGCCATGGCCACGGCCATATTCCCCTGCTTCAGCTCGTGCCATACTCGATAGCGGGTCACCAGTTCAAAGATGGACAGGAACAGGATCATCATCAGCCCTGATACGGTAAAATAAGCTGCCGTAGCAAAGTATTGATTGTGCAGCAGGCTCCCCATTATGTCCCCTCCCGTGTTTATTTCAGCTCGGCAATGGTAGCGCCTACTCCGCCTTCACCTTGCCCCCCCAGTCGAAATGACTTGACGTTGCGGTGATGCCGCAAATATTCATGGACGCCTTTGCGCAGTACGCCTGTGCCGTGACCGTGAATAATGGAGACGGAATGCAGTCCTGCCAGCAGAGCATCATCGAGGAACTGATCGATCTCACGAATGCCGTCCTCGACATTGTAGCCGCGCAAGTCCAGATCCATTTTGATGTTGTCGCTCCTGCGTTTGACGGATGTGTAAGGGGTGGCTTGCTGCTTCTGCTGCTGCACGGAATTTTGGACGTGCATGTCCTCGCGTTTGACCTTCATTTTCATAATGCCGATCTGCACGAGAAACTCTTCGCTGTTTACTTTTTCCAGCACGGTTCCTTTTTGGCCGAAGCTCGTCACCATGACTTCGTCGCCCACCTTGATTTGGGTGGCACGGACAGCTTTTGCCGGCTTTTTCACTTTTTCCTTCTCCAATTCCAAAACGGCATTGCCCAGGCGCTTTTTAGCGTCAATCAGGCGGTGCTCCTTGATTTCCGCACCTTCTGCCATCATTTCACGAAGCTCGCGGATGATCGTCTCGGCTTCTTCCTTTGCCAACTGGACAGCAATGCGCGCCTCGTCTTCCGCCCGCTCCATCCTTTTGTTCTTTTCTTCCGCAAAGCGAGCTCGCTCTTCTTCCAGCTCTCGACGCAGCGCTTCCGCTTCGCGTCGAAGGGCTTCTGCCTGCTGGCGCTCGGCTTCTGCGGTCTTGCGGTTGCGCTCCAGCGAGGCGATCATGCTCTCCACCTGGTTGTCTTCCTCGCTGATGGAGCCACGTGCAACCTCGATGATCTCTTCTGGCAGCCCGAGCCTTCTGGCGATCGCAAACGCATTGGAGCGTCCAGGCACGCCTACCAGGAGACGATACGTAGGGCGAAGGGTCTGTACATCGAACTCTACGCTCGCATTGATGGCTTCCGGCCTGTCGTAGGCATATGCTTTCAATTCACTGTAGTGCGTCGTCGCCACCAGACGTGCCCCTGAATCGATGACATGGTCGATGATGGACATGGCCAGGGCGGCACCTTCCGTCGGGTCCGTACCCGCTCCCAGCTCGTCAAACAGCACCAGGCTTTTCGCATCCATCGTCTCCAAAATATGGATGATGTTCGTCATATGGCTGGAAAACGTCGAGAGGCTCTGCTCGATGGACTGCTCATCCCCGATATCGGCAAAAACAGAGGAAAACACAGTCATCTCACTTTCTTCCTCTGCAGGGATGTGCAGACCTGCCATCGTCATGAGGGACAGAAGACCGATCGTTTTCAACGAGACGGTTTTCCCCCCTGTGTTTGGTCCAGTAACGACGATGGCTTGATATTCTCCACCCAGCTCAACATTTACGGGCACGACTACCTCGCGGGCAATGAGCGGGTGGCGCGCCTTTCGCATATTCAGGTAACCGCGATCGTTCAATTTCGGGCAAATGGCTTTCATGCTCCATGCCAGCTGGGCTTTGGCGAACATAAAATCCAGCTCTGTCAGCGCATCGATATTCTCGATGAGAGCCTCTACGGCAAATGCGACCTGCTCAGTCAGCAAATACAGGATGCGCTCTACCTCGCGTTCCTCGCGCAGACGCAGCTCACGAAGCTTGTTGTTCATGGAGACGATGACCTCAGGCTCGATGAAGAGCGTCGCTCCAGAAGCCGATTGGTCATGCACGATGCCTCCGAATACGTGACGGTACTCCTGTTTGACAGGAATGACGAAACGGTCTCCGCGGATGGTGACGATGTTTTCCATCAGCATTTTTTGGTAGGAAGAGGAGCGGGTCATGGAATCCAGCTTTTCCCGAATCCTCGCTTCCAGCTGCCTGATTTCTTGACGGACCTGGCGCAGCTCTACGCTGGCGCTGTCCAGAATGTCGCCGCCCTCATCCACACAGCGGCGGATTTCCGCCTCCAGCTCTCGCAAGCCTTCGATGCGTTCAGCCTGATCGCGAAGGAGCGGCAAATCATGATCCTCGCACATATCGAGCAAAAAGTTTTTCAGCCTGCGGCCTGCCGAAACTGTGCTTGCAATGTCCATCAGCTCCAGAGGGGCGAGCATCGCGTTGAGACGGGCACGTTGGACAGGTCCGCGGATATCCCGAATTCCCCCCAGCGGCACGCTCCCTTTCAATCGCAGGACAGTGGCTGCCTCTTCTGTACCTCTCTGGGCGATCGTCACTTCCTCCATACTCATGAACGGAAGCAGCTCGGCCGCTTTTTCTTTTCCATATGTGCATGTCGCTTTATCAACCAGCAACGCGACGATTTTATCGTATTCCAATGTTTTTAATACCCTTTGTTCCACAGCAATCCTCCTTACTTTCCTGCGTCGGCTCCATTTGAGCCTGTCAGAAATTGCGTAAGCCATGTAATCAACTCATTATATCATGCCAACCGTTTCAAGGATAATTTTACACGCCTTGATCTGGCATAGTTCGACACCCAATTAGCCAGAATGAAAACGAAACAATTTTAAAGGAGGAGTACACTTGACGATTATGCGCCATATCGTCCGCTTCATCGTCGCTGCCGTAGTCCTGATGTTTGTCGGATTTCTGGTTCCTGGCTTTTCCGTTAGCAGCTTTTGGACAGCCTTGCTGGCGGCTGTTGTCATTGCCCTCTTGGGTTGGGTCATCGAAGCGATGTTCGGCGATCGGATCTCGCCTTATAACCGCGGGATTGTCGGTTTTATCGTCAGTGCCATCGTCATATATGTGACCCAGTTTGTGGTCTCCGGCTTCCGCGTTACCATTTTAGGGGCACTGCTCGCCTCACTGGTCATCGGGATCATCGACCTGTTTATCCCGATCAAGACCCATATGGATATGCGCAACGGCGACGCCGGAAACAAGCAGGAAACGTAACAGGATTTGGAAAAAGAGCCAACCCGGCTTTCTAGGGTTGGCTCTCCTGCTTTTACACGGGCTTACTCATCTGCTTGTGTATCATCCCTGCCATATAACCTGCGCCGAAGCCATTGTCGATATTCACCACTGACACACCCGTCGAACAGGAATTGAGCATGGACAAAAGCGCGGACACCCCGCCAAAATTCGCTCCATAGCCGACGCTCGTCGGAACAGCGATAACGGGAATGTCCACGAGGCCAGCCAACACACTGGCGAGCGCCCCCTCCATACCTGCCACACAGACAATCACCGAAGCGGAGCGGATTTCCTCCAGCCTGCCAAAAAGACGGTGAATTCCCGCTACCCCTACATCGGCAATCACCCGGGCCTCACTTCCGAAGCACCTGATCGTCCACGCTGCCTCCTGAGCCACTCCCCAATCAGAGGTGCCGGCCGCTACCACAGCGACGTAGCCTTTGCGTACAGGCCGCAGCGGCTCGCGGCTTGCGATGAGCAGCGCCGCTTCCTTTTCGTACTGGATATCGGGCCACCTCTCCAATACACGCTGGGCCTGCTCCTCACTCACTCTCGTCACCAGGACGAGCTCTTGATGCTCGCGGAGGCGCTCCATGATCCCGAGCAGCTGCTCCACTCCCTTACCCGCCCCGTACACCACTTCCGGGAATCCTGTGCGCCTGGCTCGATCGATATCCAGTGTGGCGTAATCGAGCATACTCGCACCTTGCAGCAGCTCGGTCGCTTGCTCAATACTGAGTCGTCCCGCTTGCACTTCCTGCAAGATCCCTTTCACATCAGCCATGCTGCTTTTTCACGTCCGTTCCCAGCACCGCATTCATGCTTCCTGTCTGATAGCCAAACAGATCAAGCGTCACGTAAGAAAAGCCAATTTCCTGCAGTGCTGTATGTATTTGCGCGTGATGACGGAGGAGTCTGGCAAAATCGTCCGGGCCTACCTCTATCCGGGCGATCGAGTCATGGTGGCGGACCCTCACCTGATGAAATCCCAGACTGAGCAGGTAGCCCTCAGCTCTGTCAATCTGATCGATTTTTTCCAATGTGATTTGTGAACCGTAGGGTATTCTAGAGGAAAGGCATGCAAACGAAGGCTTATTCCATGTCGGCAATCCCATCTCTTTGGAAAGGGCGCGGATGTCCTCTTTATAAAAACCGGCTTCCTGCAAGGGGCTTCGTACTCCCCGTTGTGCAGCGGCTACGCGTCCTGGACGATAATCTCCTTGGTCATCGACATTGGCACCATCACAAATCACTGCGTGCCACTCATTGTCTTCTGCCATTTTTCCGAGATGCTCATACAGTCCATCCTTGCAAAAAAAGCATCGGTTTACGGGATTCGAGACGAAATTCGGATTTTCCATTTCGCGGATTTCCGTCGTGACAAACCTTGCCCCAAGCTGCGCAGCGAGACGTTTGGCTGCCTCAAACTCACGTGTCGGAAACGTCTCGGAAGCCGCCGTGACCGCAATTGCCGAGTCACCGAGCACTTCGACAGCGCGAGCCAGCAGGAATGTACTGTCGACACCCCCGGAGAATGCGATCAAGACGGTCCCCATTTCACGCAGGATGTTGCCCAGCTTTTCGTTTTTTTCCGTCAACTCTTGTGTTATCAGCATGTTCATCCCATTTTTCCTCCGTCCCTTGACGTTCCTCACAATGCGAAAAAGAGGGGCCTACTGCCCCCCTTTTTACTCTATTTCTTTTCCATTTGCATCTTCTTGTAGGATCTTCAGCAGCTCTTCGTACTCCTGCCGCAGGCGGAAATATTCATCCGCGATATTCACTGCAGAAAGTACGGCGATCTTGGCCGTGTCCAAACGATGGTTGCCGTTCGCGATTTCGTTCATCTTGTCATCAACGAAACCGGCCACCATGCGTATGTGATTGACACTTGCCTTTCCACTGAGCCGGTATTGTTGGCCAAAGATATCCACCGTCAAACGATTTTTCCCATCACCTTGCACGAGGGGTTCCTCCCTACTGCGACCTTTGCTCTACTTATCCATTTTAGGTTACTGAAAATGTCAGATTTCGTCAAGCTATGCTTACATGCGAAGCTCGGCACCCGTACTCACTTTCAGTGCTTCAATTACAGCGTTGGTCACCTGTTGGATCTCTTCATCCTGCAGCGTGCGTTCGGAATTGCGCAGCACCAGAGCGAACGCCATGCTCTTCTTGTCGGATGCGATGCGCTCGCCCGTGTAGACATCGAACAAGGTAAGAGATTCCAGCAGCTCTCCTGCCGCCTGGCGGATCGTCGCTTCCAAAGCGCCTGCAGGAACAGAACGATCCACGACTAGTGCCAGGTCACGCGTCACAGCCGGGAATTTCGGAAGCTGATTGTAGAAGCCGACGCCTGCTGCCAGTTCGACCAGTTTGGCTACGTCGAGCTGGAACACATAGGTTTCGCTGAGGTCGTACGCTTTTTCAGTACCTGGGTGAATTTGCCCCACATATCCGATGCGTGTCTCGCCAACGGAAATTTCTGCGGTACGTCCCGGATGCATGCCAGCAAGGCTGGAAACAGCTTTGTACTCCACGTTTTGGATACCCAAGCGTGCAAGCAAGGATTCCACAATCCCTTTTGCCTGATAAAAGTCAACAGGCTGCTTGGCACCCATCCAGTTTTGCGGAATCCACTGACCGGTTACCGCACCACCGACGTACAAGCGCTCTTCAGGGAGCTGGCTCAATTTTTCTTCCGTGCTGAGGAATACGCGGCCCAGCTCAAAAATCGCAACATCGTGATTTTGACGGTTTTTGTTATAGGCGATGGTTTCCAGCAAGCTCGGGATCAAGCTCGTGCGCAGGACACTCCGCTCTTCGCTCATCGGCATGAGCAGCGCTACCGGCTTTACCGCTTCCTCATGCAGGCCGGCTGCATCTTCCACGCGGTCTGGATGCACGAGCGCATAAGAGATCGCCTCATTCAGCCCGACACCGATCAAATGGCGGCGAATCGTACGGCGCAGCTGCTGTTCGGGAGTCAGGCTTCCTTGGGTCGTCGCTCCAGAAGGCAGACTGGTCGGGATGTTGTCGTAGCCGTACAGGCGCGCCACTTCTTCCACCAGATCTTCCGGCAGCGTGATGTCGCCACGGCGAGTCGGAACCGTGACGGTCCAAGTGTCACTTCCAGTCTCATAAGGGAACTGGAGACGGTCAAAAATCGGAGATACATCGGAGGCAACCAGCGATGTTCCCAGATGTTGATTGATTTTTTCCAAGGTAACGGAGACGACGGCCGACTTTGCTTCTGTCACAACAGCTGTCGCGATGCCTTTGGAGATCGTCGCACCGGACAATTGCTGAATCAAAGCAGCGGCTCGCTCACCCGCTTCTTGCACGCGCGCTTGATCCACGCCTTTTTCCCAACGAACGCAGCCCTCGGTACGCATGCCGAGCGAACGCGCAGTGCGGCGTACGGTCTTCGGAGTGAACCAAGCAGCTTCCAGAATGATCTCAGCCGTTTCATTCGTGATTTCGGAATTCGCACCACCCATGACACCTGCGATCGCCAAGCCTTTAGTCGGATCTGCAATCAGCAGTGTCTCGGCATCCAGTTTGCGCTCCTGATCGTCCAAGGTCACAATCGTTTCGCCTTCGCCCGCCATCCGCACAACAATGGTGCGATCCGCTACCTGACCTGCATCGAATGCGTGGAGAGGCTGACCGTATTCGAGCAGCACGTAGTTGGTGACGTCCACCACATTGTTAATGGGACGAATGCCGGCTGCCATCAGACGGTTTTTCATCCATTGCGGAGAGCTGGTGATCTTCGCATTGGTGAAATGGCGTCCATGGTACTGGTAGCACGCTTCCGTAGCATCGATCTTGACGCCCACCGGGTTTGGCACATCGCTCTCTTTGAGTTCGATTTGCGGTAGTACGACTTCTTTGCCCAAAATGGCTGCCACTTCATAGGCAACTCCTAGCATGCTCAAGCAGTCAGAGCGGTTCGGAGTCAAGCCCAGCTCCAGAACGTAGTCGTCCAACCCGAGGTAGGAGACTGCATCCATGCCGATTTCCGCTTCCTCTGGCAATACCATGATGCCTTCCTGTTGATCTTTTGCCAGCAGCTTGTCATTGAGGCCCAGCTCTTTCGCCGAGCAAATCATCCCTTGGGATTCCACGCCACGCAGCTTGGAGCGTTTAATGTTCAATCCGCCTGGCAGCTTTGCACCGATCAGGGCTACCAGCACTTTTTGGCCTTTGTCTACGTTTGGCGCACCACAAACGATCTGCAGGTCTTCGCCTTGGCCTGCGTCTACGATACACACATTGAGGCGGTCTGCATCCGGATGCTTGCTGCGCTCTTTCACATAACCGATCACGACGCCACTTACGCCTGCATTGCGCGATTCGACCGCGTCTACTTCCACCCCGCTGCGAGTCAGCTTTTCAGCCAGCTCCTGTGGCGTGCAATCTGTGAGGTCGACGTATTCTGCCAACCATTGGTACGATACCTTCATCTTTGCCTCTCCTCTCTACTCTCGATTGAACTGACGCAGGAAACGAACGTCGTTGGTATAGAAATGGCGGATATCCTCTACGCCGTACTTCAGCATGGCAATGCGCTCCACACCCATTCCGAAAGCAAATCCGCTGACTTCCTGCGGGTTGTAGCCAGCCATTTCGAGTACGCGCGGATGCACCATGCCGGAGCCCAGGATCTCGATCCAGCCTGTTTGCTTACATACGCGGCAGCCATGTCCGCCACAGTTGAAGCATTGCAGATCCACTTCCGCACTTGGCTCGGTGAATGGGAAAAAGCTTGGACGCAGGCGAATTTGCTGGTTTTCCCCGAACATTTGGCGTGCAAACGTCAAGAGGATTCCTTTCAAATCGCTCATGCCGATGCCTTTATCGATCACCAGACCTTCAATTTGGGTGAACTGGTGGGAGTGCGTCGCATCGTCATCATCGCGGCGGTACACTTTACCCGGGCAAATGATTTTCACCGGCGTTTTGCCTTCTTTTTTCAGCATGGTGCGCGCCTGTACCGGAGAAGTATGGGTACGCATCAGGATCTCGTCCGTTACGTAGAACGTATCTTGCATGTCGCGAGCCGGGTGATCCTTTGGCAGATTGAGCATTTCGAAGTTGAAGTGATCCATTTCAACCTCAGGACCTTCTGCTACCTCAAAGCCCAGACCCACGAAAATATCTTCGATTTCTTCGATGATGCGGGACAATGGATGCATGCTGCCTGCTGGAACCGGACGGCCCGGCAAGGTTACATCGACCGTTTGTGAAGACAGCTTTGCGTTCAGCACTGCCTCTTCCAACGCCTGCTGCTTGCTTGCGAATGCGGACTCAAGCGCTCCCCGCACTTCGTTGACCAATTGACCCACAAGTGGACGCTCTTCTGCAGAAAGACTGCCCATTCCGCGCAGAAGCTCTGTCAGCTCCCCCTTTTTCCCCAGGTACTTGACGCGCAATTCCTGAAGTTGTGCGGATTCCGTGACCTGACCAATCTGGTCGAGTGCGGAATCTTTCATCTCTTGCAACCGAGTTTGCACTTCATATCGCTCCTTTATGGTTTTTTTGAAAGAAAAAGAAAAACCCGCCCCTCAAAAGGGACGAGTTACTTTTTTCTCGCGGTACCACCCTTGTTAGACAAAGCACTCGGACCGTGATGATTCTCACAGAAACGAACATGACTTTTGTCTCACTTAAGATCACTGTTAACGGGAGTGACCCGGCTGCTCCTACTGCGTGAAAACGGTTCAGAGTGCGGCTTAGGAGTGAATTCGGCAGCTATTTTGCTAAAGATGCTCTCAGTCTGCGGCATCTTCTCCCTGAAAACAAATAGGTCCTGCGTACTAGTCTCCATCATTGCTTTACGTTATAATCAGACGTAGGAAAATTATAGCGTAACAATGGCGAACTTTCAATTCTACAAATGTTACATATCCATCAGCATATCCCGATACAACGGTTTTTAAAAGAGAAAGGGGACTTTTGCCATGATCGATAAGGTATCTGCACTCTACGATAAGTCCTGCACCTGTCGTCACTGTCAAAAATCGTTCACCACGAAACGGGTAAAAAGCGGATCGTTGACAATCGTCCATCGTGATCATGATTTCTACACGCGCTTTAAAGAGCAGTCCCTCAATCCCATTCTCTATACGGTCAACGTCTGTCCGGCATGCGGCTTTGCCTTTACCGATCCATTCAAAGAGAAGCTTGCGCCGTGGGAGAAGCAGGTCGTGGACGAACAGATCTCAGCCAAATGGACTCCCAAGGACTTCGGCTCGATCAGACAAGCCCCTGAGGCGATCGTCACTTACAAGCTCGCCATCTATGCGGCAGAGATGACGGATCAGCCCCATTCCGTAAAAGCGGGTCTGTACCTGCGCCTTGCCTGGCTGTATCGTTCTTTGGAACGGTTCGCGGAAGAGTTTCGCTTTATCGGCATGGCTGTAGATGAATACGAGCTTTCATATATCCATTCCGACTACGCTCGCGCCGACAAGGACATGTCCGAGGTGCGCCTGCTTTATTTGATCGGCGAGCTGTACCGCCGCTTGCAAAAGTTTGATCTCGCTATCAACTATTTCGGAAAAGCACTCGCCTTTCGAAACACGACCATTGAGAGCGGGATTATCCGAATGGCGCAGGATCAATGGCAGCTGGCGCGCGAAGAATACAAAGAGAAGCAAAACGAACAAAAGATCGGCTAATTTTTTTATCAAATAATAAACAAGGGATACTGGAAAGCAATCCAGTATCCCTTTTGTTTTTACCATTGTTACATCGAGTTATCTATCGATGCGGTACATCTGCTATTCATTGACACCAGTCGATACATTTCAGTGGAAATTGAGAGAAATAAGCCGATTGCTTAGTCCACATTGTTTGGAATCGCGTATTGATACATTATACAAGCACTTCGATGACAGATGTAAGGGAAGGTGAAGTGACTATGTATTCTAGTCTACTAAGGGGGGAGCGGAGATTATTCACGGCTTATGACAGCACGAACCATCAAATATAGCTTTTGTGTTGAAAGGAGATTTTATGCGTGACCGAATTAACTATCCCGCTTACCATCCTATCCTTCCTCTGTACCATTGGGTTTATCTTTTGGCGACCCAATGTAAATGAGGCAATTCCTGCAACGGTGGGTGCAGCTGTAGTTCTCTTGAGTGGAAGTGTAACCCTCGCTGATTTGGGGGTCATCACTGGCACAATAGGTGGAGCTGCCATCACTATCATGGCAACGATCGTCATGGCGATTGTGTTGGAGAGTTTTGGATTCTTTCAGTGGGCAGCTGAAATCGTGGTAGAAAAAGCAAAAGGATCGGGCATACGCCTTTTCTGGCTGGTAAACCTACTCTGCTTCCTGATGACCCTGTTCGTCAATAACGATGGAAGCATCTTAATTACCACACCGATCCTGCTTATGTTACTCCGCCATATGGGTCTAAAAAACCATCAAAAAATCCCCTATCTTTTATCTGGCGCTTTAGTTGCCACAGCTTCCAGCGCACCTATAGGGGTTAGTAATATCGTAAATTTAATTGCTTTAAAAATCGTAAACATGACCCTTTATATGCACACGGCGATGATGTTCATTCCGGCTACCATCGGGTTGTTGCTTATGGTGACGTTGTTGTACTTCCACTTCCGCAAGGCTTTGCCGCTTACCGTTCCTACCGCCGTATCCGGAATATGGAACTCTGATGCCTTCAATGGAAATCACCCTTTGAAATCCAAACCTTTACCCATCCCAAAGGAAAATCGCGGTAAATTCATGCGAAATATCTTGATCTTTGTGTTTGCGGTGCGTGTCGGTTTGTTCGTCGCATCCTACTTGGGTATTCCCGTTGCCATCGCCGCTATTTTCGGCTCCCTAGTCCTGCTTGGTTGGCGTTGGTATCGTTTGCAGATTTCACCAGTGGATATGTTGAAAAAAACTCCATGGTATATCATTGTGTTTGCCTTCAGTATGTACGTGATTATCTATGGCTTGCACAACATTGGCTTAACCCAATTGCTGATCCAGTTCCTCCAACCCATCGCTCACGGAAGTATGCTGAATGCCAGTCTCATGATGGGGTTTTTGGTGTCGGTGCTCTCTGATTTGTTTAACAATCACCCTGCCTTGATGGTCGGGACCATAACCTTAACGAGTATGGGTCTTGACCCGCTCACACTTAAAGTGGCTTATCTTGCAAGCATTATCGGCAGCGACATAGGTTCCCTTTTCTTACCGATTGGTACGCTGGCGTCCATCATGTGGATGCATATCGTCAAGAGGGGCCATGTGAAAATCACTTGGGGCGATTACCTGAAGGCAACTTGGTACATCATCCCGATCACTGTCGCGTTCACGTTGGTCATTCTGGCTTATTGGGTTTCGTGGATTTTCTAATTTGGGGAGGTTCAAACCATTGCAACAACTGAATCAATTGATGGGGAAATATATAGATGTGGAGATATCCGGAAGAAATCAGCTTACTGGGGTGCTTATTGACGCTGGATTAGACATCATCGTCATCTACAAAGACCCGGACTTTGTTTATATTACATTAACAAATGTCCAACATTTAGAACGAAGTTCCACTCAAATGGATGAACTTGCAGCTATCCCTGATGTGCCAATCGATCAGCAGACAGAAAATATCTCCTATCGCAAAGTATTAGATAATGCGAAAGGGCGATTTGTAGAAATTTACGTGACTGGCAACAAATCTGTCCACGGATATGTGACAAGCATCATGAATGATTACTTCCTCTTCTATTCACCAGTCTATAAATCACTTTTCGTATCTCTTGATCATGTGAAATGGATCATACCGTCTCCACCTAATGTAACTCCCTACTCATTAGCGCACCAACATTTCCCAGTGAATCCAACTGCGATTCCGTTGTCCCGCACATTTGCCCAACAATGTAATCGGCTATCAGGCAACTTGGTGGTGTTTGATCTAGGCGAAGATCACAATAAGATTGGATTACTTGAAACAATAGAGGGGAATACGATCAAACTGATAACAGCGAACGGGAAAAGCCTGCTATGGAATTTACGGCATTTGAAAACCATGCATCTGCCAGGAGAAGATTAAAGACATGGCGAACAGTGCAGCCAGATCGATCTGTAAAAAGAAAGCAAGGATTGTAGTGTCACCTACACCTCCCTGCTCACTTTAAAGCTTATGGCTTGTGATACAAAATATGCAACATGGTTGACATGTGTTCTCCCATTCTCTACGAAGCAAACGTCTTGGTTATCTCTTCAAGAGCGCTGATACGCGCTCTTTTTGCTCTTAAAGCGTAATCAAGCTGTCATCGTTTGTTCAGTAAAGGCGGAGTTACTCTTTTCGTTTCCGCTGCGCCTCATAGACGAACACTCCCGCAGCAACTGCCGCATTCAGTGACTCTGCCTGTCCGTATATCGGGATATGTACGAGCTGATCCGCGCGCTCGATCATGGCCGCAGATACACCTCTTCCTTCGTTGCCGATGACGATCGCTGTTTTTGGAACATAGTCGACACGATCATAAGCCATGCTCTTTTCATGCAGCGTGGAAACGAGCAAGCTCCCTCCCATCGCCTTCCATTCATCCGCAACATCAGGCAGAGAACGCGTGAAAACCGGCAAGCGAAACAGAGCCCCCATCGTGGAGCGCATCACTTTGCCGTTGTAAAGATCGACGCTTCCTTTGCCCAGCACGACCCCATCTACGCCAGCTGCTTCCGCTGTCCGCAGGATGGTACCGAGATTGCCGGGGTCCTGGATTTCGTCCAGCAGCAGAAGCAGCAAATCCTCGCTCGCTGTGGCTCTAGCCTTCAGCCATTCGTTCCAGTCTGCCTGATATTTTTTGACTTCTGCCACGATGCCCTGCGGGGTCTTGGTTTCCGAAAGCTTGGCCAAGACGGCGGAGGAAGCGGCGATGACCTGGACGTCCTGTGGATGATTTTCCAGAGCCCGCCTGCATGCTGTGTCCATGTCCCGCTCACTGTCGTACAGGATCGTCAGCACTTCGGCTCCGCTCTTCAGCGCCTCTTCCACCAAATGCGCCCCTTCGATGAGAAAGCGTCCCTGCCCTTCCCTTCCTTTTCGCTCTAATAATTGATGAAGCCGCTTGATTTGCGGATTTTGTACCGATGTAATCACTTCGTGTGTCATGCGCCTACGCTCTCTCCTCAAATGCCTTCAAATCTTTGTTGTTCCCGATGACGACGAGCACATCGCCGTACTGGATGGTTTCATCCGGGCTGGGTGCGATATTGAATTTATCTCCGCTCTTGATGGCGATGACGTTCACTTCATAATTTTTTCGTATGTCGAGCTGACGCAGATTTTTCCCGACGAATTTGGAGGAAACCACGACCTCCGCGACGCTGTAGTCATCCGCAAGCTCGATAAAATCCAGCACATTGGCAGAGATGAGGTTGTGTGCAACACGCACACCCATATCCCGCTCCGGAAAGACCACGCGATCTGCTCCGACCTTGTACAGAACCTGTCCATGGCGTTCGTTTTGCGCCTTGGCCACTATTTTTTTCACACCGAGCTCCTTCAAGGTCAATACGGTCAAAATGCTCGCTTGTATATCAACACCGATGGCGACAACCACCACGTCGAAATTTCGGATCCCGATTTCCTTGAGTGCGCGTTCATCTGTGGAATCTGCTGCGACGGCATGAGTCACATACTGAATGTTTTCATTGATCCGTTCTTCATTTTCATCAATGCCCATAACCTCATAGTCCATTTCATACAAGGTACGGGCCACACTGGAACCAAAACGTCCCATCCCGATAATGGCAAATTGCTTTGACATCCTGATCTACTCCTTCATCCCGCCGCGTCCTCAGGGGGCTTTTTCCAATACCATGCATTATAACATATCGAGAACTCCGTCCACAAAAGGTGGTATGAGCACCCCTCTCCTGACAAATACTAATTCCGAATTGATCCCTTAAGAGAGGTGTGCGCACCGTTATGAACATTGCTTCGCTCAACCTGCGTCAAGCCATCATGTACAAAATGCAGGGGTCTGACGCTAGCGCTGTACAAGAGACCATCACCGATGCGATTTCCAGCGGACAGGAAAAAACCTTGCCTGGACTGGGTGTGCTGTTTGAAGTGCTGTGGCAAAACAGCGATACCTCCTCCCGCCAAGAAATGGTCAATACGATCGCGGGTCATTTGCCTGCGCAAGCCGAAAAACCCATCATCTAACGGCTCCATGCAGCATGCTTAAGGGAGAGACGATTACGTCCCTCCCTTTTTGCTGTCAGCCTCCTGAACTTCGACGTTCTGTTTACGCAGCCAATGGATCAGGGCCAGAAGGATCGGAAGGCCTATCGAGACGACATACCCGAAATGGGTCAAGTATTGCGCATAGGCAAAAAACTGGACAATGTTCTGAGGAAGCAAGGTGACGTAAAAGAATGGAATAATGAGCACAAGAGCTGTAATCCGTTGAAAGCGGATGCCCTTGCCAAACCATAGTCGTAAGCCGTAAATGGTCGTGTAGTACATGTTTCCCAGCGTCGTAAACACGGACGCTACCCAGATGGCGAGAAAGGCCGACTCCAATCGCTCCAGAAACCAGCCAGTCCGCTGTGCGGTTTTGACCATCTCCAGCGTGGGCCAAATCATCAGCTGCAGTTCCTCATATCCAAATACCACGATGCCTGCAACAGCAGTCAGCGCATAGGAAACGATGGTAAAGACGAGCCCAAACCAGGTAGCGAGGCCGATTTTTGCACCGGGAATCACCAAGCCGTAGTAGACCAGCAGCAGCTCGTAGCCCGTGTACAGCGAAAATGTATTGATTCCTGCTTTTAACGCATCTGACCATGATTCTATGTGAATGGGCAGCAGGTTGTTCCAATCCGCCGCTGTCAGCGATACATAGGGAACCAAAAAGATTGGGATCAGCATGATGGGGAACAGAAGCTCATTGACCCGCACCAAGACATCGATTTCGTGCATGCAAAGAAAAAGCACGATGAGAAACAAACCGATGAGAGTGGCTTCCAATGGCGTCTCCAGCAAGACTGCCGTCACCACCACCTCGCCAAACCCTCTGGCAACCATCGCCGCGTTTAAAAACTGAAAGGAAAAGAACAGAAACATCCACGGATAGCAGAGTAATCTGCCCAGCTTCGGAGAGCCAGACTTCCCCAAAATCCGGGGGCTGTATTCCACAAAGGTAAGCCCAGGGTATTCTTTGCTCAGATACAGTATCGCCATCAATGGAAAGATGGCGATGACGCCTCCGATGACAGGTGCCACCCACCCCATTTCATGAAGTTTTGTGGTGACCGTTCGGGGAAGGGACAAAATCCCTACCCCAATCATGGAGCTAATCAAAATCGTGATCAGCTGCCACGTACTGACGAATCTCCGTTGAGTTTCCATGGGTATCTCGCTCCTATTGCATTTCCATTCCTAAGCGACGAATTTTGATGGTGTAGACGGCCTTTACGGGGAAGTTTTTAAAATCCTTCCTCCAGTCGTGCTTCTTCCAGTAGTCCCGGTAATGATGGCCGCGCAATGCAAGTCCCAGCCTCAGGATATCGCTGCTGTAATCCTTCTGCAGCTGCGTAAACAGCTTGCTTGATCTCGCTTCCATTTCTTTTTTGATCAGCGCCTGCATTTTCTTGATGAACTCCTCAGGTTTCATCTTTAAATTCTCCGTCACTTCTACGATATCTCCCTGCAGTTCGCAATAATAAGTGGCTGAATGCCCGTGTTGCTCGTAGCTGGCAAGGCCATGCTGTCCTTTCAGGTCGAGCCTGGTTTTGACAAAATGGGGACGGAAGGTGACATAACCATTTTTAGTGCCAGGGAGAGGAATGATGACATCTCCCCCGCGCTGCTTGTTGCGCAGCTGCAGCAGGGACCAGGATTGAATATCATTGATCGCGCCTACCATTTTGTGGCCGCGGAAGACAGCAATCCCTTCCCAGCGCACCTCTGTCTGACTTGCCTGCACGTAATTCAAGAACGGCTCCATGGATTTATTGGACGTCTGAACAAAATAGTCCCCTAGGGTCTGGTCAGGAATTGTTCCCATTTTGGAACCATTTTCGATGAGGTCCATCAAGAATACGACTGGGATTTGCGCCAGCTGCGGCTTGATTTTCAGCAGAGAAGCCGCCTCCCCCTTTACGATGATGGGCCACATGAGTCGCCGAATCTGCGGCTCCCGCCGATATCCGTCCATGATGTCCTGAATCCCCCGTCTTGCGACCTCTTCGCTGATGGCGAGGACGCGTGTATGACCCAGAAACAGCTTTTGGTTCAGCCTCAGCTGCAGGTTATTTGCAGCATCCGTCACCGTCCTGCCTGTCACGCTCATGATTTTCACCGCATTGGAGTTTCCTCCCCCTCCTTGACCGCTGCTACCAGCAATTTTGATAGCGATAGGGATTTGTACCGTCATCTTGTACAAGTCTTCTCGACCCTCGACTACATCAATCGCCACTGCGAGAACGGATGTGCGTTCCTCCAGCTCCCTCCTGTCCCAGCATCCAGTCAGGAGCGCAAAACAAGTCACCAGAATGGCGATCCGAAACAAGTTTTTAGCCACCTGACTTCCTCTCCTTTGCCCCCTGCCCCATGCCTCTAGCCCAGAGAACAAGCCAGTACAGCATCGGCACCCCCAAATTTAGGGCGAGACTCACCATGCCCATATAGGAACTGATCCGAAAGATATCGACAATGTTCTGCGGCCAAAGAGCAATGAAAAAGAGCGGGATAAACATGAGTGCAGAGATAATCCGCTGAAACAGGATGCCTTTGTTGAAAAGCTGGCGTATTCCATAGACGAATGCATAATAGGCATTAGCCACCGTAGTAAACACGGCGGCTACCCATACGGCGAGAAAGGCAGATTCCAGCCGCTCCAAAATGAGACCTGGCACCTTTGTGGTCTTCACCAGTTCCAGAGTCGGCCAAGATACCCGTTGCAATTCCTCGTAACCAAACACGGCAGTGCCGGCCAGGACGATCAGCGTGTAAACGAACATCGCAATCGTAATACCATAAAACCCGGCCCTCGCCTTGCTGTTGTTCTCGTGCGCAAACGCGAAGAAGATCAACATAATTTCGTACCCAGCATAAGAGTAGACAGATTCATACATTCCTTCAAAAAGCGCCTTGCCGGACGCCCGGTACAGGGGCAATACATTGTTCCATTCCGCATTTTGAAAAGACGCAAGAGCGATGAAAAGTACGGGAAACAGGATGAGCGGAAACAGCAGCTCGTTAATTCTCGCTACTACCTCCACTTCGTGCATGCAGAGCATTTGCGCGAGGAGAAACATCGTGATGATGATCACCTCCAAAGGAGTATCCAGCAGGACGGAGGTTACGACTACTTCTCCAAAAATGCGAGAGACGATTGCGGTGGAAAAATACATGAACAGCAAAAAGGCTAACACCCACGGTAAACTGAGCCATCTCCCCTGCTGCGGCCTCTTTTTTGACCCCCAAATGATCGGACTGTATTCGATAAACGTCTTCCCAGGAAACCGTTTACTGAGAGAGGCAATCATCCAAACGGAAAAAAACACCCACACTACCCCTATCAAAGGAGCCATCCAGCCAGCTTCATACAGCCTCGAGGTAGTTGTCCGAGGTAGCGTCAACACACCGACTCCGATCAGCGTACTGGTAATCAGGGACGTCTGCTGCCACAAGGAAAACGTATTGATTTGGCGGCTCCCGTCCTGCTGGCTCACTGCTTATCCTCCTCTCGCAAACGAACTTTATCGTGCACGTGAAACATGTTGGGACGCGTCTTCATCATATGATGCGGCGCTCGAACGAAAAGATCGCGCATGCCTAGCATGTTCAGCGGACTGAGCGGCGACATGTACGGCACGCCGAATGACTTGAGTGATGATAGATGAACCATGATGATGATCAAAAACAGCATGATTCCATATAGACCGAACATCCCCGCAAGCAGCATGACCGGAAAACGCAGCATCCGAATCGCAATGGCAGCGCTGTAGCTGGGGGATGCAAAGGAACCGATGGTGGTAACCGCCACAATAATCACCATGACCGGACTGACGAGACCTGCCGTAACGGCCGCTTCCCCGACAACCAATGCTCCTACGATTCCAATGGTCGGACCGATCGGCCCAGGCAGCCGCACACTCGCTTCCCGCAAAATTTCAATCGCCAGCTCCATGAACAAGGCTTCCACCAGTGAGGGAAATGGAACGGTCGAACGCCCCGCTGCCATCGCAATCACTAGCCGGGATGGGATCATTTCGGGGTGAAACGAACTGAATGCGATGTACAGAGAAGGCAGCAGCAGGGCAATGGAAATACTGATGACCCGGATAAGGCGAATGAGTGTTGCAATATAAAAGCGTTCATAGTAATCTTCCGGACTTTGATAGAACTGCGAAAGTACAGCCGGCGCAATCAATCCAAACGGTGTTCCGTCAACCAGTATGCCTACTTTTCCTTCCAGCAGGTTGGCGACGACCTTATCCGGCCTTTCCGTGTTTTGAATCTGCGGAAAAGGGGACCATCTGCGGTCCTGGATCATTTGTTCGACGTAGCCACTCTCCAAAATCGCATCCACGTTGATTTGTTCAATCCGGCTTATCACTTCATCGACCATAGGCTTATGAGCGAGCCCATCGATGTACATGACGTAAATGTCAGTCTGTGTCCGCTGCCCGACCACCAAATGGCGGACTCTGAGATTCGGGTCCTTTAGGCGAAACCGGATGAGCGCCGAATTGACGCATAGCGTTTCACAAAAGCCGTCACGCGGTCCGCGTACCACCGATTCAGTCTGCGGCTCCTCCACTCCTCTGCGATCCCAGCCTCGCGTATTGTTCAGGTATGCTTCGCGATTCCCGTCCACCATCAGTACCGCAGTGCCTGACAGGATATTGCGAATCACCTGTCGCAAACGATCCGTAGCATCCAATTCGTTCGTTGCGGGACCTTCGTAGGTCGTGGATGTTGTGGTTGTGTACTGGATGATAAACTGGCTGATGATGTTCCGGTCGACCATCCCGTCTAGAAAGACGATGACACAGTCCATGCCCTCCTTGTTCTGAAAGCGTCGAAATACCAGATCATCACATTTCCCTAACTCATCTCGGATCAACGAAATATTTACGTGGACGTCCGGCGTTAGTTCTACATCCGAGACGCTCTCCATGCTCTTGTCAGCATGCTTTTGCAGCGTATTTGTCTGAAGGGTTTCCTTCCGTTTCTGCCACGCTTTCCAGAACTGGCTCAACGCTATCCCCCCTAGGAGCTGTACGAGTCCATAACCTTGCGAGTCACGAAGATGTACGGATAGTGTGCCCAAGAAAGGAAATGAAAACCCACTTTTTGCGCAAACAAAAACGGATCCGACAACCGTCGAATCCGCCATGTGTGCTTCTATGTACTTTTTTACCCCTACCTCATCACTTGCAAAAGCAGGAACAGTTGCAAGATACAGAAAACAGGGACGACAATCATGAAAGAAACATGCTTGGTTTTGTGGCGATGGCCAAGCATCCCTGCCAAGGCACCGATCCCTCCGCCAAGGATTGCCATGATCAAAAGGCTCGCCTCCGGAATCCGAAAGCCCCGTTTAGGAGCCAGGCGCTTATCTGCTGCCATCAAAGCATAAGCGTATCCGTTCAAGAGCAGACCGCCTGCCCCCGCCATCCACAGCACAGGGGTGGCAAAGCCCACGAGCATCAGAGCCCACCCCAGGACGAGGATCAGATTTCGATTGCGCTTGTGAGTAACCAACTGTCGATGAAACATGTTCAATCTCCTTTTGCCCGATACGCTCGATTGCTGAGCATATACTTGCGAACTACCACCCCGACGGCGATCACCACGACAAGGATGAGCAAGGTGTAAAAGCCGTAATGTCTGATCATGCCCACGATCGCTTCGACGTGGTTGCCGAAAACATACCCCAGCAGGTAAAATGCGATGGTCCACACCAGACCGATCGGATAGGACAGAAGGGCGTAACGGCGATAAGTCATGCCGCCCATTGCCACCAGGTACGGCACCACATGGCGCACGACCGGAAACAGGTAGCTGATGCACAAGGCGGATGTTCCGTACTTGCTCAGCAGCTCCGTAGATCGCTCGACGGCATGGCGCATCTTCTCGCTCTTTGATAGCCACTGTAAAATGGGCTTGCCAAAGTATTTTCCAAGTAAAAATCCTATCGTCAATCCAGAGGCCACACCCAGATATCCCGCCAAAAAGGAATACACCGGGTTCAAGAGGCCAATCGAGACCAGAAATCCTCCCGTCGCTACGACAAGCTCGTCAGGAATTGGCAATCCTACGATCCCCAGCCAAAGCAGAAAGAAAATGGCCAGATAACCGTATTGCTCTATGATTGACATCAGCAGGTTGATTTCCATGAGCAAATTCCCCTATCCTCGCCACATTGCGGCTGTTTCTAGGATTGCATTGCAAAGGCTTTGCTGCGCTTTTGCGACTTCTATCTAATACGTTCCAATGTGTCAAAAAGGTACTTGTCTATTTTGCAATAGATGCCTTCTTTTTATCAAGCGAAACAAAGATGCCCGCTAGAAATGCTTGAGCGCTTCCCTGCGGCTGAGACCGGCGAGCGGGGTCATCTCGACGAAATGACGCACCGCTTCCGGATTGGTCTTGGCATACTCCCTTAATGACCAGCCTATTGCTTTTTGAATGAAAAATTCCTTGGAGGCTGCGCAAAAACGAATGTTTTTGAACAACAGCTCTTCGTCCGTCTTTTCCTTATAGGATAGCTGAAAAAGGAGTGTCGTTCGCTGAAGCCAAAGGTTCGCCCCTTCCAGCCAGCGTTCGTTGTTGTCGCCAATCAAGGCAGGATTGAGTCGAAAGAGCGTACCCACCATATGCGATGCCAAATAATCGACCGTATCCCACCAGGATTTCCCTGTGATCAGCTCTTCGGCGAGTCCCACATGTTCCGCAGCAAACCGTTTTTTCACCTTTTCCAGCAAATCAAGCGCCACGTACTGATATTCTCGCTCAGGCAGCGCCCACAGCTCGCGGACTACGGTTTCCCAATTCTCCGGTATCCCCTGCTCGCGATAAAGCCGCTTGCTGAGCTCTCTTCGCAAAGGGGTTTTGACCCCCAGAAACGGAAACTGATTCTTCATGTACGCTTCCATCGGTCCTGCTGCCTCCTGATTGGCACGGTTGGCAAAAAGCAGAACCGCCGCTTCCGTAAATGATTGGGCCATGCCCCTCCCCCTTTGCCCTTGAGAAGACCTAGGCGCTGGCGATAGACAGCTGGTCTACGATCGTATAGTCGTTTTTCTCGCCTTCCTTGTACGGATAGTAGACGACCAGCGTATAATCGCCCTCTTTGACTTCTCCTGTTTTGAGCCACGTCTCGATATCAAAGCTCACTTTTGCCGTAAGCGTATGCTTGAAGTAATCCTTTTCTACGGAAGCATGGCGGGCAAAGTCTTCGCGAAGCTGCTCCCGCTGCTCGTAGACGGCAGCAAATGTGTCCTGCATTTCCTGTTTGTCCATGACATCCTCCCACCAGAGCTTGCGCGGACGGTGCTTCTGATTATGCAGGAAATCGAACTTCATCAGGCTCATGACATGCTCCATCTTCTCGATGTTCTGCGTACGCAAAAAGCTCTCCAGACGCGTGAACAAATCCTCCAGCTGATGGCCGATCCGGCTCCATCCCTGGCTCTCCCAGTAGTCACCAAAGGATTGGAAGAAGTCAAACGGCGATTCAAACACCCGCTCCAGCATCCATTCCAGCGTATGGTCCATTCGATGAGCGTTCCAATACTTCTCGAGCACATCCTCGACCCGCTTGATTTTTTGCATGTCGCCAAAGGAAAGGACATTGTTCCCCAGGATTTCATAAGGAGCTTCGTCCATGTACACGTAGCCATGATCAGCCGCACGCGCACGCACGCCAGTCCCGCGCAGCATTTTCAAAAATCCGAGCTGCAGCTCTTCGGGACGCAGGGCGAATACATCATTGAATGTCTTGCGGAAGGATTGGTAGTCTTCTTCAGGAAGACCCGCGATCAAGTCCAGGTGCTGATCGATCTTGCCCGAATCTTTGATCTGTGTCACCGTACGAGACAGTCGGTCAAATCGCTGAATCCGCTGAACGAGCCGGTTCGTCTCATCGTTGGTAGACTGCACACCGATTTCAAAACGGAAAATTCCCGGCGGCGCATTTTCTGTCAGGAAATCCAGGACATCTGCACGCAAAATATCTGCCGTAATTTCGAATTGGAAGACGGTACCATTGTGATTATCGATCAAAAACTGAAAGATTTCCAGCGCGTACTTTTTATTGATATTGAACGTCCGGTCAACAAACTTAATCGTCTTCACGCCATGCTGGATCAAGCGGAGCAAATCTTCCTTGACCCGCTCCAGACTGAAGTAGCGAACGCCGTCTTCAATGGAGGACAGGCAATATTGGCACTTGAACGGGCAGCCTCTGGACGCCTCGAAGTAAACCACCCGGTTGTTCAGCTCATCCAAGTGATGCTGGTACGGGGATGGAATCGAATCCATCTCCTCGATCTGTCCGCGCGGCATCGAGAACCGCACATATTCGCCGTCCCGATAGGCAATTCCCGCTACCTCGCGCAGGCGAGGCGGCTGCTTGGTCTCGAGGGCCTCCCGATAAGCCTCAAGCAGCTCCAGGAAGGTTTGCTCCCCTTCTCCAATCGCGATGACGTCGATTTCCGGATGCTTTTTCATCCAATGGTCGGCATCGTAAGTCACTTCCGGCCCGCCTAAAATGACTGGCACGTCCGGGCATACTTTTTTCAAGTTGCGAATCACATCCAACGTTTCGCGGATATTCCAGATATAACAGGAAAAAGCCACGACATCCGGCTTTCGCTTGTAAATGTCGGCTACAATATTTAACGTGATGTCATTGATCGTATATTCGACAAGCTCAATGGCCGGAAAGGACGGCTCGGCGTAGCTGCGCAAATAGCGCAAGGCCAATGACGAGTGGATGAATTTGGCATTCAGGGTGGACAACAATATATTCATGTTTGTTTCTACTCTCCTTGCACAATCCGGCAACAGAACGACTCGCATTGCGGGTCTTCGAGTATGCCAGTCATATTCCTTTCGTAACAGTACCATAAGCGGACAGAATACGGCAAATCCAGTCCAGCTCATCCTCGCCGTTCCATGGAAAAGGGCAACCCGCTTTTCACGCCGAGTCGCCCCTTCTTGCGTCATCGATTCAGTTCGCGTACGACATGCCCCAGCTCGGGGACGATCAGCTTGTTCATCGCCAATCGGACGGCCCCTGTGGAACCCGGTGTCGAAAAGATCATTTTGCCCTGGCGTGTACCCGCTATCGCGCGGCTCAGCATCGCTGCCGAACCGATATCTTCCGTGTAGCTCAGCATGCGAAACAGCTCGCCGAATCCTGGCATCTCTTTATCCAGCAATCCTGACACCGCTTCAAAGGTATTGTCGCGAGGAGAGATACCCGTCCCGCCGTTCAGCAAAATGACTTGAACCTGTGGATGCGCGATTCCGTTCTCGATCGCAGCGATCACTTCGGCAGGCTCGTCCCGCACAATTTGATACAGCGCTGTGGTATGTCCCGCTTCTTCCAGCAATTGCTTCATCAGCTGGCCGCTTTTATCTGTCTCTTCCGTTCGCGTATCGGATACGGTTATTACCATGCACGTCACTTGCCTGGGCGACAAGGCTTTATGTTCCATCGTGCTCATGAAAGATCAGCTCCCCTCCGTATTCTCACTCCTGTCATGATACCACGCCCCTCTTTCATGCGGGAGATTTTTGATTGACCTATACCGACAAATCCTTCTTTCCGATATAATGCTCATGACTGCTATTTTTGACAGACAAGGAGGCGCAGCCGGATGGCAAACCGCCCTTTTTTCGCTTTTCACTTCCATAAGCAATCTCATACCCCTATGTACATACAACTCGCAGAACAGCTGCAAACGGCTATTTTACGGGGCGCTTTCCTCGTAGACGGACAACAGCTCATTTCTCTGCGCGACATGAAAACGGTCAGCGGCTGCTCGCTGGAAACCGTAAAAAAAGCGTACGATCACTTGGCCGAAGAAGGCTGGCTGGAGGCTGTGCACGGCAAAGGCTATTATTTGACCACGCGAGCCAAAGAAGCCCGTCTGGAAAATCGGCTGCCCCTTACCGATATTCCTATTGCCTCACTGGCTGACTCTTCTCCCCGCCCCGGCGAAGAGCTCGTCAAGCGATTGCGCGGCGCCTTTTACGACAGTCTGACCGTGCTGGACGAACCTTCTGCCCAAAAGAAAGTTCGCCGCGGGCATGCCGCCAAAGTATTTGCGGATCATTTGAGCCGACGCGGTCTTCCTCATTCACCGGAACGCATTCTGTCTTTCAATCGAAGCACCAGCGGCTTTGCCTTTTTAGCGCAGCGTGTCATGAATCCGCGGGACGTCGTCTACGTCGAAGAGTACAGCTATCCCGTCTTTTTGCGTTTGTTGAGCCAGTGCGGGATCACCGTGCGCCCGATCCGAATGGACGAGGAAGGAATCTCCATACAGGCCCTCGACGCAGAGCAGGAGCATTACCCAGCCAACTGGCTGCTGATCAACCCGCACTACCAGTTCCCTACGGGGATCAGCTACTCCCACGAGCGCAAGCAGCAACTGCTGGCGTGGGCAGAGCAAAAGAACGTTCAGCTGGTGGAGAACGACCACTACGGTGACCTTTGGTTTTCCGAACCCAGCTCCCCCCTGTACCAGATGGCGATGGATGCCAATCGCTCCGTGCAGGTCTACTACCTGCATTCCTTATCCAAGACACTGGCGAGAGATTTGCAGCTGGGGGTTCTCATGCTGCCTGCCGATCTCACCGAGGAGGAGCTGGAGCGCTATCGGCAGATCGTATCCATGACAGGTGCCGAGCCTTCTTTGCTAGTCGTAGAAGCTGCTGTACGGCTGCTGGACGATCCCTGGTTTTCGGAAGTGTACCTGTCTGATCGACGCTCTCTGTTTCAATCACGGTATGATTCCTTGTGGAAGGAACAGCATCACGCTCTTCCTGCCCATGCCCGCATGTATCCCATATCGGGTGGTTTAAACACCTGGATCGAGTGGGGAACCCCTACTTCCAAAGCGACGGAGAGTGAAGATCGCGTCGTGGCGATGCTGCTGGAAGAAGGGCTGGAATTGACCCCTGGTCATGCCTTCCGCGTCGCAGATGAACCAGCGGATACGGTTCGCCGTCCAGCCGTACGCTTCCCTCTAGCCCCTATGGAAGAGAGGGAGCTGAAGCATTGGCTGCATCGTTTGGGGGCTGCTTTGATCAGGTAAACCGCTCCACATTTTCCATTTTATCCACTTCGCCCAAGCCTACTACTTGCAGGTGTTCCTGCCATACTATAAAAGAAGAAATACTTGTTTCTTACCCTAATCGAAAAGTCGAGGTCCGCCTATATGATCCGCAAATTCGTGGAGAAATTTCATCTCGATCCGCCAAAGACCCTGGTTCTTGGCTTTGCATTGATTATCATGATCGGGACCATTCTATTGACCCTCCCTGCCTCCACAGTAAACGGCATGGGGCTGCCATGGCTCGATGCCTTGTTTACCGCGACGTCCGCCACATGCGTGACCGGTCTGGTCGTCGTGGATACGGGGAGCACTTTCACCCTGTTCGGTCAGCTGGTGATTCTATCCCTCATCCAGATTGGCGGTCTGGGGTTCATGACATTCGCGACTTTCTTCGCGTTGATCATGCGGAAAAAGATTTCGCTGCGGGAGCGACTTATTCTGCAGGAGTCACTCAATCAGATGACGATTGAAGGAGTCGTGCGTCTGGCCAAAATGATCTTGATTTTTACGGCGTTGGCGGAATTGCTCGGAGGTATTTTGCTATCCATCCGCTTTGCATTCGATTTTCCACTGGGTACAGCCATTTACTACGGTTTCTTCCATTCCATTTCGAACTTCAATAACGCTGGATTTGACTTGATGGGGGATTTCGCCAGTCTGACGAGATATGTGGATGACCCGGTCGTCACACTTGTCGTTTGCGCACTCATCATCATCGGCGGGATCGGCTTTATGGTTGTCAGCGAAGTCTACGATTATCGCCATACACACCGTCTGTCCTTACATACCAAGGTGGTATTATCGACGACAGCCCTGCTGGTGATCGTGGGGACGGTTCTGATCTTCTTTCTGGAGTATACCAATCCCAAGACGCTTCAGCCGTTATCGATGATGGGCAAGATCCTCGGATCACTGTATCAATCGGTGACACCTCGAACGGCAGGCTCAAACACGCTCAGCATCGGTGATATGCATCAGTCTACCTTGTTCTTGATCATCCTTCTCATGTTTATCGGTGCCTCTCCCGGATCGACAGGTGGCGGGATCAAGACCACGACGTTCGCCACGCTGGTCGGAGCAGTGATCGCGCAGATCAAAGGGAAAGAAGACGTTATTTTCTTCCGTCAACGCATTCTTCCACACATGATCTACAAGTCGCTGACCGTCACCATGGTCGGACTATTCATCGTCATGGCCATTACCATGGCGCTCTCCATTACAGAGCCAGGCGCCCCATTTGAGATGATCCTGTTCGAAGTCACCTCTGCCTTTGCCACAACGGGGTTGTCGATGGGACTGACGCCGGAGCTGTCATCCGTCGGGAAGTTTTTGATCGCGCTCACGATGTTCGCTGGCAGGGTAGGTCCTCTGACCATCGCGTTTGCACTCGCTCAGCGCAAACAAAAGGAATACTACCGCTACCCGAAAGGAAAAATCACGATCGGGTGACTAGAAAACATCATTTGCATACCTATCTGTACAAAAAATCCCCGTCTCTTCCTCTTTCAACAGGAAGAACGGGGATTTTTCTATTTCTGGTCTACCGGGAATGAGTCTGCTGCAACGCCAATTCGCGACGGACTTCACGTTTCCATTGCAGCCAGCCTGCGAGCAGAGCCAGCGCACTCCATATGCCGCTCACTACGATCGGGTCCATTTCAGTAATCGGCAGCAGCCACCAGGTCCAGATCAACGAAAAGAGAGGAGCCCCCCAAACGGCAGCCACTGCCCACTTGGGATGAATCGGATGGATATGGAACAAATAAAACACGACAGGGAAAAAGATCGTAACCCCTCTGAGGGTCATGGACAAAAACGCCCAGTGCAAAATTTTCGCTTGGTCATCCCAGCAAACGATGATGTAGGAGATGGCGATCGTGGCCAAAATCAAGAATCGAGATACGGCCATTTTGCGTCTGTCTTCGCGAAACCGTGCGGTATATCGCTGAATGAGATCTTTGTTCAAAATCGTGGCAATGCTGAGCGTCAACGCCGCGCCCGTCATAACGACCGACAGCAGGATGATCGCGTACGCTGCCCCCGCCACCCCGTCAGGCGCAACCTGCAGGAAAAACTGCGGAATTGCTTCGCGCGGAGTCAGCTCTGGATGCGCATCATACATGAACATGCCGATCCACGCACTGACCAGGCCGACCAGAACGATAATGCCCCCTGCGATAACAGCCCCGCTGCGAGCCTCTCGTGCCGAACGACCGGCAAAGATCGGCTGCAGGTAAGCCTGCGTCGAGAAAATGCCCACGACCATCGAGGCCCCTTGCGCCCAGCCCATTTTTGCCTCCGGTACGACCAGATTCATCCTGCCTTCCTGCCACCACCTAGCGAATGTGCCCGCATCCATCGTCCCCCATAACCAAGCTCCTGTACCGAACAAGAGCACGATCAGCATGACGGTCTTGAACGTCCCCACAAGGCTAGCACCCATAAAGCCTCCCGCCCATACATAGGCGATGATCAAGAGAGAGGGAATCAGTGCCAAGACCGGTAAGGAGGACTGCCAAAATACCGAAACAAACGGGAGCGCGGCGAGGATTTGCGCGATCACCTGGATGAACATCCCCAGCGATAAAAACAAGCTGCTTCCCAATTGTGCGCGTGCACCGTACTGCAAGCCGATGAGCTCTGGCAGCGTCTCGACCTGAAGCTGGCGAAAACGGCTGGCCGACAATCCGAGCAGGATCACTGCCACTCCGCCCCCCAGTGTAAACCAGAGGGAAGCCAGACCGTATGAAAAAGCGAGCTCACCCGTACCGACGATCGATGTCCCTCCGACAAATCCGCCTACCAGCGCCCCTGCTACCATGCCAGACGTCAGAGATCCGCTCGCATTGGTGAAATCGCTCGTCTTTTTGACCCGCCGTTTGGCTGCGATCCCTGCGGCCACCGTGAGTAATAGGATAAAGCTAAAGCAGATCAAAAACGGTATGGAAGCCACCTGTGTTCCCTCCAAAGAAGCTGACAATTATGAGTTCATTAGTAGCTATCGTATACTATAACACTGCGTTCATTTATTGTTTCCTTTTTTGGCTTCCCCTGCTATGTCACACCACCAACGAAAAACCCTGCCGTATTACCCGAAGGATACGGCAGGGCTGCTTGCTTATTTTTGAACCAGTGTTTTGGCGAGCTCGTCGCGGACCAGTTGGCCCATCTCGACAGTACCGATCGCCTTGCTGCGGTCGGTAGCGATGTCGCCAGTGCGATGGCCCGCTTCCAGGACAGCCCACACGGCATTCTCCACAGCAGCTGCTGCCTCGTCCATGCCGAGAGACAGACGGAGCATCATCGCAACAGACAGAATGGTTGCCAGTGGGTTGGCGATGCCTTTGCCTGCGATGTCAGGTGCGGAACCGTGAACCGGTTCATACAGACCGAAGCTGCCGGCAGCCAGACTCGCAGAGGACAGCATGCCGATGGAGCCCGTGAGCATCGCTGCCTGATCACTCAGGATGTCGCCGAACATATTCTCAGTCACGATGACATCAAATTGCTTGGGAGCACGCACGAGCTGCATCGCGCAAGAGTCTACCAGCTGGTGAGACAGCTCTACGTCTGGATAATCCGCTGCTACGCGCTCTGCTACCTTGCGCCAGAGGCGGGAGCTTTCCAAAACGTTGGCCTTGTCGACGGAAACGAGGCGCTTTTGGCGCTTGCGAGCAATATCAAAGCCGACGCGAATGATTCGCTCGATTTCCGCTTCATTGTAAATGCACTGATCTTCCGCTACTTCTCCGTTCGGTCCATCGTAGCGTTTTTTCTCTCCAAAGTAGATTCCACCCGTCAGCTCACGAACGACGATCAAGTCTACGCCGGACACGACCTCTGGCTTAAGCGAGGAAGCGTCTACGAGAGAGCTGTGCATGGTAGCTGGACGAATGTTTGCGAACAGACCCAGCGCTTTGCGGATTCCGAGGAGTCCTGTCTCCGGACGCAAATGTCCGGGATTTTGATCCCATTTCGGTCCACCTACAGCACCCAGCAAGACGGCATCTGCTTGCTTCGTCAGCTTTACGGTTTCTTCTGGCAGTGGCGTGCCATCGGTATCGATAGCGATACCGCCGATGCGACCTTCTTCACAAACGAACGTGACCCCTTCCCGTTCTCCGACGAGAGTGAGGACTTTGACCGCTTCCTGCATGATTTCCGGTCCGATACCGTCACCAGGCAGAACGGCAATGCGATACTCTTTTTTCATCATCTATCCCGCTTTTCTATACTGTAATGGTTTCCGTTCTCTACTGGCTTCCCTCATCCTACCCGATGATGGAAAATTAGCCTATGCCTACCGGTACGGCTTCACCGCGGCGCTCCAGAATCTTGTTGATGGCGCGTACATACGCGATCGCACTCGCTTCCAGAACGTCTGTGCTGACACCTCGTCCCGTCACCGTCAGATCACCTTGCTGCAGGCGGACAAACACCTCACCCAGCGCATCTTTTCCCTGTGTAACGGAAAGGATTTTGTAGTCCACCAGCGTCACGTCTTCGCCCGTCGCACGATCAATGGCTTTGTAGATCGAATCGACGGAACCATTCCCGATCGCTGCTTCCTCCACTGCAGAGCCATCTGCACGAAGCAGTCGTACGCTCGCTGTCGGCACGGAGATGTTTCCGTAAGAGAGCTGAACAGATTCCAGCTGGAATGCTTCCTGGCCTTTTACCATTTTGGTATCGACCAGCGCGAGAATGTCGTCGTCGCTGATTTCCTTTTTCTTGTCGCACAGTACCTTGAAAGCAGCGAACGCTGTGTTCACTTCTTCCTGCTCCAGATGGTAGCCGAGCTCGATCAGCTTCTCCTTGAACGCATGGCGGCCGGAGTGTTTGCCGAGCACCAGTTTGTTTGATTTGAAGCCTACCGACTCTGGACGGATGATCTCGTATGTGGTGACTTCCTTCAGCACCCCATCCTGGTGAATGCCGGATTCGTGAGCGAATGCATTCGCACCCACGACTGCCTTGTTCCCCGGAACGATCATCCCCGTCAGACGGCTCACCAACTGGCTGGTACGAGCGATTTCTTTCAGCGTCAGGTTGGTCGTCGCCTGGTAGTAATCCTTGCGGGTCTCCAAAGCGAGCGCCACTTCTTCCAGTGCAGCATTACCCGCACGTTCGCCAATTCCGTTGATGGTCCCCTCGACTTGTGTCGCGCCAGCCTCTACTGCAGCCAAGCTGTTGGCCACCGCCATTCCCAGGTCGTCATGGCAGTGGCAGCTCAGGCGAATGCCCTCGGCAGCCGGAACCATTCTTCTGAGATCGCTGAAAATCTGTCCATACTGGATGGGCGTCATGTACCCGACCGTGTCCGGAATGTTGACCGTAGTCGCACCAGCCTTGATGACCGCTTCGACAACCTGCGCCAAGAAATCGATCTCGGTACGCGCCGCATCTTCAGCAGAAAATTGCACTTCCGAAAAGTACTTTTTCGCGTATGTCACAGCTTCCACCGCGCGCTCCAGCACTTGCTCCTTACTCATGTTCAGCTTGTACTGCCGATGGATCGGTGATGTTGCTAAAAAGACGTGGAGGGATGCGTTTTGCGCGTTGCGAAGCGCTTCGTAAGCCTTATCCATGTCGTCTTTCACGGCACGCGCCAAGCTTACGATAGTGGAGTTTTTCACCCGCTTCGCCACTTCGGCCACAGACTTTTGGTCACCAGGGGAGGCGGCAGCAAAGCCCGCCTCGATCCTCGTCACGCCCAACTTTTCTAGTTGAAGGGCAATCTCCACCTTTTCGTTCGTGCTAATGTTGACTCCTGGAGACTGCTCCCCATCTCGCAGAGTTGTGTCAAAAATCTCAATGGTCCGCATGAACTTTTCACCTCCACATTTTTTTCCTACATTATATATTGTCTGCGAATCGGCCAATTATTGGCCGACTTTTACTTCTTCTTTTTTCGTTTCTTTATTCAACCAAGACATCATGCCGCGCAGCTGCTCACCCACTACTTCGATGCCATGCTCTGCTTCCAGACGACGGCGGGAAGTGAAGCCAGGGCGATTTGCTTGGTTTTCCAAGATCCAGTTGCGAGCAAAGGTACCATCTTGGATTTCAGCCAGAACTTTTTTCATTTCTTTGCGAGTCTCATCTGTGATGATGCGACGGCCTGTGCTGTAGTCACCGTATTCAGCCGTGTCGGAGATGGAGTAGCGCATGCGAGCCAGACCGCCTTCGTACATCAAGTCAACGATCAGCTTCAGCTCATGCAGGCACTCGAAGTAGGCGATTTCCGGAGCGTATCCAGCTTCTACCAATGTGTCGAAACCAGCTTTTACGAGTTCGCTTGCGCCACCGCAGAGAACAGCTTGCTCACCGAACAGGTCAGTCTCGGTCTCTTCACGGAAGCTAGTTTCGATAACACCTGCTTTGGTGCAGCCGATCCCGCTGGAGTATGCCAGAGCGAGGTCTTTCGCATTGCCGGTAGCATCTTGGTAGATGGCGATCAGGCCAGGTACGCCAAAGCCTTCTTGGTATACGCGGCGAACCAGGTGACCTGGGCTTTTTGGAGCGGACATGATAACGTCTACGTCAGCTGGCGGTACGATTTGCGCGTAGTGAATGTTGAAACCGTGGGAGAAGCAGAGAGCTGCGCCGGATTTCAGGTTTGGAGCTACCTCGTCGCGGTATACTTGTGCTTGACGCTCATCTGGCATCAGGATTTGTACCACGTCAGCGCGTTTGGTTGCTTCTGCCACTGTCAGTACTTCAAAGCCGTCTTTCACCGCTACATCCCAAGACTTCCCTGGGCGCAGACCTACTACCACTTTATAACCGCTGTCGCGCAGGTTTTGTGCTTGCGCATGTCCTTGGCTGCCATAACCGATGATTGCGATTGTTTTACCGCGCAGTACCTCTTGTTTTACGTCTGCTTCATAATACATTTTTACCATTTGTGTAGCCTCCCTAAAATAATGTTTAGTTTGAATTTTTATTCTGAATTTTGCAATTTAAACCGTTGCTGCGGCTGTTGCTGGAACAATACTGCGGGCCATCGCTACCGAGCCCGTTCTCGTCAATTCGAGAACCCCATAGTTTTGCAGCAAAACGAGCAGGGCATCAATTTTTTCGGTGTCACCCGTTACCTGCACGATCAGAGAGGTAGGTCCCACATCTACGATCGCTGCACGGAAAGGTTCGACAATCCCATTCAGTTCAGCCAATTGGCTAGGTGAAGCGCTGACCTTGATCAGAGCCAGCTCGCGTGACACGTAAGAATTGGCACTGAGGTTGGTGACAGAGATGACATCGATCAGCTTGTTCAGCTGTTTCATCAGTTGATCAATCTGTCGGTCATCCCCTCCGGTCGTGATGATCATCCGGGACAGCCCCGCTTCTTCTGTACCCCCGACCGTGATGCTGTCGATGTTGAACGCGCGTTGTCCAAACAAGGTGGATACGCGAGTCAATACCCCGGGGTAGTCGTTCACGAGTACGGCAAGCGTCTGTTGCTGCATCTTAGTCATCCCCCAATTCCATCTGATCTAGCGTGTTGCCGGCAGCGACCATCGGATAGACGTTTTCTTCCTGTGCGACACGGAAGTCAACGACCACCGGTCCGTCATGCGCGAGTGCCTCTGCCCATGCTGCTTCAGCTTCCTCCGGTGTGGTTGCACGAAGGCCTTTCACGCCGTAAGCTTCGGCCAGCTTGACGAAGTCTGGGCTGCAGGTCAGGTCGATCTGGCTGTAACGGTTGTCGTAGAAGAGCTCCTGCCATTGGCGAACCATTCCCAAGCACTGATTGTTGACGATGGCGACCTTCACCGGAATGTTGTACTGGGATACGATCGCTAGCTCCTGATTGGTCATCTGGAAGCCGCCGTCTCCTACCACAGCAATGGTTGTACGCTCAGGGTGAGCGATTTGGGCGCCGATCGCAGCAGGGAAGCCAAAGCCCATCGTACCGAGTCCGCCAGAAGAGATGAAGGAACGGGCGTTTTTGAACTTGTAGTATTGCGCTGTCCACATCTGGTGCTGTCCTACGTCTGTAGTGACGATCGCTTCCCCATCTGTGGAGCGGTACAACAGTTCGATGACCGCTTGCGGCTTGATCGTATCCCCGTCTTTTTTGTACTTATACGGCTGTTTTTGCTGCCAGTCTTTGAGCTGCTTGATCCAAGCCTCGGAATCACAAGCCGTTACATGGGGAATTGCTTTTTCCAAGGTATTCTTCACATCACCTGTAACCGTTACGGCTGTCGAAACGTTCTTGCCCAGCTCAGCCGGATCGATGTCGACATGAACGATGCGTGCATTCGGTGCGAACTCCTTGGTGCGTCCCATGGTAATCCGGTCGTCAAAGCGTACACCGAGTCCAATGACGCAATCCGCGTTCAGCAGCGCCTGATTTGCGGTGAAGTTTCCATGCATCCCCGGCATACCGAGTGAAAGCTCGTGAACCCCAGGGAAACCGCCAAGACCCATGAACGTGTTGATCACCGGGATGCGCGCTTTCTCTGCAAAGGCCAGAAGCTCCTGATCCGCGCTGGCTGCGATGATTCCGCCTCCCGCCATGATCACCGGACGCTTCGCCGATTGGACAGCTGCCACAAAATTTTGAACATCTTCATCGCTTGGCACCACTTCAGCACGGTACCCGCGGATGTTCACTGTCTCCGGATAGGAGAACGGTGCGATCGCATTGGCTACATCTTTCGGAATGTCGATCAGCACGGGACCCGGACGGCCTGTCGTTGCGATGTGGAACGCTTCCTTCACGATGCGGGGAAGATCACGCACATCACGGACAAAATAACTATGCTTCGTAATAGGCACCGTGATTCCCGTAATGTTCGCTTCTTGGAACGCATCTGTTCCGATCAACGATTGGGCTACGTTACCCGTGATGCACACCAGCGGTACGGAGTCCATCTGAGCAGTGGCAATTCCCGTTACCAGGTTCGTCGCCCCTGGGCCAGAAGTCGCAATGCACACGCCAGGCTTTCCCGTTGCGCGAGCGTAACCGTCCGCAGCATGAATGGCACCTTGTTCGTGGCGGGTCAAAATGTGTTTGAAGTAACTCCCGTAAAGCGAGTCATAGATCGGGAGCACTGCCCCACCTGGATAGCCGAAGATGTATTCTACTTGTTCGAGGAGCAAACACCGGAGCAAGGTTTCCGCCCCTGTCACCTCTTCGCCGAATTGAATCGGCGGAATACTGTTCTTTTTCTGCATTTCGGCCATTTCAACACTCATTTTCCTCTCCTCCTCCCACTTTCCAACAGGTATTGAAAATAACTATAGGAACATAGAAAAACCCTTTCGCCCCGACACGGTAAGGTTTCCATGTCTTTTGGGGCGAAAGGGTTCGCGGTACCACCCAACTTTATCGGCGCCTCACGGTCAGCCGATCTCAGCCAGTCACAACAAATGTGGACTGAACACGCTAACGGGTGTTAATCGGTTCTGCCTACTACCTACTGACGTAAGTTTCAGCGAAACAGCTCGGAGGCGAGCAATGCGAGCGCTCTTTACCCGGTTCTCAGCAACCCGGGCTCTCTGTTAAAAGAGTTGACGCGCATCCTCCTCGTCATAGCCTGCTATTATAACAATATTTTCAATATTGTTGTTGTCAGAATATAAAGTGTTACGTTTGATTATAGCTAGGCACCTAGGGGGTGTCAACGAAAAGAACCACAAATTTTTCGACTTTCGTCCGAACGAATGCTCAGTAGAAAACGGCTTTACAGCAACGGTTTTGGGTGAAAGCGCATTCACGAACGAACCAGTTTGTCCCCCTATGGACAAAGAAAAAGGAACGGCCGCACCGTTCCTTCCCACCCTCTGTCAACCTTGCAACTCTCTCTCGCGCATTCCTTCAATCAAAATTTTCGCTACTTCCGGTCTGCTGAATTGCGGGGGTGGTGTGACACCATTTCTCAGCATTTCCCGCACTTTGGTACCGGACAGCGTCAGATGTTGATCGCCCTCGTGGGGGCAAGTCTTGGTCGTTGCCATGCCTTCGCATGCTTTGCAGTAAAAGCTGTGCTCGAAAAAGAGGAGCGAGATTCCCAGCTCTTCTGGCGCAAACTCGGAAAAAATATGCTGGGCGTCGTAGGTGCCGTAATAATTACCGACGCCTGCGTGGTCGCGGCCCACGATAAAATGGGTGCAGCCGTAATTTTTCCGCACCAGCGCATGAAAGACGGCTTCCCTCGGACCCGCGTAGCGCATGGCTGCGGGGAAGGCTGCGAGCAGAACCCGGCTGGCCGGATAGTAGCATTCCAGCAGGGCCAGATAGCTTTTCATCCTGACTGCAGCCGGGACGTCGTCCGATTTCGTCTCCCCCATCAGGGGATTTAAAAACAGACCATCCACGGTTTCCAGTGCGGCTTTTTGAATGTATTCGTGAGCGCGATGCACCGGATTTCTCGTCTGGAAGCCGACGACCGTCTTCCAGCTGTTGCGCAAAAAAGCCTCCCTCGTCTGGGCAGGGGTGAGATAGTACTCCGCAAACTGCTCGTGCACTGGCCGCTGCAGGATTTCCAGCGGTCCCCCCAGGTATAGATTCCCTTTTTCAAACAGCTTTTTCACGCCGGGGTGTGCCTCATCCCGCGTACGGAAAACGAGCTGTGCCTCCCGTTTTTTATCTGGTCGATAAGAGCTCTCTACTTGCAGGATTGCATACCCTACCCCATCCTCGCCGCGCAGCAGGACCCGATCCCCAGGCAGTATGTCGCCATGAATCCTTTCGTCGACAGCCAGTGTGATCGGCAGCGGCCAAACCTCTCCGTTTGCCAGGCGCATCTTTTCCACGACAGAAAGATAATCGTCCTCGGCCATGAAGCCGGACAGCGGGGAAAAGGCGCCGATTGCCAGGCAATCAATATCGGACAAGGTCCATTTGTCGACCGTGATCGTCTTTTTGGGCAAAGAAATGTCCATTATGCTCCAGCCTCCCCGTCGGTCATTTATGCAGACCGCATTCCGTTTTTTCGTGACCTGCCCATCGTCCCGAGCGCGGGTCCTGACCTGGCAATACGGCCCGTGTGCAAACACTGCAGCCGATGCTCGGATAATTGCGGTCGTGCAAAGGGTTGTAGGGGACACCCTGTGCATGTATATACTCCCATACCTGCGCATCCGTCCAATCTGCCAGCGGATTGAACTTCACCAGATGGAACTTCTCGTCCCATTCCACTTTTTTCGCATGTGCGCGGGTCAGTGATTGCTCCCTCCGTATTCCCGTGATCCATGCCTGGTACTGGGAAAGCACTCGCTTCAGAGGCTCTACCTTGCGAATGTCACAGCATCGGTTAGGCTCCCTTTCCCACAGCTTGTCGCCATGAACTATTGCCTGTTCTTCGAGAGTCAGCTCAGGAAGAACCTGAATAAAGGTCGTCCCGTACCTTTCTTGCAGAAGGTCACGGGTATCATATGTCTCTTGAAAATGCTTGTTTGTGTCCAAGTAAAAGACAGGGATCGTAGGTGCCAGCTTGTGCAGCATATCGATCAGCACTACGTCTTCCGCACCAAAGCTGGATGCGAGGACGAGTCCTCCCGCATAGTTCTCAACGGCCGTGACCAAGACGTCCATTGGCGACTTGGCTTCCAGCCGGTATGCCCACACTTGCAGTTCCTCATCCGCCATCATGTGGCGATCACTCATCGGCCAAACTCCCTCCTTGCTTTGTTTCACCCATCATCATATGTGGGAGAGCCTCAAGTGGCGCTTCGTCCCCTGAAAAGAAAACAGCTGTCAGACCAAAGTTGGCCTGACAGCGTGTACGCGTAGAACGCCCTCGTTTTATTTTTCGTTATTGTCATTTTCAGGTGGGGCAAAGAACTGAGCTGGACCGTAAGTCGGTACTGCCTGGTCTTGAATTTGATACGATGTTCCAAAAAGTGTCGACTGGGTCCTGTACGCGTCATCCTTGTCTTTCGCAAACGCTCCAGGCGCAAACAGCGCTGCACACACCACTGCAGAAGCACCCATCATCATCCATTTTTGTTTATTCATCTAGTCTCTCTCCCTATCCAATGTTTTCCTGTGACGCTTTTTATTCTATGGCATCGGGAGATCAAGTCGACACGGACGATCGATGGTATTTTACTCCGCCGAGAGTCGGAATTGCAGCTCCAACCTTCTCCTCATGACTGACAGGGGAATTCCGGCAAGCGAAAAAGCACCCGGAAAAGTCCCGAGTGCCTGCCTCTCCGAAATGGAGGCGCTCCCTATACATCCACTGCGGCCTTCGTCTGCTTATACAGCTCTTCGATCGTCTGCCCTTTTGCCCTAGCCAGCACTTCCATGCGCACGGACAATTGCTTTTTGGCGAACTGCCTCAGGTCATCCACCCGGACACCGTACGCGCTCGCTTGTTTGGAAGGATCTGGCCCTTGATACAGCTGGGTTGCGAGTGGCGCCAGCTCTGCCATCTTATTGGCGATGACATCGTACACATGGGGATGCTCGCAGATGAGTCGTTGCAGGAGGAAGGTGCCGTAGCTGATATGACGGGACTCGTCTGTCTTGAGGTAGCCGACGCCTTTCATCAGCCCGGGCATGACACCCGCTTTGTTCAGCCCTTCATAAAACGCGTAATATCCGGTCTCCGCGAGTACGCCTTCCACAAACATGTTGTAGACGGTGGAGGCCTCCGCTATCGCTTCCGGCGAGTGGTCCGTCAGCAATCGATTCAATGCAGTGGGCAAAATGTCGTGGAAAATCTGCTTGTAGACATCTCCGTGATAGTGGTTCAGATCACCCTTTTCCCCGATCGTATCCAGGACCAATCGGAAAAACTCGGTATGCTTGGCTTCCTCAAACAGGAACGTAGTCAGGAACATCTCTTCCTCTAGTCGCCCTTCCTTCGCGATGACCATAATCAGCGGCAGCAGATCCAGCGTCACCGCCTCTTCTCCCCCCAAAAATCCGGCAATCCGGCGCAGGGTCTCATCCTTCTGCTCATCTGTCATTCTGGCGTAGTCTTCGCGATCTTGCGTAAAGTCAATGTCCTGCGGATTCCACATGCCATAGCGTTTCGCTTTTTGGTACAGCTGGTACGGAAGCAGCTCCGTATTCAGCCCTCTCTGACTGGTCGAAATGAAATCTTGTCTCATGGAAACCCTCCTGTCATGTTTTGATGCGCCTCCGTGACATGCAGAAAGTCTTGAATCGCTGTGAGCACCTGCCCAGTCTGCTCTAGCGTCACGAGATGGGCTGCTTGATCGATCAGAGCCAGCTTTGCGTGGGGAATCCGATTGCAAAAATCATCCGCGTACGAGACCGGCATGAAGCGGTCCTGCCTTCCCCAAATGAACAGCGTCGGGGCTTTGATGCGGTGGATGCGGTGCTTCAAGCCTTTGTCAGGGATCGGCCAGAGGAATTTAGCGGCCGCCTGCAGGTTCTGCATCCGCTGGATCGTCGCCTCGATGCGTTCCTCTGTCGTGGAGGGTACATACCGCAGCATCTCGGCTGCTGGCGAGGATGAATCTGCCACCATCAGATCCGCGAGCTCGTGCGGCAGCATCGCGAACATATCCGGTACCGGCTCCTCTTCTTTAAACAATCCCGCTGGACAAATGGCGACCAGCTGCTTGATTCGACTCTGATCGGTAGCGGCCAGCTCCAGCCCGATCATTCCTCCCAGCGAATGTCCGATCACCGTAGCGGCATCGAGTCCCAATCGGTCAAACAAATCATAGTGGCAGAGGATTAAATCCCACAGGTCCCGGATGTTTTCCAGCCCGGATGACCGTCCAGTGCCAGGCAGGTGCGGCGCGAACACTTGATAATGATGGGACAGTCCCTCGAGAAACGGATCCCACGCAAGGCCACCTGCACCGTGCAAGTAGACGACAGGCTCTCCTTGACCCGCAACCTTCACGGCAAAGCTGACGTTTTCATTCGCCTGTATCAACAGCTCTTTTGGCTGCGCCATTCGCTCTCCTCCCTTTTCCGTCTGCTACGCGAACATCTAGCCAGAAGTGGCAGCTTCCTGCTTTGCGTCCTCTGCATACCCTTTTGGCCAGTAATGGGAGTGATCCCACTCGCTGAAAAGTGAACGCAGCTGCGGCATCACTTCCTCCGCGAACATTTGCATGTTTTTCTGCACGAGCCAGTGAGGCATGGAGCCGATGTGGAACAGGCAGACGACATTGCCTACACGCATGTCCTGAAGACTCTCTCGCATGATCTCGCGAACGGTAGCGGGCGAACCTGCGACGATAAACCCGTGATCGATCAGATCCTGCCATCCCATCCCATCCTTCAGCATCTGGCTCGCGCTCTTTTGCGTGCCGTCAAACTGGGAGGTGAGGCCCGCGCGCAAGCTCTTCACCGTACGATAGCCCGGAGCTTCTGCCACGCGTCTGTCTACGTGCAGGCATTTGTTGAAGAAATAGCGCACGTGCTCTTCGTAGTCGATCTGCGCCCGTTCATCCGTTTCCGAAAGGCAGATGATTTGGCAATAGCCCGCTTTGTACGGGTTGCGGTCGGCGCCAAGCTCGTCGTTGCGATCCCAGAACGGTCCCATGACTTTTTTGGCGTATTTGTGGCCGAAATAGCTCAAGTAGGAGAAAGAGTAGTTGTGATGGATGGAAAAATCGTACGTCTCCACGCTTCCCCCTCCCGGAATCCACACAGGCGGATGCGGGCGCTGAGCAGGGCGCGGCCACGGATTGATGTACCGGAATTGATTGTATTTGCCGTTGTACGTCAGGATGTCGTCGCTCTTCCACGTTTTCATGATCAGGTCGTGTGCCTCGTAATAGCGCTCCCGCAGCTCTGCAGGATTGATTCCGTACGCGTAGTTCTGGTCCATCGACGTCCCGACCGGAAAGCCGGCGATAAACTTGCCCCCCGTCAGAACGTCGAGCATCGCCATCTCTTCTGCTACACGAATGGGAGGATTGTAGGAAGCCAGGCTGTTTCCGAGGACGATCAGGCTTGTTTTGTCGCTGCGGCGAACCTTGCGCGAGAGGATCGAGCCCATCAGATTGGGTGAAGGCATCATTCCGTACGCGTTGCTGTGGTGTTCGTTCACACCGATCGCATCGAAGCCGAGATCAACGGCAAACTCCAGCTCATCGAGGTAGTCGTGGTACATGCGATGTCCTTTTTTCGGATCGAACAGCTTTTTAGGCGGGGTGACCCAGACGCTCGGATACGTCACTTCAAAATCGGCAGGCAATTCTCGATAAGGCATCAAGTGAAAGGCGATAAACTTCATCGGCGAATCCCCCCTTTGCGATCCTGCTTTTACAGCCGTTCAAAGACTGAGCGTAGGCGGTTTGATACTTGCGAGATGGCCTCTGCGCCCTGGTCCATGATGCCCGCCATCCAGAAGAAGCCGTGGATCATGCCGTCGTAGCGGGTGAGTTCGACAGGAACTCCTGCCTGCTTCAGCCGCTCCGCGTACATCTCCCCTTCATCACGCAGCGGATCGTACTCGGCCGTTATGACCAAGGCTGGCGGAAGACCGCTCAAATCTGCGGCAAGCAGAGGGGAAACCCGGACGTCCGATTTCTCTTCGTCTGCATTCAAGTACTGCTGGAAAAACCACTGCATACTGTCTGCCGTGAGGAAATATCCCTCTCCATTTTCCCGATAAGACTCCGTATCACAGCCCACCTGGGTGACCGGATACACCAGCACTTGCAGAGAGATCGCAGGACCTGTGCGCTCTTTTGCCAGCTGGGAGATGACCGCGGCCAGATTGCCCCCTGCACTGTCTCCCCCTATAGCGAGGCGTGACGCATCCCCGTTTATTTCCTGCGCATGCTCGGATACCCATTGCACGGCAGTGTAGCAGTCCTCGACCGGTACTGGAAATTTATGCTCGGGGGCCAGACGATAGTTCACGGAAGCTACGACGCATTCCGATTCGTGTGCGATATTTCGGCACACCGTGTCGACGGTCTCGACATCCCCGATGACCCAGCCGCCGCCGTGAAAATAGACAAACAAGGGAAAGGTTCCTGGACCCTCGGGAGTGTATATGCGAAGCTCGATTTCTCCGCCTTCCACCGGAATCATCCGGCTCTCTACTTTTGCCAGAGGCTTCGGCTCTCCAGACAGTGCCTGTAAGCCCGCCGTTCGCTCCCTGTTCTGCTGCGGCGTCAATGTACTCATGGGCGGCTCCCCTGCCGCAGCCCCCATATCGAGAAATGCTTTTGCTTTTGGATCCAGAGTCATCGTGCAGCCTCCTCTATGACAGGTATCAGTTTGTTGTCGAACTATTCCGAATATAGTACCTTTACTCATGGATAAGCATTTTGTTAAAATGAAAGCGCTACAATTTTTATTATAAGTCGTGACAAATAACGGATATATCCCCAAAAAACAGGTAGTCCACGACCCCTAAAATGGAGGGAGGATGTCACTCCATGGTCAGTCCAGCTTTGCGAGAGTATATCCAACGCATCGAAACGGCTCCTCATCACGAAGAGAAACTCGTGCTTACGGTTCGCGGTTTCATCGATCTCTTTCCGTTTATGGGTGCTGTCCTCTACAACTATTCGATGCTCAGCCAAATGGGTGAAGGCTTGCTGAGGGCAAATGCCGAGGGACTGTACTCCATTCGGGATCAACGTGAAGATATCCGCAATCTTCCTCCCATCTATTCCGCTATCCGTGAAAAGCGGGCTGTCCTGCTCGATGCAGATCTCATCAGGCAGATCCCCGCAAAATATGTAAATGGTGTCTCTTATGCTCTCATCGTTCCGATCTGCCACGGCACGAATGTGATCGGTTACGCCGGTATTTCCGGCCATCCAGACGGCTGCAGAGGGATCAACAGCAGCCTGTTGCATGCGCTGAGCCTGTATGGCGAGCAAGTGGGAAAAGCGCTCGCCACTGATTCCCTGCTGAACAGATCCAGCAAATTGACCAAACGCGAAGTAGAAGTCTTGCAGCGGATGTCATGGGGGGAGAGCATCAAAGAGATGGCCGACCGCATCGGCATCAGCGAGTTTACCGTCCAAGATTACGTCAAATCTGCCTTAAAAAAATTAGGCGCCCAAAATCGGACACAAGGTGTCGCAGACGCACTGCGCAAGCGAATCATCCATTGAAGCGACAATCATAAATGGAACACCTCTTGCGGCCAATTTCGCGGAGGTGTTTTTTTGCGTTCTCCATTTCTGATTTCATAAAAAAAGCCCCCCATTCAGACAAATTGTCGGGGAACTACAAGCATTTGGTGCGCTCACATCAAATACTTTCCAAAGGTAACGTGCTTTTTCTTCTCCGTAATCAACATTTGCTGTTGATACTGGGAGGGCGTCATCCCTTCCTTCTTTTTGAAAACCCGCGTAAAGTAATTCGCGTCAGAAAATCCGCAGTCCAGGCTTATTTCGGCGATCGTCTTGCTCGTGCCCTGAAACATGCACTTGGCTTTCTCCAGGCGCCGAGTGGTTATGTATTGCTTGATCGTGTGTCCTGTCACCTGCTTGAACAGACGACACAAATACTGGGCATTCAGATAGACGAGAGAGGCGAGGTATTCGAGCGACAATTCCTGGTTCAGATTTTGCTCGATGCATTCGATCACCTTGCCGATCTCCTGGTGTCCCTCGGCATGAGCTGGAAACGCGGCCTCCTGCTCCACCTGGTTCGGGAGTAATCGAGCGAGCGCCTGTCTGATTTCTTCCGGATGGGCCGGCTTCAACAAATAATCATCTGCGCGCAGCTTGATCGAGCGCAAAGCGTAATCAAACTCGTCGTAAGCCGTGAGAAACACTATCCGGCAGTCTGGGACCTCCTGCTTGATTTGCTCTGCTGCTGTAATCCCATCCATGACCGGCATTTTGATGTCCATTATGGTGATGTCGATGCACTCTCGCCTGGCCACGCTTACCGCCTCGGCGCCGTTGACCGCTTCGTAAACACGAATGGGACCCAAATTATGCTTTTTGATGATCATCGCCAGAACTGCGCGCTCCAATGGCTCGTCATCCACGATCATCAGCTTCAATGTACGCCCCTCCTGTCTTTGGAACCGTAATTTGAATGATGGTCTGGGCTCCGTAGCAGCTGGTAATGGACGTAATCCCGTACTCTTCGCCCAAGTAATGCTGAATCCGCTTGTGCACGTTTTTCAGTCCGATTCCGGTTGTATGCCCACCGTTCTGCGGTTTGTTTTCCGAGAAGATGGACACGAGATCTTCCTCGGTCATTCCCGCTCCATTGTCGCAGACTTCGATGATAACGGTTTCATTTTCGGTGAATGCAGTGACAGTCAGAGTCATGTCTCCTTCCCTCGGCTCAAAACCGTGCACGATGGCATTCTCGAATATCGGCTGCAGACACAGGATAGGAAGCTTCACCAGCTCGACCCCTGCTTCCACCCTTTCCTGATAATGAATCCTGCCGGGGAAGCGCGATTGCTGGATGGACAAATACTGCTTGACGTGCTCCAGTTCGTCACGCAGATATACGAGCTGATCGATATTTCGGAGGCTGTATCGCAATAGTTTCGCCAAGGAATAGGTTACGTTCTGCGTCTGGTCTGCCCCTTCCAGGTAGGCAAGCCGTGAAATCGTATTCAGGGTATTGAATAGAAAGTGGGGATTGATCTGAGACTGCAGCACTTTCAGCTGGGTTTCCTTCAGTGTTTTTTCGAGTCTCGCACGGATCTCCGCTTCTTCCAGCAGCTTCTGCTTTTTGGCGAACAGCTCTTGCTGCGTCAGGTGGGTTGCCCCTATTTTCACGATGTAATTGGCCACCAGGTAAAGCATCTCGGCAGCAGCTTCGACCCGCTTTTGTGAGGTAAAACCGATTTGCCGGAAGCACTCGGACAGCTGCTGTTGATCGACAGGAATCTGTCTTGTCTGAGTGCGTATGAAATCGAGCCTCGCCTCGTCCTCATCCTCGATGAACACTTGCCCGCACAGAACGGAGCCAAGATATCTCTCATCCACAATGATAGGAGCGGCTAGGTCGACCAGCCCCGAGTGACAGCGATGAATGACGGGTTTCCCCTGCTCAGCCGCCATCATACCTACGCGCTCATCTGAAAGGATGCAGCTGCGCATGCCTTCCGGAGAGGAACGAACCAATGTGCAAAAATTCGTAAAATTACTCGGCTGTGTCACTGGAGTCCCGTCTTGGTCAGCAATCACGACACCCAAGCCGGTAGCATCTGCAAAACGATCCTGGATTTCTTGAAGAGTATCAACATTCACAAGGTCCTGCAGCGTGAGTGATGTCATCATATCCCTCCAATCCACCTTGATTGGTAAGATTTTCGCGACGATGCCCCTGATCTCCTTCATACCCAGAATCCGGGAACTGCACGCCGCCCACGCTCCCGGACCCTGCAGATGTACCGACAACAACCTTGATCTCGAAATGAATGTCAGCCTCGCCTTCCCTACCCACCGATGCGCTGTCTGGTCATACGGTTGATTCAGAATTAACAAACGCCTGAACCGCTGCCTGAGCGACCTGGATATCCTGCTCCACCGATCCGCCGCTCACTCCCACGGCACCTACGATTTTGTTTTGCATCCTAAGCGGTATACCACCGCCAAATATCACGATCCTCCCATTGTTGGTCGCATGGATGCCGTACAGCTCGCTCCCGGGAGTAGCCAGCTCTGCCAGTAAAGCGGTCGGCATTTTCAGGGCGACTGCTGTCCAGGCTTTGTTCTGCGCGATATCCACGCTCGCCAGGAGGGCATTGTCCATGCGGTGGCACGCGACGAAGTTCCCACCCTCATCCACAATGCAGATGACCATAGGGACCCCCATCCGCTTCGCCTCATTTTCAGCACTTTCCATCAGTGTTTTTGCCGCCTGCAGTGTGATTTGACTCATTTCACTCATCCTCTCTCCGGTAAATGCAAGGGTAATCCTTTAACCAGGCGTGCCGCGTTTTTCCCCAATCTGCGCGCGTGCTTCCAGCTGTACTCTAGATAGGGAGTGCCTTTCACTTTTTCATGAGACACGGACACAGTCCCATTGTCGTGTACGCCGATGACAACCTGCAGCGGTGAAGGCAGGTCTCCAAGGTTTCTCGTGGTCCTCTGCAGCACACGGTACGGGACCCCCTCTTCTTCCAGTCCCGCGCTAATTTCTCGAATCACCTCATACTGAGCGCCAGCGTCATGAATGATGGGAATAAAAATCTCTTTGCTGCTCATGTAGCTCCTCCATTTTTGATCGAAGAAAGAACCAGGCCGGTAGCAACGGCATTGCGAGGGCCCTCGGTTCCGCGAATATTGGCAAAGCCCGCCACAATCCCGTACTTCCCCAATTCCTCCGTCACCATTTGCGGGATTTCAAAATCGAGCGCCGATCCTCCCACCATCACGACGAAAGACAAATGTTTGACGTTCCTCGTCGGGACGATTCGCTTCAATGCCCGCAGTACGTTGGTGACAAACACTCTCCGTTTGGCGCTGCGGCGAATCTCACGGATTTTTTCCATGGAAACGCGCGTGGGCAGCGGCGTGAGCCCGTCTTCCCCGCGAATCACGACTCTCCCGAACGTATGCGGTGGGAACGGGGCTTCGGAAAACAGCATGGTGCCGTCCTCGAGCTGCATGTGAAACAGACTGAGCACTTTGCCCAAGGGATTTTTCTTGATCTTCTCCGCCAGCTCTTTATCTCCCAGCGCCAGCTCGGAATTGATCAGCATCGTCACCATGTCGCCTGCACCCGCAAGATGTGTAGAGGTAATGTTGCCCGACGCGTCCATCATTGCCGCATCGGTCGATCCCCCGCCCATGTCCAGTATGACGATCGGTTTTCTCGTCCCGGGGGTAGTCAGTGCCCCGCGGATCGCCATCTCCGCTTCCACTCCGCCCACCTCGATCGCGATGCCCAGCTCCTGCTCCAGCGACCTTGCGACCCGATGAATGGAACTCTTGTCCGTTTTCACCATCGAGGCGAGAGCGACACCGCTTTCCATCGCCAGTTCGCCAGCCATGGAGCCGCTGATTGAGGATGGAATGACCGCATCGACAGCCAGAAAGTCGGAGATGGAAATTTCGCCAGGTGTTTGTCCCGTCAGCTCAGCCAAATCCTGTCGCAGACCACTTAACATCCCGCCGACATTCGTGCCTGTCTCTCCCTGTACATCGGTCACGCTTCCCAGCCGTTCGTACGCATCCATGATAGCATCTGCCCCATCATTGACCGATACCTCCAGCCGGTTTTGCGTCCCGATCAATATCATCCGTCCTGCTTCGATCTTGCGCTCCACCACTTCCCCCTGCGCGGTGCGAATGACGACAGCCGAGCGGTTCCCCACCAGCGCCTTGGCTACCGGAGCGATCTGTATCGTCTCGTCTGGCGTGAGCGAAAAGACGGTGGACAGCCCATACGGATTGCTTAGCGTGCGGATGACGTGGCCGGGCAGCGCTACCTCGACGGCTGCCTTTTTGTTTAACGGGACTTTTTCGATCAAGGATACTTCATCCACGATCGGTATCTTGTGCTGCAATCGATTGTGAATGAGCACTCCGTCGTCTTTTTGCACGATGGCGCCGGTGACGGATGCTCCCCGGCTCATGGCCAGATTGATTCGGCCAGCTGCCCATTCAAAATCAAACCCCTTGCCGATTACCACGATGTACGCATCGTCTGTCCGCGCCGTATCCATATCCAGCAGCTGTTCAATCCCTATTGTCGTGCCTACTCCCAAACCGGCTCCGCCCGGCGAATCCGGATTGTGTCCGATCATCGAGGATTCCGTAATGATCGTTTCGCTGATCAGATCCATCGCCAGGTCGCCAATGACCGGCACAGCGTCATTGAGGCGAATCAGATCAATCTGGCTGACCGTAAGTCCCGCTTTTCCCGCTGCTTCCTGCAAGGCAAATCGGATGCCTCTGACGTTTTCCACCGTTCCTTTGACGCCCGTCGTCTTCACCAGGTGCTGAGCTAGGAATTGCATTTGTCCCCCTTCGATTATCGCGATAGCTACCTCCGTCGAAGAATTGCCTATATCCACGCCGGCGACGATTCGCTTCCCCATCGGTCAATCCTCGTTTCCCCGCAATTTGCCTCGTCTCTCATACACCTCGGCGGCTTCCCGAACCAAGCGGGCATTTTCTACCGCTCCATAGGATTCCTCCAGCTCGCTGGCAATTGCCAACAATTCCTCTTTTGTTGACCGGTTGGGGCGCAGCGCGTTGTAAATCTCCAGGATGCGAGTGTCGGATATGGCGATAAGCTCAGCCGCCCGACGAAAGTTGCTCGCCAGCTGGACCCGCCCCAAGCTTTCGCTGATCTGGGCGTGCATGAGCAGAGTGTCAGGACTGATTCGCAGGTCGGCACTGGTCACCTCCCCCCGCAGCGCCGCCTCCAGCGTCAATTCGCTGTACGCTTTTCCGGTCGGCGTGTACAGCAACTCCGGGCTGTTCAGACCAAGGGGATAATGTTCTCTCGTCAATTTTGGCATCGGTGATCCTCCTATTCCTCGATGGAAAATTCCGCAATCAACTCAACCGGCCTGGCATCGGAGACAAGTGACTGGCACTCTTTCAGATAAAGGATGGCTGCGATCGCCTGGTACTTCGGGCGGGCCATTTGATCATTCATGACAGGAACCGGATTGGGGCTCTCCCCCAGCGCGTACATCGCGGCGTTGCGTCCGATGGCCCGATAGGTTTCCAGGGTGATGACGGGAGATTGGGGAAACAGCTCCAGATTGCTTAGCGGGTCTAGGTCGCGCTGGTGAATGACCGTCGTCCCTCGGGACTGCAGCCCGATCCCGATGCCCGATCCGGAGAGCCGCGCCGCTTCGTGGGCCATGAAAGCCAGGTCAGCTGTACGAAGGCTGCGAATCAGCCGCGGAACCGCTCCCTGCTCTTCAATCCCGGAAAGCACTTCCCGCAGCACAGCGCTGTGGTCCACCTTGACGATGGTCTTGTTCAGCTCTTTGCCGAAAGCGGGCCCGACCGCTACGATGACTTCGCGCGGATCTGTTCCCTTGCCTGCCATTCCCCGCTCTGTCAGCTTCATTTCGATCGAAAACGCTGGTGTCTTCATGTCCTCTCCCTCTCTTTCTAAAAATCTTGCGGACTGATGGCCTGGTGAATATTCTTGATCTCTTCCCATCTCTCTTCACTGAGACGATAGCCTGTTCCCGGTCCGGTGTAATCGTTTTCATCATTCACCGCGCTGATCACCACGTTGTCCTTGTTGATGATGGCCGAAGTATGCAGATAGTCCCCCGCGACCCGCTGCTTCAGCATGTTGAAAATCCGCTCCGCGGTCTGAGTGTAGCCTCTTTTGGCCAGAGCCAAAGCCACATCGTATCCTGTGATGCCTTCCTTCAGAATGCGCTCCGCCGCTTTCAGATCCTCGACGACGTTGCGCAGCGGCATATCCTCGCTGCCATTGGCGAAGGTCGCCGCTTCGAGCTCTTCTTCCGTGATGGCAGGGAAGCCGAATTCCTCAAAGACTGCCTGGAGTGTTTTGGCAGCCTCGTAACGAATCGCGATCACACTGGCTTCATCCACCGGACGCAAGCCCCCGTCTACCATCATGTCGCGTTGAATGACCAAGTAGTCGTCATAATCGGTGGAGTCCATGTTCGAGCCTGCAAACATGTCGTCGCTGTTCGGCATCGCACTGAATCCGGAAAAAATGAAATCCGTTCCGGGCAGCATCTGGCAGAGCATTTTCGCACTGCGCCTGATCTCGGAATGGGAAAAGGTCTGGTCATTTCCTGAGGCCACCTCCATATCAAAGAGTGTTGTCGCCAAATTTTCTGCGAGCACAGCCCGAATTCCACTCGGCACAGATGCCGGTACCCCGATACAGCTGATGGAGCCGTTCTGCAGCCCCTGCACGCCCGCCCCTTTCGCCATCATGACGCAGCGAATCTCCAAGTACAGCATGGATTTGCCTTCCGCACCGGCCATCTGCACCTCCGAGCCCGTTCCCGAGGTAAAGCGCATTTTCGCTCCGCGCGAAGCGTACGAGGAGGCTAAGAACATCTTCGACCAAGGCGTATCGTCACCATCCACAAAAACCGATTCCGTCCCGTAAATGGAAATCGTCTCTGCATAAGAGGTCAGTCCCAGCATCGCTAGGCGCAGCTCAGTCGCCTCCTCCAGCGCGTCCTGCGTCAGCACACCCCCTCGCGCTGTCTGGGAGCCCACCAGCAAAGCCAGCGCATTAAAGGGAGCGTAGCGCACGACCCCCACCGTCGTCTCCTGCTCGTCGAATCCGCGAAGTGCCGCCTCGGCCGCATCGGCAGCCATGAGGACGGGATTGTCGCGGACATTCGTCACATGGCATTGGTTGGACGGGGTCTTCCTCGCACGCATTTTTTGCAGCGCCATCATCATCTCGACGATGTTCATTTGATTCAGCACTTCCACGACTTTGGCCGGAGTCATTCCCTTTGACAAGGCCAGCACCTCCGAGCGGGGAACGTTGATGTCCACCAGCTTTCTGGCGATCTCCAGGCTGCTCTTCTGCATCACCCGTTCAGCCGCTTTCGCATCGATGGTGTAGTCCGCAATGAACTGGTCCAGCATGTCGAAATGCTCTCTATTTTTGCCGTCCAGCTCTACGACTTTTCCCTTCTCTACTCGGAGGGACGGCTTCGGATCGTTCGGACTGGACATCGCGACAAATCCCATTTCCGGCCATTCCTTGACAAAACCGTCCTGATTGACAGGCCTTTGCTCCAAAATCTCGAATCGTTTTGAACGTCGCATCCTTACACCTCTCCATGGTCCTTTTTGGATTTCATGTATCGGTCGAATAGACAACCGCTTCCGTCATGGGTGCCTGCTTGGTCTTTCGCTCCAGAAGAAGTGCCGGCTGCCGCTTTCCATTATTATAATTTTCTGCATATTGTTCCGTCTCTGCACACAAATGACGGATCGGTAGCATTTTCTTTACCTATTTCGGACACGAATGGTATGGAATGTCTTGGCTCACCGAACGCAAAAAACCGATCCTTCCCCGCGAGGACGATCGGCTTTTGTGCAGCCATTCCGCTGTTTTTTGTCTCTCAGGTGTCCATCGCTGTCGGCACGCTGCTACTGGGCATCGGACGCTTGAACCAAGGTCCTTTGCCCAAGCAAAGCAGCGGGATGTACACGATCGCGCCGATCATGGTAATCCACAGCCACATATCCCATCCGTACCGCACCGCGATCAGATTGAGCGGAATTGCGGAAATGATTGCGTAGATGCGAAGCACAAAACTCCACACTGCCCAGCCCGAAGCTTGTATCCCCCCGTGCAGGTCTTCCAGATTTTCCGAGTAGAGCGCCATCCACGGGCTATAGGCAAACCCGAGGAAGCCACCCATGAGGGAAATCAGGAGGATCATCGTCGCTTCGGAAACCGGGTTGTGAATCGTCATGATCCAGATGCTCATCACGGCAATCATGCCAAGGACCCCAATGAGCGAGATCACTTTCCGAAGCTGCAGCTTATCCGAAATGTAACCGCTTACAATCAATGTGACGAGACTGAACAGCCAGAAGAATTGGGAGACAAAGGCAGCCCTCGCCGGCGTGTAACCAAACGCTTGAACCAGTATCAGCGGCCCATAGGAAGCGAGGGTCAAATACAGCATCAAAAAGAAGGTACAGCCGATCGCCAAAGCCCAAATATGCTTTTGCTTCATGGCCAGTCGCAGCGTCTGCATGGGTGTCATGCTGTTCGCTTCACTGGCTCCGCTTCCAGCTGACGTCGATTCCTGCTTCCGGGCAGCTGGCCGTGCAGCCGCTTGATTCACTTCTACCGCTGCTGCGCTGCTCTGAATCACTTTTTCCCGGAGCCTCGGTGACAGATCGTGAATGGTAAACATGACAAATATGGCGACAATCAAGCTCAAAAAGCCGGCGATGTAAAACTGGGATTGCCACGTTCCAAAGTACGGCAGCGTGTATCCTGCGATGAAGGCCGCAAAGAAATTGGAGCCGGACGTCCCGTAGCTCCAAAAGCCAAACGACAGAGCTCTCCCCATCCGCGGGGAAAAGTCGCGGACCAGCCCTGCAGTAGCCCCGATAAATCCACCTTCAATAAAATTGAGTAGGACGCGCATGAATAAGAGCGACTCAAAGGAATCAACAAAGATCATTCCAAATACGCAAAGAACGGTCAGTAACAAACCGGGAACCAGGATCAGCGTACGCCCGTAGCGATCAGACAAGGGCCCTCCCAAGAGCGCTCCAAAAGCCGCCGCCACGACTGACAATGAGACGATCAAGCCATAATCTGGATTGGAGATCCCGATATCTTTCAAAATCAAGGAAAGCACGGGAGCCATCTGCGACTCGTAGTTTGCCACGAAATTCGCCAAGATTACCACAAACAAGAGAAAGATCCGCCTTCTGCCCGTAGGATACGCATCCAACTCCCTTACGAAAAACATCCATTTTGGCCGGCTCATTGCGTTACAATCGCCTCCTGTCCAAAAGTTAACAGAATTTTCTCATTAATTATAGCGTGCTGGGATGGACCAGCGATATACCACTGAAACGGGGGAGGCCTCACCATTTTTCGGGGGGCGCATAAAAGAAAAAGCCGATCATTCCCCGCTGGGAAGATCGACTTGATTTCTATACTTACGCGTTCAGTTTGCCTTTTGCAACAGTAGCCAGCTCGTTGAAAGCTGCTTTGTCGTTAACAGCCAGGTCAGCCAGCATTTTGCGGTTTACTTCGATGCCAGCTACTTTCAGGCCATGCATGAGACGGCTGTAGGACAGGCCGTTCAGGCGAGCTTGCGCGTTGATACGAGTGATCCACAGTTTGCGGAAATCACGTTTCTTTTGACGACGGTCACGGTATGCATACAGCAGGGATTTCATTACCTGCGCATTAGCGGATTTAAACAGGCGATGTTTGGAACCGAAGTAACCTTTCGCCAGTTTCAGGATTTTCTTATGACGACGGCGTGAAACAATGCCACCTTTTACTCTTGGCATACTAAACTCCTCCTGGTCTTTCCAGCATGGCGGCCTGCTATGAGGCGCTTAGGGAGCTCATGCTGCGTGATGGTGTGTAATAAAGAAATTCTTACAGGTAAGTGAGCATTTGCTCCATACGTTTTTGATCGCCTTTGGATACCAGTGCAGCTTTACGCAGGTGGCGTTTCGCTTTCGTGGATTTGTTTGCGAACAAGTGGCTACCAAACGCGCGGTCGCGCTTCAATTGGCCGCTTCCGGTTTTTTTGAAACGTTTCGCAGCAGCCTTGTTGGTTTTCATTTTAGGCATCTGAAAAATCCTCCTGTCTAAACTACTATCTTACTTTTCCGCTTTCGGAGCCAGAATCATGATCATGCTGCGGCCTTCGATCTTCGGCTTACGCTCAGGCGAAGCGAGATCTTCACACTGGGCTGCAACACGTTCCATAACGGCAAGTCCGATTTCGGAGTGGGTGATTTCACGTCCACGGAAACGGATCGTACACTTCACCTTGTGATGATCCTCCAAGAACTTACGGACGTTGCGAAGCTTGGTTTGGAAATCGTGTTCCTCGATGTTGGAAGAGAAACGCACTTCCTTCAGCTCGATAATCTTCTGGTTTTTACGCGCTTCTTTTTCCTTTTTCGCCTGCTCGTACTTGAACTTTCCGTAGTCCATGATACGGCATACAGGCGGCTTGGCTGTAGGAGCAACATTCACCAGATCCAATTCGGCTTCCTGGGCGATGCGCAAAGCTTCCCTAAAGGGTACGACTCCCAATTGGCTCCCGTCAGCACCGATCAATCGGACTTCACGGGCACGGATCGCTTCGTTAATTAACATTTGATCCTTGCTAATACTTGCCACCCCCGTCAATTTCGAGAAGGAACAAAAATGTGCGAACGCATTATGCGCCCGCACATATCTCACCTAGCAAATTCATCAGATCCAAGGATCTTTGCGTAAGAGTTACCTGTCAACAGTCATAGGTGACGTCGACCCAGGTGAGAAGCTGGGCGCCTCTGCTTGTTCTCGAAGTATGAAGTGTTTCGTGTTTATACACGCTCCTTATATTACAGGGCGTTTTTCCCTTTGTCAAGGGCTGCTTGTGTTTCCTGTCATCCGCCAATATGGGACATTTCCACCTTGGAGCGCTTTACGAGGCCAGGTGTATCGTTCAGTCTGATTTCCGAGTAGCGTTCATCGCGCTTTTCCCAGATCTCCCGAATCAGCTCGCGGATTTCCTCATCGCTCTGTCCGTCTCGCAGAGGAGCGCGCAGATCACTCCCGATCGATGCGAACAGACAGTTGTAGAGCTTGCCCTCTGCTGATAGACGCGCACGTGTGCAGGTCGAACAAAACGCCTGCGTGACGGAGGAGATCAAACCGATTTCCTCTTCCGATCCTACATAGCGGTAACGAGAGGCAACCTCTCCGTAGTAATTGGGATCGATCGGCTCGAGAGGCATTTCCTCGTGGATCATCTTCACGATCTCACTGGAAGGTACGACCTGATCCAGCTTCCATCCATTACTGTTTCCCACATCCATGAATTCGATGAAACGCAGGGTGTGCTTCTGCTCACGAAAATACCGCGCCATCGGCAGAATATCCTGATCGTTGACCCCGCGCTGCACCACCATGTTCATCTTGATCGACAGTCCCGCCTCTGCTGCAGCCTCGATCCCTTTCAGCACGTCAGACACATGGTAGCCTCTGCCGTTCATCTTCCCAAAGCGCTCGTCGTCCAGACTGTCCAAGCTGACCGTCACGCGGTCCAGCCCTGCCTCCTTCAACGCTTTTGCATGACGGGCGAGGAGTGAGCCATTGGTTGTCATGGCGATATCATGGACGCCCTCCACCTGTCTGATCATGCGAATTAATGAAGGCAAGTCCTTCCGCATCAACGGCTCTCCGCCCGTAATCCTGATCTTCCCTACACCCAGTGACGTAAAGATCGCCGTCAATCGCGTAATTTCCTCAAATGACAATAGCTTGTGCTGCGGGAGGAATTCAAAGTCCGGTCCGAATATTTCGGCGGGCATGCAGTATTGGCAACGAAAATTGCATTTGTCTGTCACGGAAATACGCAGATCTCGGAGAGGGCGATTTAATGTATCACGTACTTGCTCTATCACTGCTGATCACTCTCCTTTTCCTGAGGCGGGCCTGCCATCCGCCGTTCCTAATTACTCTTCACATATTTCTGACAATCCTGTTGAATAGACGATCTTTCCTGAATCACGGCAGCTGTATCCGCCCAAGGCTTCCATTTCTGAAGCGAACTCCTCCGAACGGATACAGGACAAAAGCTCCTGCCCTTGGCTGCTCTCGTAAAACGCTTTGGTCATGACCAGGTCATACCGTTCTTCCGAAACAGGGATAAAGTCAAGGTCCATCGCTGCCGCCGCAGAGTAGATGCCGAGGCCGGCGTCAGCTGTTCCTCCCGCGACAGCCGCTGCCACGCTCAGATGAGAGACAGCCTCCCGGGAATAGCCGTAGATATCCGCCCTGTTCACAGCTTCCTGGGCCAGCAGATAGTCGAATAAAAGCCTCGTCCCTGCACCGCGTTGGCGGTTGATATACGTAATGCCCGGCTTCGTCAGATCGTGTACAGACGAGATTCCAAGTGGATTTCCTTTTTTGACAAACCAGCCCTGCTGTCGGTACACAAGCTGGATCAATACGACCTCTTTGTCGTGCAAATACTTTTCGATATACGACTGATTATACGTGCCTGTTTCCTCATCAAACAAATGGACACCCGCGATATGCGCTTCCCCTTTTTGGATGGCCAAAATACCGCCCATGCTTCCGACATGAGAGGAGACAAGAAAACGCGCCGGATTCCTCTTGCGTATGAGGGAATGGAGCACGTCCATGGAAAGATCGTGGCTGCCCGTGGAGACTATCGTGTTTTGAATTTGCTCCAACGGACGATACAGCTCTACTTCCACCACTTCACCTTGCTCATAGCCGAGGTTCCCTGGCGGAATGCGCAGCATCCCGTCAGCCCGCACCATGGACATCGTGACTCCTGCGGATCTAGTCAAAGGGTTGGCAATAAATTGTCCATCCATGCAACCGATGGTGACCCGGATAAAGTCCTCTGCCCCCATCACCGATACGATGCGCCGCCCGACCGTCGCGGATATCCGCTGCCGCTGGGGCTCCAGCATGCCGTAATATTGAAAGATGAGCGAGCGAGCAAACCATTCCAAATTCAAATAGGCCGATACGGGATAGCCAGGCAATCCGATCACTGGCTTTTCATCGACGACTCCCACTACGACCGGTTTTCCTGGGCGAGTGGCAACGCCATGCGTCAAGACTTCTCCCAGCTCGCCTACCACATGAACCGTGAAATCTTCACGTCCAGCAGATGATCCTGCATTTAAGAGTACCATATCTGCGTCCTGGACGGCGGATTTTACTGCACATTTGATCAGCTCGTATTCGTCTTTCACGATTCCGTGATAGACTGGCACGGCTCCCCACTCCTGCAAGTAGGCAGCAAAGACGGTTCCATTAAACTCGATGATCTCTCCCTCGGCCACACTGTCGGAGGGCTCGATCAGTTCGGTCCCCGTCGGAATGATCGCGACTCGGGGCTTGCGCAAAACCGGAATCGTCACATTGCCGCCGGCCAAAATCGCACCCAGGTCAACCGGACGCAGCTTGTGCCGATCCGGGACGATCACTTCGCCGATCACGACATCCTCGCCGATCGGTCGAATATGCTGCCAAGGAGCTACAGCCTCCAATATTTCGACCGTCTCTTCATCCATCTGATGGACATGCTCGATCATGATGACCGCGTCGAAGCCGTCTGGAATGGGGTCTCCCGTATCGACTTCGACATAGTCGATCGCAAGCTTCAGCCGTACCGGGTGCTGCTCATCCGCTCCGTACGTTTTTTCCGCCTTTACCGCTATCCCGTCCATGGCGGAAGCATGGAAATTCGGCATGGACACCTTGGCGTAAATGGGCTGGGCAGTGACTCGTCCCAATGCTTCTCGCGTGGGGATCACCTCCACCAGCGGCTTGAAGCGAATCCGGTTCGCGATCTGCTGCTGCGCTTCCGTAAGCGGCGTATCTTCTAAGTAGATTTTGCGCATCGTACTCCTCCTGCGGTAGCTATCGTCTTTCTTTGTATCTGGTGCTTATTGAAATAGATGAACATGCACGAGTTCGCCTTCCAAAATGCCTTCTTTATTTGCAGATATCTCGACCATGCCGTCACTTTTGACCAACGTCGAGATCAATCCGGATTTTCCGAAGACAGGTACAGCCCACATTCCGTCTTCTCTCTCCTCCAGCTTAACACGGATGTAGTCCGAGCGTCCCACTGCAGACGCAATATTGCGAGAAATGCGTGCAGGAATGCGCTGATGGTATGCTGCGGGCTTTTGTCCTTGCAGCCTTTGCAGCAGGGGGGCGACAAACAGATGGAAAATAATCAAGGCAGAAGCGGGGTGACCCGGAAGCCCCATGACAGGCTTCCTGCCAGCTTTGGCGAGGATCGTCGGCTTGCCTGGCTTGATGGAAACGCCGTGAACAAGGACTCCCGGCTCCCCCAATGACTGCATCACCTGCTCGGTATAGTCACGTGTCCCTACCGAGCTGCCGCCCGACAGGAGGAGCAGGTCGGACTCTTCGAACAGCTCCTTTGCTCGCAGCGCAAAGGAAGCGTAATCGTCGGACACGATCCCGCCCTCTATGACCACTGCGCCGCACTGCCTTGCTGCCGCAGCAATCGTTATGCTGTTAATATCGCGAATTTCTCCCGGGGCTAGATCCTTTTTATCTGCGGGAACGATTTCGTCTCCCGTCGACAGGATCGCCACGACAGGACGGGGGTATACCCGTACCTTCGTCTTGCCGATCGCAGACAGGACACCCAGATCTTGCGGGCGAAGCCGCTGGCCGGCCGACATGACGAGCTCACCTGCTTTTACGTCATCTCCAGCGCGAATGATGTTTTCACCAGGCGCTACCTGTCTGTACACATTGAGCATGTCGCCGACTTCCTCTACATGCTCGATCATGACGACACTGTCGGCGCCGCTCGGCAGCATCCCGCCAGTCGGGATCGATTGAGCTTGTCCTTCCATGAGTCTCACCGCTGCTTCCTTGCCCATCTCGATTCTCCCCGTCACATCGAGGAAGGCCGGCAATGAATCAGAAGCTCCATACGTATCACGGGCCAGGACCGCAAATCCGTCAACCGTTGAACGGGCAAAATGAGGGACCTGCTCACCCGACCGGACATCTTCTGCCAGTACCATCTCCAGAGCATCTATCAATGGCACCTCGATAGGAGGTCGGTTCGGTTGAAATTCACCTGCAATCACTTCCAACGTCTCCGTCACTGTTTTCACATTGAAGAATTTCATGATTGCCTCCAATAGTCTAGATCGTTTAGTTTGGTCAATCTATCAAGTATTAGAAAACTTGGCTTAACAAGCCATAGTACCCAAGGGGCACAAGTCTCGCTTTCTCACTGTGCTCGAAGTCTCGCTATGTTGCACTTATACTATCAACCTTAGATTTTTTTAACGTCAAGATAGTATAATAAAGAGAAAAAGGGGAATATTCAAAATGATGGTAAAGGTCTTTGCCAACTTTCGAGAAATCTGCCAGGCAAAAGCGGTGGAAGTCCCCATGGACAGCGGCGATCGGGTCATTGATATTCTCGAAGCCTTGATTCGGATGTATCCTGCTTTGGACGAAGAAATCTTTACACCGGAGCGAACATTCAAACCGTTTGTCCATGTATTTATCAATGGGCGCAATGTCATTCATGCAGACGGACTTCAGACCCGCGTGACGGAGGAAGACCAGTTTGCGCTGTTCCCGCCGGTGGCAGGAGGCTGATATGGTCGAGCAAACGATAGAGGTGCGCGGAATCCCCGTGTCCCATCTCGTGTCTTACCTGATCGAGTGCGGCGGTGCGGCCCTGACTGAGTCTCTGCCTATCTTGGTGGAGGGCGAAGAATGGAATGCCGAGGTGCTTCGCGAGGAGACGGTGACGATTACCTCCCGTTTTCATGTCAGCGCCGTCTTTATCCACTTTTCGGCCGCGAATGAAGAGTGCTTCGCTCAGCTCATGAAACGCTTTCGCATCAAAGTCATGCGAGTGGGCGGATAGAATGAGGATCGTAGAGTAAAAAAAGGTGGAAAGCAAGTTTCCACCTTTTTTCCTTGCCAAGCGATGCGGTCGTTACACAATTTTCAGTTCCTTGAGCTTTTCTTGCGGCACGACACCATCGACCCAGCCGCGGACCTGATAGTATTCGTCCAGCATGACATCCATCCGGCTCACATGACCCGCGCTGTTTCCACTTGCCGGCTCATCTGTAAAGCGTTTTGGCAAATGGTCGTCCTCACGCTTGTCAAAGCCCGCCAGGTTGTTGTAATGGCGCTCCAGATTGTAAATGCGCTCCCCAATCTTCATCACGTCATCCGCCGTCACCTCAACGCCTGTCATCGTGGAATACTGCTCGGCGTAGTGCTCGGCATTCTCGGAGAAGGATGAGAACTTGCAAATATTCATGGAGTCAGAGAAAGCCAAAAGATCCTGGAACACTTTCAAAAGCTCCCCTTTGCCCTCTGGAACCAGACGGTCGGTCGGCATCGGGATTCCGGCGATTTCGCTGGCGACTGTATAACCGCGCAGGTGGCACGCGCCGCGGTTGCTGGTCGCATATCCGAGTCCAATTCCTTGGATGCCGCGCGGATCGTACGCCGGGATCGCCTGCCCTTTGACGCACATAGCCAGGTTTTCGTCACCAAAGGCTTTTGCCGCACGGGCGGTTCCCTCTGCGAGAATGTCCCCCACTCCTTTGCGGAAGACCATCATCTCGGTCAGCTCGATCATGCGGTCAGCGTCGCCCCAGTCGACTTTTTCCTCGGTCAAGCCTCTCTCGTACGCTTCCATCATACAGGACAAGGTATTGCCTAGCTCAATGGTGTCCATCCCGTGTTCGTTGCACATATTGATCAGGTACGAAATCGGAGCGGCATCGCTCACGCCGCAGTTGGCCCCGAGCGCCCAGCCGGACTCGTACTCAAAGCTCTCTACGCGCGTCTTGTACTTGCCCTCTTTGACTTCCACTTCTTTTTTGCAAGCGACCGGGCATGCGTGGCAGGTATTGTCGGCTACCAGCAGTGTAGCGTTGACCGTTTCCCCGCTGTGTCCCTCAGCACCATCCCAGTGTGTGAACTTGGAGTTCATGGTAGGAAGTGCGCCGACTTCATTAATGATGCTCGTCAATACGTTCGTTCCATAGACGGAGAGGCCGCCTTTTTTCGGAGCGGTAAGCCCGCCTTCCATGATGGCCTTGAGCGCCTTTTGGTTGGCCTTTTTGTACTCCTCATCCTGCGCCGGCTGCGGCATGTTTCCTTTTTGCGCTGCCTTGATGACGATCGCCTTGAGTTTTTTGGAGCCAGCTACTGCTCCCGTACCGCCGCGACCTGCCGCACGGTCGTGCTCATTCATAAATCCTGCGTAGCGAACCAGATTTTCTCCCGCTTGTCCGATGCAGATCACACTCAGGTCTTCTTTGCCGTAGCGGTCCTGCATCGCCTTTACCGTTGCCCGGGTGCCTTGCCCCCACAGTTCGCTGGCATCGCGCAATTCGCCCTGGCCGTTCTCGATGTAGAGATACACGGGCTTGTCGCTCGCCCCCTTGAAGATGACATTGTCAATGCCGGACCATTTCAGCCGCGCTGCGGACCAGCCGCCCATGTGCGAGTCGGTTACGGTGCCTGTCAAAGGCGATTTCGTCACCATGCAGAGGCGCCCGCTCATGGACGAACGAGAGCCCGTCACCGGACCGGTCATCAGGCAGAGGATGTTGTCCTCCGAGAACGGCTCCACCTGTGCGCCGTTATCGTATACGTACTTCACTCCCAATCCACGGCCGCCGATGTAGGTCCGTGCCAGCTCCTCATTGATTGGTCGATAGTCCACAACGCCCGCCGAGAGATCAACCAGCATTTCGCGGTTTTTGAATCCCCCCAAGTTCATTGCTCTTCCCCTCCTCATTTCTTCATCCATAGTGAACACGCAAAATATACGTACTCTTTCGACTATTATATGGGTATTCCTTCCTTCTCATCACGAAAATCCAGCAATATTACTAATTTTTCGATTATTTTCTTGCCTAGCTGTCCCTTGGTAAAGTATGTTATTTATAGACCAAATCATGTAAAACCAACTGCAACTAACTAGAACCAATTCAACCAAACTGAAAAAGGGGGTGACATTTTGGAAAGCGATTACTTAACCCCGGACGAGGTTGCAGCGGAGCTAAAGCTTACCCGATATACCGTATATGAAATGATCAAGCGCAAAGAACTGCCTGCTTCCAAAATCGGAAGGACCCTGCGAATCTTGCGTTCAGACCTTGACGCCTTCATGCAAATGAATAAATCCCGCGAGGATCGTCACCCATTCGCAGCCGTAACTCCTCGCCGCCAGCAAGAACAAGCCTATGAAATTTTGTTTGCCGGCAGTCATGATTTGACGATCGATCTGCTCGCTCGCAAGCTGGCGGAGCGTGGCATTACCCTTTTGCCAGCCTTCAGCGGCAGTCTGGATGGGCTCATCGAGCTGTATAAAGGCCGCGTCGAGATGGCTGGGACGCACCTCTTGGATCGGACAACCGGCGAATACAATCTGCCGTACATCCGCTGCCTTTTGCCAAACGAAGGGGTAACAGTAGTCAATTTGGTCAATCGCTGGCAAGGCTTTGTCGTTCCCAAGGGAAATCCGCGGATGATCACCAGCTGGGATGAATTTCTTTGCGGGAGCCATCGGATCGTAAATCGGCAACGCGGCTCCGGCACACGTGTGCTCCTGGACTTCACCATGCAGCAGAAAGGGATCGCTCCTGAAGCGCTCCCCGGCTACGATGTAGAGCTGACCACTCATTACGCGACCGCGGCCGCTGTCCTGCAAGGGAACGCGGACGCAGCGCTCGGGATCGAAAGTGTCGCTCGCGGACTCGGCCTGGATTTTTTCCCGATACAGGAAGAGCGCTACGACCTTGTGATCCCTACTCGCCTCGCCCGGCAGGATCGTTTTATCGAGCTCCTCTCCGTGCTGCGTGATCCGGTCTTTAAACAAGCGATCGTGGCCCAAGGCGGCTACAACGTCTCGCAAACCGGCAAAGAAATAGACAGAATGTATTGACGATTGCACAATTCGATAAGGAGTGGAAATGATGAAGAAGCATTTTCGTTTTGTCACGTCTTTTTTTCTGTTGTCCTTGATTTTGCTGCTCTCCGCCTGTTCCTCGCAGGCTCCCCAGCAGTCCTCTGCCGCTGCGCCTGCTCCTGCTCCTGCTCCGGAGAAAACAGCGCCGAAGGAAATCACCCTCGCCACCACAACGAGCACGCAAGATTCCGGCTTGCTCGATTACTTGCTGCCTATTTTTGAAAAGCAGTCCGGGATCAAAGTAAAGGTAGTGGCGGTCGGAACCGGACAAGCCATCAAGCTCGGGGAAGACGGCAATGCCGACGTCCTGCTGGTCCACGCCCGCAAGTCAGAGGACGAATTCGTGTCCAAAGGCTTTGGCATCAACGCGTACGACGTGATGTACAACCAGTTTTACATCGTAGGACCGCCAGAAGACCCTGCCGGCGTCAAGCAGGCCAAGACGGCCAAAGAAGCCTTCGGCAAAATCTCTGAAGCGAAGGCTGCCTTTATCTCCCGCGGCGATGATTCCGGTACGGACAAAAAAGAAAAGAGCATCTGGGCGGAAGCCAAGATCAAGCCAGCGGACAGCTGGTACCTCTCTTCCGGGCAAGGAATGGGCGAGACCCTGCAGATGAGCGACGAGAAAAAAGCGTATACCTTGACTGACGAAGCCACCTTCCTCTCCCGCAAGCTGAATCTGGCGGTCATGATGCAAGGAGACAAATCACTGCTCAACCCGTACGGAATCATCCAGGTCAAATCGTCAGCCAAAAAGGAAGAAGGCATGAAGCTGATCGAGTTTTTCACCGGTGAGGAAGGGCAGAAGCTGATCGGAGAATTTGGACAAAAAGAGTACGGGAAAGGCTTGTTCGTTCCCGATGCCAAAAAGCGCTAGGTGAATGGAACCATGATGCTTACCCAGGATGTATGGGAGGTTATCTTGCTCTCCCTGAAGGTCACGAGTACTTCCGTTCTGATCGGTATGCTCGCCGGTATTCCCATCGGCGCTCTCCTCGGCCTCTACACCTTTCCTGGCAAGCGCCTGATTGTCGCCCTGATCTATACCTGCATGGGGCTGCCTCCCGTCCTGGTAGGCGTCCTCGTATACATGCTCCTCTCGCGATACGGCCCCCTCGGCTCACTGGACCTTCTGTTCAGCGCCGAAGCCATGATCATCGCACAGGTCGTCCTCGTGACACCGATCATGACCGGCCTCACGATGGCCGCCGTGCATGGGAAGGAGCGAGCCTACTGGGAGACTGCAAAAAGTCTGGGAGCAAGTCCCCTGCAGCTGATGCTTACCATCATCCGGGAGGCGCGCGGCGGCATTTGGTCGGGAGTGGCAGCCGCATTTGGCAGAGCCATCTCCGAGGTCGGTGCTGTCATGCTGGTCGGGGGAAATATCGAGCATCATACCCGCGTCATGACGACCGCCATCATCCTGGAGACACGCACGGGAAATTTCTCTGCCGGCTTGCAATTGGGTCTCGTCCTGCTGGCCATCAGCTTTTTGTTCAACAGCTTTCTCATGGTAGGAATGATGAATCAAATGAAAACGGGACAGAGGTGAGCAGATGAATCGATTGGAGCTGCACGATCTCGAGGTCACCTTCGGGGGAAGGACAGTGCTGCAGGTCGAGCAAGCAGTCTTTGAACGCGGGCGGATTTACGGCATTGTGGGTCCGAGCGGCGCTGGAAAAAGCACCTTGCTCCGTGTCATCAATCTGCTCGAGAAGCCGGTCCGAGGCAGGATGGATCTGTTTGGCAGCACGGTGGACTTGTCCACTCTCTCCTACCGCCAGAGCGTTCCCATCCAGCGGCAGATGGCCTTCGTGGCACAAAAGCCTTCCATGTTTCAGGCGACCGTCTTTGACAACGTCGCACTGGGGCTGCGCTATCGGAAGCTCGACCGGAACCAGATCAGCATGCGGGTCGAAGCAGCTTTGGAGCAGGTAGAGCTCTCCCACCTGCATTCACAGCAAGCTCAGACTTTATCGGGCGGGGAAGCGCAGCGGATCGCATTGGCAAGAGCGCTTGTCTGCGAGCCGGAACTGCTGCTGCTCGATGAGCCTACCGCAAGCCTCGATCCGTACAACATCACCATTTTTGAGCGCGTCATCCAGATGTTCCATCGAGACAGGCGCACCACCACCCTCATGATCACGCACAACCTCCCCCAAGCCAAAAGACTGGCAGACGCCTGCCTCTTTCTGCATAAGGGCAGGATTGCGGAGCAAGCGGATACGGATCGCTTTTTTCAGCGGCCTGTCAGCGAGGAGCTGCAGGACTTTGTGTTCGGGCGAATGATTTGCTGAATGCGTAAAGGAGGAAAAATATGGACTCCACCCGTTACTCCAGACAAATGCTGTTTGGTCCGATCGGTCCCGCCGGGCAGTCCATGCTGGCGCAAAAAAAGGTGGCGATCGTAGGAATGGGAGCATTGGGAACGGTGCTGGCCAACCATCTCGTTCGTGCGGGAGTCGGCCACGTGAGGATGATTGACCGCGATTTCGTGGAGGCAAGCAACTTGCAGAGACAGATGCTCTATGATGAAGCGGATGCGCAGGGCCATATTCCAAAGGCAGTGGCTGCTGCTGCCAAGCTTCAAGCGGTTAATTCCAGCGTGAAAGTCGAAGGAATCATCGCAGACCTGCACGCAGGAAACGCCCAGACGCTCTTGGCTGATTCAGACCTCATTCTCGATGGGACGGATAATTTTCAGGTCCGTTATTTGATCAACGATATCGCCATCCAGCATGACATTCCGTGGGTATACGGAGGAGCTGTCCATTCCCGCGGGATGTTTGCCGTCATCCGACCAGGCATCACCCCTTGTTTTCGCTGCCTGTTCCCTCACGCTCCTGCGGGACGGGGAGAAACCTGCGACACAGTCGGCATCATCGGGCCATTGGTGTCCATCATCGCCTCTTATCAGGCGACAGAGGGCATCAAACTGCTGATCGGCGACTTCGATCATCTCAATCCGTACCTGGAGCAGGTGGATGTTTGGCAAAATGACCACGATCAACTGCCTATTGCCAAGGGGCGAAATCCAGACTGTCCCGCCTGTGTCAGGAGGGAATTTCAATCCTTAACGGCAGGCGAAGGAGCGGCAGAGGAGTTCGCGGTGCTTTGTGGACGCGACACGGTGCAGATTCGCCCCATCCATCCTGCTAGCATCGATCTCGACAAGCTGGCCAAACGATTCTCCCCCATCGGAGAAGTCGAGCACAACCGCTTTTTGGTCCGCTTTCATGCAGACGACTACACGATCGTGTTCTTTCAGGATGGACGCGTGCTGGTGCAAGGGACGGATGACTTGTCGATAGCCCGAACCCTGTATGCGAAGTACGTCGGGCATTGAGTGGCTGGCGAGCGCTCGCAAATGAAAAAGGGCAGCCCCTTCCAAACGGAGGGAGCTGCCCTTTTCTTTCTATCTGTGAAACATGATTACTTCATTTCATTGATTTCAGCGCGGATTTTTTCAACGAACGCATCTACGGTCATTGCGCCTTCATCTCCCACGCCGCGTCTGCGAACGGAGAGAGTTCCGTCTTCCATTTCTTTCTCCCCGATGACCAGCATGTACGGGATTTTTTGCACCTGAGCTTCGCGGATTTTGTAGCCGATTTTCTCATTGCGCGCATCCAGCTCGACGCGGATACCCGCTTGCTGCAGCTTATCCTTCACTTCTTGCGCGTATGGAATATGCACTTCGCTGATGTTCATCAGGCGAGCTTGGATCGGAGTGAGCCATACAGGGAATGCACCTGCATAGTGCTCGATCAGGATGCCGATGAAGCGCTCCATGGAGCCGTACATCGCACGGTGCAATACAACCGGACGGTGTTTTTCATTGTCTTGGCCCACGTAAGTCAGGTCAAATTTCTCAGGCATTTGGAAGTCCAATTGGATCGTACCGCATTGGTGGCGGCGTTTCAGCGCATCTGTGATCTGGAAGTCGATCTTCGGTCCGTAGAACGCGCCGTCTCCTTCCTTGATCTCATACGGCAAACCGGCGTCGTCCAGTACCTTACGCAGAGAGCTTTCTGCGATCTCCCACAGCTCGTCGGAGCCCATGGAGTCTTCCGGACGAGTGGAGAGCGCGACGCTGTACTCGAAACCGAACACTTTGTAGATGGTATCGATCAGTTTGATCATGGCCTTGATTTCACTCTCGATCTGATCAGGACGGACAAATACGTGCGCATCATCCTGACAGAAGGTACGTACGCGAAGCATGCCGTTCAGGGCACCGGAATACTCATGGCGGTGCACCTGGCCAAACTCGGAGTAGCGAATCGGCAGATCACGGTAGGAATGCATCGCGTTTTTGTAAATAAGCATGTGGCCTGGACAGTTCATCGGCTTCAGGGCGTATGTCGCGTTGTCCACCTCGGAGAAGTACATGTTCTCATGATAGTGGTCCCAGTGTCCGGATTGATGCCAGAGACGCTCGTTCATGAGGAATGGCGAGCGCACCTCTGTGTATTGAGCGAGCTGCTGCAGACGGCGGGAGAATTGCTCCAGCTCGTTGCGGACAGTAAAGCCGTTTGGCAGGTAGAACGGCATGCCTGGCGCTTCTTCGGAGAACATGAACAATTCGAGTTCTTTCCCCAGTTTGCGGTGATCGCGCTTTTTCGCTTCCTCGAGGAAGTGCAGATGTTCTTCAAGTTCCGCTTTTTTCGGCCATGCAGTGCCGTAAATGCGCTGGAGCACCTGGTTCTCCGCTTTTCCACGCCAGTAAGCACCTGCTACGTTCATCAGCTTGAACGCTTTGATGTAGCCAGTCGATGGCAAGTGAGGGCCGCGGCACAGGTCAAAGAATTCGCCTTGCTCATACAGCGTGATGGTCGCATCCTCCGGCAGGTCGCGGATCAGCTCCAGCTTCAGATGATCATTCAGGCCTTGGAAAATCTCGGTTGCTTCCGCGCGGCTCACGACTTTGCGGCGAATCGGCAGGTCTTCCTTGACGATTTTTTCCATTTCCGCTTCGATTTTACCCAGGTCTTCCGGGCTCAGGGACACCGGAATATCCATGTCGTAGTAGAAACCGTCCTCGATTACAGGACCGATCCCGAATTTCACTTCGCTGCCATACAGGCGTCTGACCGCTTGTGCCAGCAAGTGGGCGGTACTGTGACGATATACTTCCACTCCATCCTGTGAATCCAGGGTCACGATCTCAATCGCAGCATCCTCTTCCAGCGGTGTGTAGAGGTCAACGACTTTACCGTCTTTCTTACCGGCTACTGCTTTCTTCTTCAAGCTGGCGCTAATGGAACCAGCGATGTCTTCGATGGTAGTCCCGGCCTCGTACTGCCGTACTGCTCCATCCGGGAAAGTCACATTGATTTGTGCCACGTTAGGTTCTTCCTTCCTGTTTTGTAATTGGTTGAGAGATTAGTAAAACTTGGCTTCGCCTATTTTTTTGCGGAGCCTAGTTGCACTTATACTGGATAGGGATTAATTGATTCCTATCTGTAAATAAAAAAACACCCATCCCAAAAAGGGACGAGTGTATTCTCGCGGTACCACCCTAGTTCAAGTCTGCTGATAAATCGAAAGCAGACTCCTCAAGGAAAAATAACGGTTTAAAACCGGCTACCGATACTTAAAAGGCTAGGCCTTTGTTCCCGGCTGCTACTCGAAGGGGGTAGATCTCATATGGGTGCGCAGCGGGCTTCCAGCCGTGTCCCGCCTCTCTGTGAGCGACCTGCATATCGTCCATGTCCTTCTCATCGTATTTGCCATGATGTGAAGTTGTTGTTGCTATTATAGTTTAGTCGGATTGTGCACGTCAAGTACACGTCTGTCTGCCAGACAGATCGGGCACGATTGGCAGGTACTCAGCCTGCTGTCGAAAATGCTGCGGATCGTCTGCGTCAGCCCGGCCCTCTCTGTCGCCATGTGGAGGACAATGCTTTCAGGAGCCAGCGTCACTAGAGCACTGACCAGATAATCTTCATCCCGGCAGTTTTGTTCGTCCATGCTGAGCACCGCATCCAGCTGATCCAGCCAAATACGATCTCCTTTTTTATCATAGAGATGGAAAGGTTTGTCCACACTAGGAACAACGTGAACCACTTCCTGCTTGGTTTCCTGAACGGCGATAAAATACCGCAAGAGCTCCACGAATTCTTGATATTGCTTGTCTTCCAGATATTCGTCAATGCCGGATTCCACCAGCTCGAACAGTTCATTCCAATGATCCTGCAAGCGGAAGCGGACAAAGCCCAGCACGTTGATCGTCCGGTCTTGCTCGAGATACGTAAACGCCTTTCGATACACGTTTGCCTTGCGTGTGGTCGCAGTGAACAGCTCGCCGCCAGCCGGCTCCTGCTCTTGTTCCTGACACATGCGCTGGATGTAGGGAAGGATGATGGCCCACTCTTCTTCCAGCTGTTCGGCCTGAAGCAGATCTTCAGCCATTTCTTCTACGATTTCTGGTTCCTTGACCTGCATGATCCATTCTGCCAATGACAGCGCCACAAAGGCCCTGGCCCAATCAATCGTCTGCGCATCGTATTCCTCTTCGCACCAGCTCTGAAAGAAAAACAGGTAGTAGCCGTCCTGCTCCTCTTCTTTGTATGTAACGCGCACCGGTGCAGTGTTGACCCGTTCCGTCATCTCTTTCAAGATGGATCGGTACGTGCCACAATGCGCAGGGACATTCTCCAGCAATACGCGGAACGTCTGCATAACCATCCCCCCAACCGCAATTGTACTTACAGTATATGTCCCGTCAGGAGTGATATACTTTTAAACGGTTGGAAACGCAGGGAAGGTTTCTTACAAAAATCGAGGTATTTTTCATAAAAAGAGGCACGGACCTGATCGGGCCCGCACCTCTCATCCATCCATTTAGTTCTGCATGACGAAATCTTTTTCCGCCATCTCGCCGTCTTTGAAAACGCGCAGGATGTCGTACTGGGTGTTGCGCTGTGCAGGAGTCTTGCCTGCTCTGCGAATCAGCTCCAGAATTTGGTTGGTGTTTACCTTGTACGTGCATGCTGCGGCAGATACGACGTTTTCTTCCATCATGGTCTGCCCGAAATCGTTTGCACCATAGGAGAGCGACAATTGGCCATAGTGCGGGCCCATCGTTACCCAGGAAGACTGGAAGTTCTCCACGTTGTCCAGCATCAAGCGGCTGATCGCCAGCGTCTTCAGGTACTCTTCCGGCGTGTTGTTGACTGCCTTCATGTTGGTATTGTCCGGCTGGAACGTCCAAACGATGAACGCCTTGAAGCCATGCGTTTCATCCTGTGCCTCGCGAATGCGCAGGAGCGACAGGACGCGCTCTTCCATTTCCTCGCCAAAGCCGATTACCATAGTCGCCGTACCCGGCAGGCCTGCCCGATGTGCTGCTTTTTGCGTGTCGATCCAGTCCTTCCAGGAGCCTTTCAGACGGGAAATCTTGCGTCGGGTGCGATCGTCTAAAATCTCTCCGCCTGCCCCAGGCAGCGAATCCAGACCAGCGGCCTTCAGTTCGCGAAGGACATCCTCCACTGACATGTTGGAAACTTCAGCGATTTTCAATACTTCCGCTACCGAGAGAGAGTGCATGGTGATGTGCGGGAAGCGCTTTTTGATGTCGCGCAGAAGGTCGGTGTAATAGTCGATCTTCAAATCGGGATTGGTACCGCCCTGCATCAGGATTTCCGTGCCGCCTACATCTACCGTCTCCTGAATCTTTTGGAAGATGGTCTCTTTCGGCAAAACGTAACCTTCCGAAGATCCCGGCGGGCGATAAAATGCGCAGAAACGGCAATACGTGTCACAAACGTTGGTGTAATTGACATTACGGCTGATTACGAATGTGGCGATAGGATCTGGATGGTGCTTTTGCATGACCAAGTTCGCGTAATGTCCGATCTTTTCAATTTGATCGCTTGCAAACAAGGCCAAGCCATCCTCCAGGCCCAGACGTTCTCCGGCAAGAGCCCGTTCCAATATACTGTCGATCATAAGGATCACTCCTTGTTACCTACGTAAATTCCACTCCACATGATATCACACTTGGCCTACCCCGGCTATTCCCAAGGTGCATAGCTTGTCAAAAGTTACATATCTCAGACTCGATCCTGCCTGCCTTCAGGAGGGACCAACAAAAAACAACCCTGCCAAAGCGGCAAGGCTGTCCGTGCGATTACTGTTTTCTTTTATTCAAAACCGATTTGCTCGTAAACTTCCGGCTCCCAGTAAATAACTGTCTGGGCGAGTGGCAAATTCGTCTCGCGAGCCCCGTTTGGCTGGCCGTTGAAGTAGATGATCTCCGTTACCGACACACGATCGCCACGAACATCGATTTCTCCTGACAGCTGCAGATTGGTACCATCCGGTGCGTAAAAAATGACTTTCCCCGAGCCAAGCGTTTTCATGGGTCCCCTCCCAAAGATGTTTGTCCTCTCTCTATAGTAGTGGATATTATTTCCTATCGTCAACGATTTAACGGGACTTATTGACCAAGCAAGGAATCGGAGTTCATGTTCTTTTTGCGACTTCGGGTCTGTCTCCCATCGCTTTGCTGCTGGGACAGCGTATCCGGTGTGTCGATGCCCTGGGTCTGTAACGCATCTGTCGCAAGCGACGTATCTTCCATTATCGAGTTCGCATCCTGCCGGTACGGAGGCGGAGAAAACACGGGAGCAGCATTCACGGGCGTCAGATTTTGATTGGGATCAGGCGGCGCTACCCGGGCTCCGTTTACCGGCTCTTTCATGAGAGAAGCGGCGGGCGGGGCAGGCATCGGGCTAGTCGTCTCCTGGCCTAATCCTGACTCTGTCTGAGAGCGTATCGGCTGATAGCCTCGGAGCAGCTCGGAATTGGTCTCATCCGGCATGGCAGCCCATGTGTAATAGCCTCTTTGCTGCATATACCCCCATACTTCATAGGCTTGCTTTGCGCAATTGACCGATCCTTGCAATAGCAGGTCACGAATCTGGGGATGTCCTGCTTCCAGTGCCGCTGCCATTTTGAGCTTTGCCCCGTTCTTGTGCATCCCGAGCAAAGCGGAAGCGACATCGCGATCATCCATCTGTGCGGCGTAATGGGGCTCCGTCCAGTGTCCGTGCTGAGGTTGCGCCACCGTTGCCATTGCCGCTGAATGGTTCCGCATCGGGCGGTAAGGTAAAAGCTCGCCTGCCCCTAGACCTTGAATGGTGAATACCAAGCCATTGTACTCGCCCTGCATAAATTGAAGCTGGTGATGTACCATTTGCGCCAGCTGGGGGTCGCGAATGTACGGAACATATAGGTGGGCGGTATTGATCACGTCAACCGCGCTGTTTAAAACCTCATGCAGCTCGATCACTTCATGTGCGCCATAAGGATGAGATTGCATCGTGGTGTGTACGCCTCCTTCTCTAAAAAATCTCTAACAGTATGTCCGAAATATTTCCATCCTAGTAGCCAGTGCTGATTTTGGACAAACCGACATATCTTACCTACAGAAACCAGATTCTTTCCTGTATAATTGCTGGGAAGGAATTCAAGTAAGGAGACGCCCATGCTCGAACAAATCACGCAATTTTTTATGAACTACGGAATATGGGGACTCTTCGGAATGGCATTCTTGGACTCGTTTATCCTTCCGATTCCGCCTTTTTTCATGCAAATCGCCATGAGTCTATTCGATCCCGATTCTGCGATGCGATTTGCGACTGTGGCTTTTACCGCTTCTATACTCGGTGCCCCCATCGGATTTATGCTAGGCAAATGGCTGGGGAAACCACTTTTGCAAAAGCTGCTGCCGCCCAAATGGACTGCACTCGCGACCGAGCAGTTTTCCAAAAACGGTGATGCGGCTGTTTTGATCGGCGCATTCACGCCCATCCCATTCAAGGTATTTACCATTTTGAGTGGCGTATTCAATTATTCGCTGACGAAGCTGATGCTCTTTGCCATCCTTGGGCGAGGATTGAAATTTTTCCTGATCGGTACGCTGTTTCACTTTTATGGAAAGCATGCAAAAATCCTTTTGGATGATTACCTGGAGCTCACGATCTTAGGAGCAGGGGCTCTGGTCGCAATCGGCTGGTTTGTTTGGAGCAGACGAAGGAAACGGTATTCGTAAGCGCACAGAAAAAGCGTCCAAGCCTTATCGTCGGCTGTAGGACGCTTTTTTCATGCACAAGCTTGCTTTACTTTGCTGCGTCGGCTGTCTCTGTCGCCTTTTTCAACACTCCGCTCAAACGATCAGCTGCTTGCTGCAGAGCCTTGGCATCATTTGCTTGGATCGCCTCGGCGATCGCTGGCAATGGCTGCGCTGCATATCCCGTCGTCAGTCCGGGTGCCCAAACCTGGTGCTTGTACCACGGACGGCTGGGCAGGCCCTCAGACACGATCAAATCGCGTTCTTGCTGCATCATCGCTGCATTCATTTTTTCCAGCAGGATACGTTCCTCATCCGTGATGCCATCGGCAATCATCTTTCCTGCCAGCTCCTCCAGTTCTTTGGCTGAAGCCTGCCAGCTGCGCGCCTGCGCGATGACGGGAGACAAATCGACACCGAGCGTATCTTTTCCAGCGATCTCCTCCAGCATGCCCACCACATCGGCAGCATATGCCGAGTACTGGAAGGGGAGTGCATCCGCATTTGCGAGACGCAGCGCCGCAATCCCGACGAGCTGGGAGCCAGCCGCTTGATGTTCATATCCCGGATCAACGAAGCGCTTCATCGAATCCAAATTGTCGTAGGCGCTATGGTACAGGCCTCCTGCTACACCAAATCCCATATCCATCGACGGCACACCCAAATGCTGGATAAACGGCGTATAGTCAGAGCCGCTTCCAAGCTTGCCGATGGAAGGGTCCTTTCTCCCCTCCCGCACATACCAGTCATCGTAAATGGAAGAACCGCTCCGAGGCTCTGTCACTTCTTTCGTGACATCGTAGATCAGCTGCTTCACCGACGGCACGGCAGAGGCTCCGAAGAATTGGCCGCCTGTTCCATCCATATTGATGTACGCCACCGCGTTCTCCGTCAATTCCTTGCGATGCTCTTCGGCCCATTCCACGGAGCCGAGCAACCCGTACTCTTCACCGTCCCAGCCGGCCAGAATGATGGTGCGATCTGGCTTCCATCCTTTTTTCACCATTTCCCCCAGCACCCGGGCGATTTCCATCGTCGACGTCCAGCCCGAAGTGTTGTCTCCCGCTCCATAGGCCCATGTGTCACGGTGGGCACCGATCACTACGGTTTGCTCTGGATGCTTCGCTCCCGGAATGCGGACAATCACATCATTGACCGGCTGATTTTTGTATTCGATATCCAGGGCAATTTTCACTTTTGTCGCTCCCGGGCCAATCTTGTAGGTGAAGGGCAACCCGCCCTGCCAGGCGGCCGGAGCGTCCTCCCCTTGCATGGCTTCGAGTAAAGGCCGTGCTTCCCCATAGGAAAGCGGAGTCGTCGGAATTTGAGGGAGAGACACCGCTTCACCTGGATCCAAGCGCTTCGTCGCCGGAACCGAGGCTTCTCCCGGCGTCAACGGATCTCCCGGATAGCGGAATATGTACAGAATGCTTCCTCTTTGAATCGCATCAGCTGGTCTCCACGGGCCTTCCGGATACACAATCCCTTTTGCATAACCGTCATCGGCAGGATCGCTGTAAATGAGCATGCCAATGGCTCCGCGTTTTTCAGCCTGCTCGGGTTTTACTCCGCGGAAATTGGCTCCATAGCGCGTAATCACAATCTTGTCCTTCACGGAAATACCCCGCTTTTCCAGCTCGGCAAAGTCTTCGGGTCTACCGTAGTTGGCGTATACAATCTCCGCCTCTACAGTGCCAGATGCCGAATAGGCATTGTAGCCGGGTATGACTTCATTCGCGTACGGCGTTCCTTTGGGCAGATTTTCCATGACCTGCAGCTCACGCTTCGCTGGGTATGTCTGCGTCACAGCGATTTTTTTCGGAACGGACATGTACACATCGTAGGTCTTCACTTCCGCCTGAAGCCCCGCCTTTTTCAGCTCCTTTACGGCAAACTCGACATTGGCTGCATTTCCAGGCGTCCCCACGACCCCAGGACGCTTGCTCATCTCTTTGGAGAACCGGGCAATCGATTCCTTGCTCACCATCTGGGCAAATGTTTTTTCAAAAGAAATCTGCCACTCCGTTTTTTCCGGTGAAAAGCCAGCTACAGATTTTGAGGCAGCAAGCGTCTGCGATGGCAGCATCGCTGTCACAGCGAGAGCAGACAACACGGAAAGTCGGGCAAGAAACGGGGCTTGTCTCCATTTTGAAGCGGAACGATGTTTCTTTTTTTGATTCAAGGCATTTCCCTCCAGTTTTTTCTGAATTGTTAGACTAATACAAATTTACTACAAGCCACTCTCCCGCAAACATAGTGCTTTTTACTTAATTTTTCCATATTATTTAAAATTCCTAGGAATCGTTTCATTCTGACAACACTCGACAAGCCAAGAGAAAAATTATATCCGTCAATCACCGATTACAGGTGCGCCCATATATTGTAATTGTGAGTTTTTGGAGGAGGTGAAGCGATGGCCGTAATCAAAGCGAACGCCAGTGATGTAGATTTGCTAGCTCGCCTGCTTCGTGCAGAGGCGGAAGGAGAAGGCGAGCTAGGCATGCTCATGGTAGGCAATGTTGGCGTCAACCGCATCCTTGCCAACTGCTTGGATTTCAAAAACATTCGGAGCATGAATGACATGGTGTATCAATCTCCAGGCGGATATGAATCGGTCAATAAGCCGTATTTTTATCAACGCGCCAGAGATAGAGAGAAACGGCTAGCCAAACGCGCAATTAATGGAGAACGGACACATCCCGCTTCAAACGCTTTGTGGTTTTATCGACCAGCAGGCGACTGTCCGCCTACCTGGTGGGATCAGCAAAATTCCGGACGCTATAAAGCGCACTGCTTCTTCGTCCCGACACCTGAGGATTGCCCACGCGTTTACTAGATGAAAGATAGATAAAGGAGCGAGTTCATCATGAGTCAACAAATGCCTTACCCTCAGTATCAACAGCCATTTGGTTACGACATGTATCAATCGCCGCAAATGCCGTATGGCTTTCCACAGCAGCAGCAGCAACAACAGCCTCAGCTGATGCCGATGCAGCCTAGCGGTTCCGCAATTCCCGGCGTACCATTCCCACCAGGTCAGCTCGTTGAGGAATCTTACATTGAAAATATCCTGCGCCTGAATCGAGGCAAAGTCATTACCGTGTATCAAACATTCGAGAACAACAGCCAATGGAATGCAAAGATTTTCCGCGGGGTGCTGGAAACAGCCGGTCGTGACCACATCATCCTGAGCGATCCTCAAACCGGGAAACGTTATCTTCTGCTCATGGTCAACACCGATTACATCACTGCGGATGAAGAATTGAACTACGTGCCGCCTACACTGCCACAAGGAATTCGATAACTGATGAAAAGACAGACTTCTCCCTCCACCAAGGGCAGCAAGTCTGTCTTTTTGCATTCTGCTATAATGGACTGAACCGAAGCACAATGAAGAGATAAAGGATGAACGCCCGTGGCATTTGGTATCACCAGAGAAGAACTGAATCAGTGGAAGCAAGCGGTGACGAGGGAGGAAATCGCCTATTTGACCCATTATTGGCTCGACCCCCGGTTTCCTGGCGCCAAAACCGTAACAAAGGTAGGCTGCGCAAATCGCGTCAAGCTCGTGGATTGGTGTGTAGCGAACGGATTGAATCCAGCGTATATCCATGATCGACCGCCCTTTCCGCACTTTGACCTGATCGGCTCCAAGCAAAAGGAAATCTTGAAGAAGGAAGGCTTGTGGGAACAGCTCGAACGATTTCATCTGCTGGACTGAAGCCAAAAACAAAAAGCTGCCGTACAGGCAGCCGTCATTGTTTTTTCCTTTCATTGTAGCCTTTGTCTCCGTACGGCTGCAGCTTGTCGAGCCACTTGTCCTCCAGCTTTTCCAGGGCATCAGCAGCATCAAAGTAAGGCTCATCCTTTTTCTCCAGCACCTCGAGCACCTCGAACACGAACGCTTCTTCACCGTATTGCTCCCAGTCTTTTTGCAGATCCTTGACCGTATGGGAGCCGTGCTTGAGCATAAACTGCTTGCCGTTCATCGTCTTCAGATTCATCGTACCGTCGATCCAGACTTTCCCATTCCTTGTATTTCGGATCTGATAGACGCCTGCTTCCGTCTTGACTTCCTTGTACAATTGCTTGAGCTCTTGCTTGCGATCCATATTTTTTTCCTGCTCCTCTCCGGTGTTTTTGACCCAATACCCGCTGCCATCCGGGTTTCTCTCCAAGAAAGCATAGTCAATCAAATACCGTCTGATGGTCACGTAATCCGCTTCGTAAACGGCCTCCAAAATGGCGTTGACCTCTTTTTCCGTGTAAATCTTTTTCGGATCAAATCGCTTGGATATCTCCTCCAGAACAACCAAACGATGTTTTTGCTTGCGCGGAAAGAGATGCAGCGCGCCAAGCGTCCCTTCGGGGAAATATTTCTGCGTGATTTGTGCATATTCCATTGGCGACACTTCCTGCTCCGATCCCCGCTTTTTATTGGACACAGCCTGTGCAGGTGCCAAATGCGAAGACTTCTTGCCCGTCCCCTTCATGAGCTCCATCATCACGAGAAACACTTTGGCCTGCCTTTCTTTTTCCTTTAAGGCAAAGCGATGGTTGCGGATCGTAGATGCACTTCCGATGCCCAGCTCTTTTTGAACTTCCTGATCGCTTAAGCCTTGGTAAAAAAGCCGCATCAGGCTGTTCTGGTGGTCAGACAATCCTGTGATTCGTTTATCCAGCTGGCTCAGATGCTGAAACACCGATCCATGCTCCGTATCAATGTGGCGAGCCATAAACTTCGCTGCCTCAAACAAAAGTCCATCAACGGGATAAATAATCCCTTTTTCGACCGTCTCTCCGCAGAGCAAGCAGACAAAGTCATGCTCACGCTCTGCATAACCCTGCTTCAACTCATCAAAGGAAGCATTCCAAAAGTGATCTGTTAGCGACATTGATAAACACTACTTTCTTTCGTTTGTTTTATAATAGACAATGTAACATCACGTTTATATATTGTCAAACAAAAAAGCTCCTTGTTGGCTCAATGCACAACACGGGAGCTTTTTGTCTAGTTTGAACGCAAGTTATGTCTGGGTTCCCGCCTGCTGCATCAGGAACTCTCGTCTGTCGCCTTTCCAAAAGCGTCCATCTCTCACTTCTTTTTGATTCCGGTATCGTATGGCAAGCCGATTTACCAGCCTGTTGATTTCGAGATGCTGGGATTCATCCATCGTGAATTTGACAGCGTATTCATAAAACTCCTCTTCCCAACGCGTCGTCCGAACGATGTGCCCGTACATGGTGATCAGTTCCGAACACAGCTCGGTATCGAACTGGAGAACGAGCTGGTCGTTTGCAGGCATTTTCAAATGGGACAAAAAGCGAAGTCCCCCTGCTCCCAGATCCTCCACCAACACCTTCGAACTGCCAATTTCCATCGCCTTACCCTTGATGAGGACGATCGTCATGTCGGCACAGAGAGGATGCTCCAGCTTCAATCGGAAATATTCTCGTTGATGTACCTCTGTCCCGATCGTCATCCCTTTCACCTCTCCTCAGAAAATCTGCCTCACAGCAGAAAGAGCGCCAATTGCCGGCGCCTTCCTCTGTTTATTTTTTCTTCTTCGGATAACGCATGTCCTGCAAGTCCACTTCATAATTCTCCCAAAGTGTACGTTGGTCGTAGATGATGGAATCGCGACGGTCAAGGCGGAAGAGGAGTTTGACCACAAACCAGACGACGAGTAAAAAAGCAAAAAAGATTACGAGCGTTAAGTAAATCACCCGCTTACCCCCCTCCCATTCTGTGAAAAACGTCCCCTCTCATCGGGGGATCGGAACATCTCGACGTTTTTCATAAACGTAGATGTGACCGCTTGCGGTCAACCAAAACGGTCATTACCGTTTTGTACCATCATATGGAGAGGGAGGAATAAAGATACCGATTTGTGTCAAAATGATGACAATTTTATTTGGTTAAAAAGGCGTCGTGCTCTTCGGCTTTTCTTTTGCAGCAAAGAGCCTGTCCAAAAGCGGGATCGCTTTTTCGTCGCTCACCTCTGCCAATCCGTACAAATACAGCTTGCGCAAGCTGACTACCCCCATCGCCAGCGAAGAGAAGTCCGCGATGTCCATCGAAAGCTCCACATCCGCTTGCCCTTCCTCTTCTACATGAGGGAGGCCATCCCGGAAGCCGATGAGCCAGCTCCCCTCGTTCTCCGGCAAAAAGCTGTCGCGTACATTCAAGCGCAGCAGGCAATTCTCCCTGCCGAAGCGACGCTGCGACAGCTGGTGGAAAAAGCCCGGGATATCAATGATTCTGTACATCAGGCCGACTCCGGATACGTGACTCTCGTGATACACACTGGGCAGCAGCCTGTCTGTACCATTCCCTGGGTCTGACAAAAGAAAATGAAAGTCTTCATCTGCCGTGGTCAAGACGACCCGATTGATCTGGTCGGCCTGACTCTGCAAAAAGGACAGCAGCTGCGCCATCGCTTCATAAGACTCATACAAGAATTCTTTCACTACGATGTCATTTTGCATGCGGTTGTCGTCATGAACACGCTGAAATTGGAAGACCAGATAGCCGATCACTTTTCCGTCCTTTTTACAGCCGACTGCCACCTGCTCCGGTTGTCCCAAAAAGCTTTTCAGCTCTCTCTCTGTCTTTTTAATCATGCCATGCGTCTGCCTGACGATGCGGTGGTAACAAGCGAGAATTTGCTCTCTGTCATCCTCGCCCAGATAGAACACCTTGTCCTTGGATGTATATGGAAAACTGGAGGGCTTGATCCGGTATTGATGAATCTTGGTGCCGACCCCAAAGCCCATTTTTTTGTAAAAATCAACACGAAACGGGTAAAGCGACACCAGACTGACACCGCGCTCCCGATAGGTCGTAAGAAAACCGCGAAGCATGGCCATCGCCATTTTTTCCTTCTTGTGCAGCAAATCAACTGCGACGGTACCGATCCCGCCCGTGAGCAATGGGATACCGTGCACATTCATGGGAAGATCGTACCACTTCATGACCCCGACGAGACGCTCATCGCGAAACAATCCGTGGAAGCTTGCGATTTGATCATTTTCCAGCGTGTCTCGCACTCGTTCATAAAACCGTTTTTGATTGTCGGGTGCAAGGAGATTGCTACCTGGGTAAGCCATCGCTGCAATTCTGACAACCTCATGGATATCGTCAATTGAAATCGGCCGAATTTCCTCCATCGTCCACTGCACTCCTTTTGTCTTCGTTTGCTTGCCCATTTTCTTACAGGAAAATAGTACCCAACAACTCGGTGCAAAGGCAATACGATTTTTTCATTTTTTGGAAAATGGCATCTTCTTCGCTCACGACAAAAAAGACGCCGGCACAATCGCCGACGCCATTTCTAGTTTCCATCCATCCCGACCGCTTCACGTCTTGCTTTTGCGATCATCAAAGCCAGCATGAAGCTGCCGATGGCCACGACCATTGTCCCGGTGAAGACGACGTGAACCCCGGAAGCCAGGATGTCGCGGACTTGCTCCAGCTGCTGGGCAGGGATTCCGCCGCTTTCAAACGAGGAGCCCAGATTTTTTTGACCGCTGGCAACCGTCACCATATTAAAGAACATGCCGAACACTGCCGCCCCAAAGGTCTGGCTAAAGGTAGCCGTAAACGTATTGAGGGCCACGGCCGTTCCGCGTTTGTCTACCGGGACGGATGCCTGAATCTTGACCATGACGATCGGACTGATGAGCCCCATTCCCAAGCCGATCAGACCAACCGCGACGTAAATGAGAAATCCCGGCGATTGAGCAGACAGACTAAACAGAAGAATCGAGGCAATCGTCAATACCGCGGTCCCTCCCGTAATCAGCTGATCCGCACGCAGACGCCCCAGCAGATTGCCTGAGACGACAGAGCCAAGCGTCCAGCAAACCGGCATCGGCGTCAGGACGAAACCTGCCATCGTCGCACTCTCACCCAGCACGCCCTGACTCCAGATCGGCAAGTAAACAACCAGGCTGATCACGATTGCATTGACGAGCAGCGTCAGCATGTTGATCATTGTGACGTTGCGGTTCGTAAACAGACTCAGGGGGATCAACGGCTCCGGAGATTTCCTCTCCACAGACACGAAGATCACATACGTCATGATGCTAAAGACCAGCAAGGATAAGATGGTAGGGCTTAGCCAAGACTGGTTTTGGCTGCCCCTCAAAAGGGCGTACAGCAAGGAAATCGTCCCAATACTGAATATCAGCACTCCCGGATAATCAATATGACGCTTGGTCTTGACCCCGAGCTTTTCCTTGTAGAAAAGAACCAGCATAAAGAACGACAAGAGGCCAAAAGGCAAATTCAAAAAGAAAATGTATCGCCAAGAGATCGTATCGACCAAGAATCCTCCCACCAGCGGGCCGACAACACCGGACAAGCCCCAAACCGCGCTGATCCAGCCCTGTGCCTTGGCCCTGGAGGATTGATCGTTGTACAAGTCTCCGATAATCGTCATCGTAATCGGCATCACGGAACCTGCACCGAGGCCCTGTATCGCCCGATAAACAATCAGCTGCTCCATGGACATGGCAAGTCCGCACAAGGTAGAGCCGATCAGAAAAATTCCGATCCCGAACATCATCACGTTTTTTCTGCCGAATAAATCGGCCAGCTTGCCGTAGATCGGTGCTGAAACCGCTGTTGCCAGCATGTAGATCGCATACACCCAGCTGACCTGTTCAAATCCAGATAAATCACTCGTAATCCGAGGCACTGCCGTACTGACGATCGTCCCTTCCATCGCTGCCAGGAACGTCGAGAGCATCAGCGCCATCATGATCTTTGCCCTCATTGCAATCTCCTCTCCATCTACACACGCATCTCTATCTAAAAAGCATTGTATCAGTATAGCACGTTTGCATGTGATCTTGCTGAGGATCCTCGGCAACCGCCTACACGTGAAAAATACCCGCCCAACGCTGAGCGGGCAAGGTATTATTTGTCACTCTATTTCGCTTCGCATAGCATTTCCGAGCTTTCTGATCGCCGTAAACACTTGCTCATAATAATGACTTTCATGCGGTACAAAGGCGTGCTGCTCGACTTGCAGGAGGACGTCCTGCCTCGTCCCATCCGGCTCCGCCAAAAAGCCAGCCGCTTCCAGCCTGTCCCGCTCCCCTGCAAACATTCGCTCCAGCTCATCCAAATCGACCCATAGGAGGCCTGTGACCTCTTCCGGCTGCAAAACGTATTCGTCCAGGGGCTGGTCACAAGCATAGGCAAATACGTGACACAGCTCTTTGTCGATGATCCCGGGACCCATCCCTTCATCCTTGATCACGCCGATGTGCTCAAGTGCTTCAAACGCGACAGCGAGCCCCAGCTCCTCCTGCAGCTCCCGCACTCCATCCTCTGGTGCTTCGGAAGCGGCCAGATGACCTGCCGACGTGATGTCCAGCAGATTTGGAAACGTATCCTTTTCGGGATGACGCCTTTGAAACAGCACCTGAATCTTCCCTTCCCGCACCCGATAGATCCAGCAATGAAAGGTCTGGTGCCAGTGTCCAAGGCGGTGCACCTCCGATCTTTTGGCTACACCGATGTGTGTTCCTGTTTCGTCGTAGATATCAAGCACCTCTTCGTGCATTCCCATCCACCTCTTCGCAAGTGACGTTCTCCTCTACCTTACCAGTCATGCAGAACGATGACTACAGCAAAGTATGATAGCCGTCGATGAACACTTTGCCTGCGAAGTACAGAAAGAGCAAGGCAGACAAAAACGAAAAGCCCCGCAGAAGTCGATGGCCAAGCCATTTCCCTCCTTGACTCGAGACCCCTGCCATGAACAGCGACCAGGCGATGGAGGCCGTGAAGAACCCTCCGAAAAACGAGAACAGCGCTGCAGTTGAATCCGCATTCGATGAGGCGATCACGCTGCCGCCAATCGTAGCGAACCAGAGAATTGCCGACGGAGAAGCCAACGCCAGGCCGAGTCCTGAGGAAAAGTCCTTCCAGCTTCTCCTCTTGTCCATACGTTTTTCTTTCGATCCCAGATCAATTTCTTTGGGTCTGCGGAACTCCTTGAGCATATTCCAGGTCATGTACAGCAAAATGACCGTGCCGCCTATCCAAAGCATCCAGCGTACGACGCGGTTTTCAAGGAGCAAAGAAATTCCGACCATGGAGAGCAGGGCGTAAATCAAGTCTCCAAAGCTCGAGCCGACCCCGATCAGAAAAGAAGGCAGGAGACCTCTCTCTACGCCGGCACGAATGATCGCTACGTTCACCATCCCGAGATCGAGACAGAGCGAAAGCGATAAAAAAAATCCAGACAGAAACCAGCTCACATCAATCACCCTCCAAAAGAGCTCTATGTCAGAAAATATAACATGATTCTAACATTTCATCGAGTCTTTTTGGAACGTTTCCCTACAAAATCGGGGACAGCGCAATCCGCCATCCCCGAATCCTTTTATCCTATTGAATTGTCACATCATCCAGCATCAGATATCCTACCGGACTCAGCCAGAAGCCACGGACATCCTTTGCCGTCACCGATACATGATCGATGGTGCGGATCGGAATGACCGGCACTTCTTTCAGCTCGATTTCTTGCAGTTTGGCGTAAATTTCGTTGCGCTTTTTAGGATCTTTTTCACGACGGCCATCCTCGATCAGCTTGTCCACTTCCGGATTGTTGTAGAAAGCGAGGTTGCCCGCACTGCCTTTGGAAGAGCTGTGGAACACGTTGTACTGATTGTAGTCTCCGTCTCCCGTGGCATTACCCCAACCGCCGATGAACATGTCGTGTTCGCCTTTGTCTGTGAACTCGAGGTAAGCGCCATATTCCATTACTTTGATCTCCACATCGATGCCAATTCCCTTCAGCTGGGATTGAATCACCTCTGCCACGTTCATCCGCTCTTTGCGGTCATCCGTTACGATGGTGGTCTTGAAGCCGTTTGCGTAGCCTGCCTCGCTGAGCAGCTTTTTCGCTTCATTGACGTCATAGGTGTAGTCTGTGAGATTCGGATTGTAGCCGATCACCTTGGAGGACATGGCCGATACGGCTTCGTTCCCTACATTGTTGTAGACCCCTTTGACGATCGCTTCCTTCTCGATGGCATGAGCGACAGCCTGACGGACGCGGATGTCATCAAACGGTTTTTTCGTGACGTTGAACCCGATGTACTCCACTCCCAAGCCTTCTGCCCGAACCATCGTCATGTTCGGCGAAGACTGGGCGCGTTCTACTTCTGTCACTGGCAGTTGATCGCCGATGTGAGCCTCGCCTGCTTCAATCATTGCAATTCGGGTAGTGTCCTCAGGCACCACTTTGTACACAACCTTGTCTACCTTTGGCTTGTCACCCCAGTAGCTGTCATTTTTCACAAGCGTCATCTCTTGGCCCGGTGTCCAAGCTTCAAATTTGAACGGCCCTGTTCCTACAGGCTGTTTGGACAGCGTGTCTGCATGCTCCGCGATGGCCTTCGGGCTCAAAATGCTGCCCTCAGAGCTCGCCAAAATGGAGAGCAGAGGAGCAAATGGATAGTCCAGAATGAATTGAACGGTCTGATCATCCACGACCTTGATTTCTTTGATCATGGAGAAATTGGACGCGCGAGGCGAAGCCACTTTCGGATCCTTTGCCCGTTCAAACGTCTTTTTCACAGCTTCTGCATTGAAAGGCGCCCCATCGTGGAAGGTTACGCCGCTTCTCAGCTTGAACTCCCATGTCAGATCATCTACCTGCTTCCATTCCGTCGCAAGCGTAGGCTTGTACTCGGAGTTTTTATCCCGCGCGATCAAGCTTTCGTAAACTTTGCCATAAATGTAGTTTGCGGATGGAATATTCGTGATGAAGTGAGGATCGAGATTGTTAGCGTCTGCTTTGCGAGCCACGATCAGCGTGCCACCTGCCTTCGGGCTTTCCGCTGGTGCAGATGTTCCTGTACCCGCTTGCTCTTGTCCTGCGCCGCAACCGGTCAATACGGTACCGACGGTTAGCGTCAAGGCAAGCAAGGTTCCAAACAAGCGTGCTTTCTTCATTTGAATGTCCCCCTGGTGAATGTTGTCGAAATTTCTGTAATCTTTGCTTATCTGCATTATACGGCAAGGGGTCAATCAAACCTTTCAGCATCTTTACATCTATTTATAATATTTTTACTTTTACTTCACTTTTCACAATCGTCTTCGGACTGCCATACCAGCTTGCCCTGGAACAGGACAGCTGCTTTCGCCGATTGACGCGCCACCGCTTCTGCAGAGCAGCCAGCTTGCACAAACACAGCATCTGCGGAATCCCCCGCCTGCGGCCAGACGCGGTTGCCTCGATCGTCGAGCGGAGTCACACCACCTGTGACGAATCCCAGCGCCCGAGACAGTCTGACCTCGTCCGTCCAACGGAAACGCTCTGCGAGGCGATTGGCTTTTTGCAGCATATCTCCCGTGCCGAATGAGTCCCAATGATCGGTGATGTTATCGTTTCCAAGCGATACTCGGACTCCCTTTGCATCCAAGAGCGGAACAGGTATGGTAGGCATGTCGATGGGAACCGCGGTCACGATCGAGATTTGATGCTGGACCAGCTGCTCGGCGATTTCACTTGCGAGCGACTCAGGTACTTCCCCTAGTCCGTACGCATGGCTGATTGTCACACGTCCTTGCCAACCGGCTTCCTCGGTCAGCGCAGCGATCCGTTTGATAATGAAGACACCCAGGTGTCCCGGTTCATGCAAATGCAGATCGATATCCGCATCGGCTTCCACCGCCAGATCCATCACGGTATTCAGCGATTTTTCAATATCTTCATCAAACGTGGCGGGATCCACTCCCCCGACGAGCCCGGCTCCATTTCGCAGAGCTTCCCGCATCAGCCCGACAGACTTGCTGCGGAGCAATCCGTGTTGAGGAAAGGCAACCATTTCCCAGGAAAGTTTCCCCGAGTATGTCTCCAAGGCACGAAGGGTAGCCTCCAGGTTTTGCAGGCCGATGACCGGGTCAATGTTGCAGTGCGTACGCACATGGGTAGCTCCGTTCGATTGCAGCAAATCCAGGAGCTTTTCAGCCCTTTCCTGCACGACAGGGAGCTGCTTCGGCAACAGTTCTCGCTCCTGCTCGATGCGAAAAAATCGATTGGAGGCAGGAATGCATGCCTGCCACGGACCTCCATAATAGGTTTTGTCCAAATGAATGTGCATTTCTCGAAAAGATGGCAGCATGAGAAGACCTCGGGCATCCCAGCTTTCCACGTCGGGCGGAAGCGGTTCAGAAGCGGGAACGATCTTTTCCATGCGTCCCCCTTTTACCTGCACATGGACCCGCTCGGTTTGCGTGCCGGCAACCCTCCCCTCTTTCCATGCAAAGCTGTGCTCCAGAGTGGCGTTTGTGATCCAGAAGCTTCCTTTTCTCTCCATCCTACTCTTCTCTCCCTATCATTCAATCGTAATGTCGTTGATCATCATGTACCCGGATGGGCTGATCCAAAATCCTTTCACATTCTTTCCTACCGCTGCGACATTCTCCAGATTGCGGATCGGCACCATCGGAGCTTGACTTACTTCTATCTCCAATGCACGTGCATAGATTCCTTTTCGCTTTTCCGGGTCTTGCTCCCTGCGTCCTTCCTCAATCAATCTGTCCACTTCAGCATTCACGTAAAACGTTGTGTTTCCACCCTTTCCCAGTGATTTGGAATGGAACAGATTGTACTGGTTGTAGTCCCCGTCGCCAGTGGCATTCCCCCAGCCGCTGATGAACATGTCCGTCTCTCCATTATCTTCCGCATCCAGATAGGCTCCGTATTCGAGGACTTTCACTTCGACATCGATCCCGATTCCCTTTAATTGCGACTGGATGACCTCTGCCGTGTTGATCCTCTCTTTCCGATCCCCCGTCCAAATGGTGGTTTTGAAACCGTTCGGGTACCCCGCTTCTCCGAGCAAGGCCTTTGCCTTATTCGGGTCGAATGCGTACCCTCTCAGCTTGCCGCTGTAGCCCAGCACTTTGGGACTCATTGCCGAATTCGCTTTGGTTCCTACCTGATTGAATACGCCTTGTATGATGGCATCCGTCTCAATTGCATAGCTGATCGCCTGGCGCACGCGAACATCATCAAATGGCTTTTTCTTCGTATTGAAGCCGACGAATTCCGTTCCCAGCCCCTCGCTGCGATACAAGTCGATTTGCGCCGAGTTCTTCACCCGATCGATTTCCGTGACGGGCAACGGCTCTGCGATATGGGCTTCTCCTGTCTCCACCATGGCAATGCGAGTCGTATCTTCGGGAACGACCTTGAAAACTACTTTGTCTACCTTCACTTTTTGACCCCAGTAGTTTTCATTTTTCTTGAGGACAATCTCCTGACCCGGCGTCCATGACTCAAATACAAACGGGCCAGTACCGACCGGATGCTTGCTCAAGTCTTTCCCATACTGCTCGATTGCTTTCGGGCTGATGATGCTGCCTTCGTGATTCGCCAGGATCGAGAGCAGCGGCGAGTACGGATATTCCAGCTTGAACTCTACGATGTAGTCGTCGATGACTTTTACCTCTTTGATCATTTTAAACAGAGTGGCACGGGGCGAGCCCACTTTTTCATCCAGGACCCGTCCGATCGTGGCCTTCACCGCTTCAGCCGTAAACGGTGTTCCGTCATGGAATTTGACGTCCTGACGCAGCTTGAACTCCCACGTCACGTCATCTTTCTGTTTCCACTCCGTAGCCAGCATCGGTTTGAATTCCATGCTCTCTGTGCGCCGGATCAGCCCCTCGTATACTTTGTGCTGGACCACGCTCGCCGCATTAATGGAGGAAATGAAATGCGGGTCGAGATTATTCGCATCCGATTGTCGAGCGATCATCAATGTCTTTGGAGCAGATTGCTTTTCCGCCCCTGCCGGCTTGCTGGCCACTGCCTGCTCCTTCCCCGTCGAACACCCCGTCACCAACAGTCCTGCAGCAAGCACACTCGCAGCCATCCACTTCCACGCTTTGTTTTTACTCATCTAGCTCGCCCCCATGAATCTCTTATTATCCAGCTTCCAGCTTCTGTATAGACGAACAGCATAGCTCGACCCTGGCAGGTATCTCGCTATGCTGCTCCTTTTGCTGCGTTATGGAAGAACCACGTCGTCTACTTCGATATGACCAGCTGGGCTGATCCAAACGCCCTCAACACCTTTTTGAATGGCAGCGAGATTCTCAGAGAAACGATAAGGAATCAACCCGGCGTCATTCATCTCGATTTGCTGAGCTTGTTCATAAATCTGTTTGCGCTTGTCCGCGTCTTTTTCCTTGCGACCTTCCTCGATCAGCTTGTCCACTTCTGGATTGCTGTAGAAGGAGTGGTTGCCTGGTGCGCCCTGCGACTTGGTGTGGAACAGATTGTACTGATTGTAGTCTGCGTCACCGGTCGCATTGCCCCAGCCGCTGATGAACAGGTCGGTTTCCCCTTTGGAGGCTGCGTCGATGTAAGCGCCGAACTCCAACACCTTCACTTGGAGATCGATTCCGATTTGTTTGAGCTGTTGCTGCAATACCTCTGCCACGTTGATGCGAGCTTTGTTGTCGTTCAGGTAGATTGTTGCTTTGAAGCCGTTTGCATAGCCTGCATCAGCAAGCAGCTGCTTTGCTTTTTCCAGATTGTAATCCAGGCCTTTTACGTTTTCGCTGTAACCGACCATCGTTGGAGTAATCGAGGAGTGCGCTGGTTTCCCTACATCATTGTACACACCCTTGATGATGGATTCCTTATCGACAGCGTATGCGATAGCCTGACGGACACGCACATCATCAAATGGCTTCTTCTTCGTATTGATCCCAATATGATCGCTGGAGAAGGAAGCAAAACGCCCCAGTGTCATGCTGCTGGAATTTTGTACGCGATCCACTTCGGTTACAGGCAATTGCTCGGCGACTTGCGCCTCGCCTGTTTCTACCATGGCGATCCGAGTGGTGTCCTCTGGTACGGTTTTAAAGACGACCTTGTCCAGCTTTGGCTGTCCGCCCCAGTAGCTGTCATTTTTCACGAGCACCACTTCCTGGCCGGGTGTCCACGATTCGAACTTGTACGGTCCGGTACCGGTCGGGTGCTTGGTCAGATCTTTTCCGTACTGCTCGATCGCTTTGGGTGAGAGGATAACCCCTTCCGCACTTGCCAAAACGGACAGAAGCGGAGCATACGGATAGTGCAAAACGAACTGTACGGTCAGATCATCGACGACCTTCACTTCTTTGATGGCTTCAAACAGATTGGCGCGATTGGACCCGACATTCGGATCCTGCACGCGAGCGATGGTCTTTTTCACCGCTTCTGCATTGAACGGCGCGCCATCGTGGAATGTGACGCCTTGGCGCAGCTTGAATTCCCACGTCACGTCATCCAGCTGCTTCCATTCGGTAGCCAGCGAACCGACGTACTTGCTCTCCTTGTCCATCCGCACGAGTCCCTCGTATACCTTGTGATGAATAATGGCGGCTGAGTTGATTTGCGTGAGGAAGTGCGGATCCAAATTGTTGGCATCGGACAGTCGTGCAATCACCAAGGTACCGCCGGTTTTTCCTGCGGGTGCGCTTGCTCCCGGTTGCGCAGATCCGTTGTTCCCCTGACTTGCTTCCTGGCCCGAAGAGCAGCCGGCTAGCGCAGCCGAAACGGCTACTGTCAGCGCGATCAGCGTCTGAAAAAAGCGCGTCTTTTTCATGTTGATGTCCCCCTCTTTCGCGCGTTCCTATTGTGTTAATTTTTTCATCATTCGCGCATGTTTCATTTTACCTACTATTCTGGCTATATTTGTTCACTCTCTTTACTTCTATTTTCATTTTCTTTACTGATTTTTAACACTAACTATCCCTAGGGCGAGGTTTAGCGGAACATAAAAAAGGAAAGAGGCGTCAGAAATCTTCTGATCCTCTTTCCTTTTTCTTTATCGGTATCCTTTTACTTGCGGACGCCTGGATGGGTTCGCAATTTCTGCAAGAAGGCGGGCGTCACATCCAATGGATAGTCTTGGCCGAGCAAGCAGGCGTACTCTTCCACCAAATCCAATGCATGGGAGTAAGCCTACTTGAGCTCTGCCTCGCTTACATTTGAAGTGATCGAGGCAAATTTCCTGTACCCGTCGGCAGAAAGGTCCCTCTCAGCCCGTCACTGCTGAATCGTCACGTCATTGATCTCGACGTATCCCGAAGGACTGATGGTGACACCTTGTACGTTTTTCGCGATGGCGGCGAGGTTTTCACTGCTGCGATAAGGGAGCAGCGGCACTTCGTCCATTTCGATTTGCTGCGCTTGCTCATAGATTTCCTTGCGCTTCTGCGGATCTTTTTCCTTTCGTCCGGCTTCGATCAGCGCATCCACTTTTGGATTGGAATAGAAGGAATGGTTGCCTGGCACCCCGTGCGATGTGCTGTGGAACAGGTTGTACTGGTTGTAGTCAGCGTCACCCGTCGCATTTCCCCATCCGCTGATAAACATTTGCGCCTCGCCCTTTCCTGCCAAATCCAAATACGCTCCAAACTCCATCACTTGAATCTGCAGGTCAATCCCGATCCCCTTCAGCTGCGACTGCAAGACTTCCGCCACATTGATGCGTGCTTTGTTGTCATTTAAGTACACCGTCGCTTTAAAACCATTCGCATACCCGGCTTCTGCCAGCAGCTGCTTCGCTTTGTTCAAATCGTATTCCGGCGTCTTCAGATTCGGGCTGTACCCGATCACTTTTGGTCCCAATGTGGAGACCGCGACTTTTCCCACGTTATTGTACACGCCTTTGATGATCGCTTCCTTGTCGATGGCATGGGCGATGGCCTGACGCACCCGCACATCATCAAACGGCTTTTTCGTCACATTCATCCCGATATGATCAACCGCAAAGGATTCATAACGTCCCAGCGTCATGTTGGTGGAATTTTGGACGCGTTCGATTTCCGTCACAGGCAGTTGCTCCGCGATATGAGCTTCCCCAGTCTCAACCATCGCGACACGGGTCGTATCCTCCGGCACCGTCTTAAATACAACCTTGTCAATCTTCGGCCCTTTTCCCCAATACTTTTCATTTTTCGTAAGCACGATCTCTTGTCCTGGCGTCCACGATTCAAACACAAAAGGTCCCGTTCCGACCGGATGCTTGTTCAAATCCTTTCCATATTGCTCAATCGCCTTTGGACTGATGATGCCGCCTTCAGCACTCGCCAGTACGGACAGCAAACCGGCAAACGGATAGTGGAGGATGATCTGCACTTTATGCGGGTCGATCACTTTGACTTCTTTAATCATGCCAAACATGTTGGCCTTGGGAGTCGGTGCGTTTTTGTCCAAAATCCTGGCGATCGTCTTCTTTACCGCTTCTCCATCAAAGGGGGTGCCATCATGGAATGTCACGCCATCTCGAAGGACGAATTCCCATGTGAGGTCGTCGAGCTGCTTCCATTCACTCGCCAAGAGCGGCTTGTACTCGCTGTTTTGATCGAGCAGCACGAGTCCTTCGTACAGCTTGTGCTGCACAACAGCCATGGAGTTGATCTGGGTGCTGAAATGCGGATCCAGATTGTTGGCATCGGACAGACGGGCGATAATCAAGGTTCCTCCGGTTGCTGCCGGAGTCGGTCCAGGCTGACTGGTCACCGTCGTGCTGGTACTGGCCCCGGAAGTCGCAGACTGTCCGGATGAGCAACCCGCGAGGACCGTCGAAAACAGTACGGATAGGGCGAGAATGGAGTGCAGCATGTTTTTTCTTTTCAAGTGAATGCCCCCTCTTTTTCAGATCAAAACGAGTAAGTATCATTGCATAGTTCTAATTTTAATAATTTTCTAACTTTTTTCTTTCAACTATCTTTACCTTTCTTTTCAATATTTTTACCATTCCTATTTTTTACGATCATAAACTTTTGATCGATAGGAACAAAAAAGCACAGCCACCCCCAATTAGAGGGCGACTGTGCCTGCTCTTTCGCCTTGCTGTTTCCTTATTTCGTTACTTCTACTGCCCATCCATACTTGTCTTCCACGAGTCCGTACTGGATGCCGGTCATTTGTTCATAGAGCTTGGAGGTCAATTCACCCGTCTGCTCTCCATTGATGATCATTTGGTGGCCATTCCAGTTCATCTCGCCGATCGGGGAAATGACGGCTGCTGTACCCGTTCCGAACGCTTCCTCGAGCTCCCCTTTTGTGTACGCCTCGTACAGCTCTTCCATCGAAATGCGTTTCTCGACGACTGGAACTCCCCAATCCTTCAGCATATGGATCGTGGAATCCCGTGTGATCCCCTCCAAAATGCTGCCATTCAGGGCTGGGACCCACACCTCTCCCTTAACTTTAAAGAAGACGTTCATGCTGCCTACTTCTTCTACGTATTTGTTTTCAATTCCGTCCAGCCACAAGACTTGCTCGTATCCTTTTTCCTTTGCTTCCTCTTGTGCTTTCAGGCTTCCCGCGTAGTTCCCGGCAACTTTCGCGTTGCCTGTCCCGCCTCGAACGGCACGGACGTAGTTGTTTTCCACATAAATTTTGACCGGCTTCATGCCTCCGGAGTAGTAAGCACCCACTGGGGACAGGAGCACGATGAATTTATACGTATGCGAAGCGCGAACGCCAAAGCATGGCTCTGTCGCGATCACAAACGGACGAATGTATAGGGAAGTTCCGCTTTCGGTCGGAATCCACTCTTTTTCAGTGGCAACCAATTGCTTCAGCGCTTCCAGCATGAATGCCTCATCAATGAGCGGCATGCTGAGGCGGCTCAGGGAACGATTCATTCTTTTGAAATTTTGATCGGGTCTGAACAACCACGCTTTGTCTTCATGGTTGCGGTAAGCCTTCAATCCCTCGAATACAGCTTGGCCGTAGTGGAACACCATTGCTGCCGGATCGAGTGTGAGCGGGGAATACGGTACGATTTGCGGATCGTGCCAGCCTTTTCCTTCTGTGTAGTCCATTGTGAACATGTGGTCGGTAAAATGCACACCGAACCCGAGCTTGTCACTAGCAGGCTTTTCTTTTCTCTGTTCTGTCAGAGTAACTGTTAACTGACACTCCATCTTCTACATCTCCCTCAAATTTAAATCCTACACTCTAAGTACTACATAATTATTAATAAAATATCAACTATTTCGAACGATTTCTAGCGTAAGTTTATTCCGAAAATAAAGATTTTGGATAAAATAACACTTTCAGGCTTGTACTCCATCATTTCTTCATAAACCTTCATACTTTTTTCAGAGCTATTACAGAAATGTCCTTTATAACTGGAGATGAAGATGATCTCCCTTGGGGAAAGGGATGGATGGAGGATGAAAACCATGAAAAAAACCTGTCGTTTTCTCACACTCACAGCTGTAATGGCTGTTACTGCTTCTTTGGCTGTTCCAGCATTCGCTGCTAGCGAGCCAGGCGAAAAAGAAAATACTGCCAGCTTCTTCAGCAGCTTTGTCAGTGAAAATCACAACATCATTAATCCAGTTACGGAAGAAGTTGCACCTGTTCCATCGACTACTGATGGCACTGCTGCTACAACTGAGACTTCCACAACTACCCCTGCTGTTACGGCAACTGACGCTCCTTTCTCACTCGGTGGCGGCTGGATGAACTTCCCAGTACAAAGCGACGATGACAGAAAAAGCTAAGTAGTCGCCTAAACAGAAAAGGTGCTCCGCAATTCGGGAGCGCCTTTTTTTTACTATGAAGGCATTTACTCCTTATATTCCAAAGAAGCGTTACTATTTATAATAATAGTGAATAAGGAGGTTATGGTAGATGACTAGCCCCACCATTTTAATTGCAGATGATGATCCGGATATCGTGCGTCTGCTCGCCGAAAGCTTCCAGGACGAGGGCTTCCTCACAATCGAGGCCCAAAACGGAAAAGAAGCGCTGGAAAAAGCGCTCGACCCATCGCTTTCCTTGATCCTGCTCGATATCATGATGCCGGAGATGGATGGCCTGGACGTCTGCCGGAAGATACGCAATTCCGTCAACATTCCCATCCTCTTTCTCAGTGCAAAGGATCGGGAGCTGGATCGGGTCATCGGCCTTGAGGTCGGCGCCGACGATTATATCCTGAAGCCATTCAGCATCTCCGAATTGATCGCCCGTGTCCGTGCGCATCTGCGCCGGGAAAATCGATACATAACTGCTACCAAGTCGATTCACAGTGGGTCATTGACGATAAATAAAGACACCTTCGAAGTCTTTCACCACGACAAACGGGTAGAGTTGTCCACGAAGGAATTTCAAATTCTGCTGTATTTGGCGGAGAACGCGAATCGGGTATTGAGCCGGGAGCAGATATACAATGCCATCTGGGGAGAAAGCGAGTTTGGCGATATCAATACGGTGACCGTCCACATCAAGAATTTGCGCTCCAAGCTGGAGCATGACAAGCACTACATTAAAACCGTGTGGGGTATCGGATACAAATTTGTCGGTGATATGCAGTGAAACATCACATTCAGCTAAAAATGCTCATTGCCCATTGCATCGTCCTTTTACTCAATCTTTTCATTCTCGGCATTTATTATTGGAAATTCGAAATTGCGGACTTTGCCACTGAATGGGAAAACCAGCGTCATCAGTTTCAGCAAGCAGACCGGCAATTTATCAACCTGATCAACGCGCAACGCGGAAATGGAGACGAGACACGCGAGTTTCTGTACAGCTACGCGCAGGATCACTCCATGCGCATCAGCATGTATGATCGAGTCACCGCGAAGTCCGTCACTGCCGATTCGCTTTCGCACAACATATTCTCGGTCACGCTTCAGGATGACCAATACACGGATGAGAAGCATCGATACGTATTTACCTTTACCCATCCGGTCACGTGGGAAATGCTGCGCCCTCTCCAGTCCTCCAGCAACATTCTGGGTGTATGCGTACTGTTATTTTGTCTGTCTACCATTTTCCTGGGGATTTACAGCAGAAAGCTGGCGATGCTGCCCCTCGTGACGTTCTACCAAAAGCATAGCGAGCTCTTCCAGACCGATCTGCACTGTTATTCGAATGAAATGCAGTGGGAGAAAATCTACACATCCCTGATTCAGGCGAATGAAACCTTGTCGATGGAAAAGCGAAAGCAAACGGCAGCGATGGCAGCGATCTCACACGACCTGAAGACACCCTTGACCTCGATCAAAGGATACATCGAACGCCTCATGAAAGGCCGTGTCCAATCAGAGGAAAAAAGACAGGAATACTACCAGATCATTTTTCGCAAAGCAACTGAAATCGAAAAGCTGACGCAGGACTTGTCGGAGTATGTCTCAAACGCCAACCATCCGCTGCTCGTCCGCAAAAAGGTCTCTCTCGCTTCTTTTGCAAGATCGATTGCTTCCGAGTACGAGGAGGAGTTGCCAACCTTTTCAGCAGAAATCAGTTACATCAGCTCCATCGAGGGCAATCCGTCCTTGTTCGTCGATGAGCAGCGAATTCGCCGGGTGTTTGCCAATATCATTCACAACTCTCTGAATCATGCGTATGCGCAGAGCTACGTCCGCATCTGCTTTCGGGTCTATACAGACAATCGGAAGGCGGTATTCGAGCTGGAGGATAACGGACCAGGCGTACCAGAGGAGGAGCTGACCAGGATTTTCGAACCGTTCTACCGGGTCGACAAAGCTCGTTCCAAGGTGAAAAACGGCAGTGGACTGGGGCTTGCCATCTGCAAAGGCATGATCGAAAAACAGGATGGCCATATCCAGGCCTACCTCCCGACAAAAGGAGGGCTCGGCATCAAAATCGTCCTCCCCATCCAGGAAGTGGAATAAAAATGCCCAGTCACGGCTTTGGATAGTCGATTGACTGGGCTTTTTTCAATTGAGATGCGTTTACTCGATTACGATCACCACCTTGCCTCGTCCATGTCCGGATTCCAGCTCTTGATGAGCCTTTGCGGCCAGATGGAGCGGAAAGCTTTGGCGGATGGTGATGCGAAGCTGATCACGATTGTACAAATCAACCAGGTGCTGCAGGCGATCAGCAGAGCGCTGGCTGCGAATGGCACGGACACCAAGCTGAGTCGCCTGCTCAAATTCCACGATCGTTCCAATCCGCTCTTTTTGCTTCACGACTTCCAAGGAAGCAGCCAATGCCTCTCCCCCAACCGCGTCCAAGGCAGCGTCTACCCCTTTCGGAGCGACTGCTCTCACCCGATCCACGAATCCACTGCCATAGCTGATCGGTATGACTCCCAATGAGCGGAGATACTCATGGTTCCCCTCGCTTGCCGTGCCAATGACAGTCGCGCCGTACGCTCGGGCGATCTGTACGGCGAAGGTCCCGACACCGCCGGCAGCCGCATGGACCAGCACGGTCTCCCCTGCGCTAACCCCGAGCACTTCTCAGGCTGTATGCGCCGTTTGGCCGGAAGCTGAAAGAACGGCCGCTTCCTCCCACGGCATTCGCTGCGGCTTTTTGACCAACTGATCGGGCGCCACAACGACATACTCAGCCTGGCAGCCCAGTACTTGAAAACCCATGACTTCGTCTCCCGCAGCAAATCCGGTTACCGCATCCCCCACTTGATCCACGACTCCAGCAAATTCATTGCCCAAAATCTGGGGAAAACGGACTGCTCCTCCCGGGGGAGTCCAACCGCTGCGGACGGACAAATCAAAGGGCTGCACACCTGCTGCCTTTACGCGGACCCTCACTTGATTTTCATTCGCCACAGGGGTGTCTACCTCGAGCAAGCGCAGCACTTCCGGACCGCCAAACGACAAGATTCCAGCTGCTTTCATCCGCCATCATCCTCTCTACTCTCCACTGTTATTCCGCGCCGATTTTGCCGTAATTCTGTTGTCGGCTTGCAGAAATTATTTTACAATCACTCTTACATAAACAAAAATATATCCTTCCTTATCTCTTCATACACTCGGGTATATGAGAGGAAGTGCAACGTATGGAACTGTTACAGCTGCAATACTTTTGCAAGGTTGCCAGGCTGGAGCACATGACAAAGGCTGCCCAGGAGCTGCACATTGCTCAGCCTGCCCTAAGCAAGACCATCTCGCGTCTGGAAGAGCATGTCGGCGTCCCTTTGTTCGATCGGAATGGACGACAAATTAAGCTCAATGCGTATGGCAAAGCCTTCCTGAAAAAAGTGGAGGGGGCACTCAGCCTGCTGGAAGAAGGACAGCGGGAGCTCATCGATATGGCGGGAATGGAGCGCGGACGGGTCATGCTCGCCACGACGACCCACAAATGCTTCTCGGACATGATCGGAAGCTTTCTTTCTGTGCATCAAGGCGTCCAGATGCGCATTACCCAAGCATCACCAGAGGAAAAAGTGCAGCAGCTCCAAAGCGGCGAAATCGACTTTTGCATTACCTTTCCCCCGCTTGAGCAGGACGGGATCGATGGGGTTAACATCTTGACCGAGGAAATCATGCTCGCCGTTCCCCTCACCCATCGCTTGGCCAGCCGGGAGCGTATCGATCTGGCAGAGGTGGCACACGAGCCATTCATTTGCATCAAGGAAGGGAATCCGTTTCGCGCGATGACGGATGCTTTTTGCAAAGAGGCCGGGTTTGAGCCGAATCTGGTATGCGAAGTCGATGAGCATTCAGCCGTGGGTCACTTCCTGCATGCGGGAATCGGGATCGCTTTCTTGCCGGAGACTCTCGGAGACAAGGTGAGTTCCATGCGCCTCATCCGCATCGAAAAGCCTCTGTGCCTGCGCACTTACCAATTGGCTTGGCGCCATGACCGGTATCTGTCTGCAGCCTCACGTACGTTCCGCGATTACGTCATCCGCTACTTCGCCGAAATGCAGCGTCAGGCCGAAATGAGGCCATAAACCAAAAAAACAGCCTGCATCCAAGTGCAGGCTGTCTTTTTTAGGCTGAGCATAGAACGTTCTTTTCGGATCAGGAGAAGAAAGCCTCCACCCGCTCCTGGTCGTGGGCAGCGTACCTCGCTTCGTAATCACGCACGGCCTGATTGCTCGCAGCCATAAACGCTTGCGCCACCGCCATCAGAACATCGCGATGCTCCGAGACGCCTTTGAAATGACTGCCGTTTGCGCTGACTGTGACGATGGCTTCCCCTGTCGCATGCTCCCCGGAAGACAAGGAATACAGCTCCATGTCTGTGAACTCCACCTCGATCGGCAGCGCCTGCTTGATTCCCGCGACCAGGGCTTCTACCGGACCTTCGCCTGTGCCGGAGTACGTCTGTTCTTCCCGCGTGGCGTTGTTTGTAATCGTGCAAGATGCCATTCGATTTCCTGAGGTACCTGTCAGCACTTGTGCACTGACGAGGGTAAACGGCTCCAATACCGCATTCACCGTATGTCCGACCAGCTCGAGCAGCTGGTGATCCTGTACGACCTTTTGCTTGTCGGCCAGTTCTTTAAACTGCGCGTACAAGGTCTCCATCTGTTCATCGGTCAGCTGCACGCCAAACTCGCTGACCCGATGCTTGATGGCGTGCCGCCCGGAATGCTTGCCGAGAATGATCATATTGCGAGGTACGCCCAGCTTCTCCGGATCCATGATCTCGTATGTGCTGCGTTCTTTCAACAGGCCGTCCTGATGAATTCCCGCTTCATGCTGAAAGGCATTGCGACCTACAATCGGCTTATTGAAAGCAATCGGGAAGCTCATGGCACGGCTCACCTTTTGCGAAGTCGTGTAGATATGCTCCGGTCTGATCCCTGTCTCGGCATCCAGCGCTTCCTTGCGCGTCTCGATCGCCATCACCAGCTCTTCCAGGGAGCAGTTGCCTGCACGCTCTCCCACGCCATTTACGGTAACCTCGACTTGGGTCACGCCCGCGCGGATGGCAGCGAGACTGTTCGCAACCGCCAGGCCGAGGTCATTGTGGCAGTGGGCGCTAAATTCCACTTTGTCGCTCCCGCGGACATTTTTCATGACCCGGGTGAACATCGCTCCGTACTCTTCCGGCAGCGCGTATCCGACTGTATCCGGAATGTTGATGATCGTCGCCCCTTCCTCGATCGCCGCCTCGATCATCTCAAAGAGGAACTCATCCCCTGTGCGCGTCGCATCCATCGGAGAAAATTCGATCCGATCCACGAACTGTTTTCCGTACGCGATCATGGCGCGGGCGATCTGGATCACCTGCTCTCTGGATTTGCGCAGCTGGAAGTCGAGGTGGATGTTCGAGGACGAGAGGAACATGTGCAGCCTGCGGCGCTCCGCTGCTTGGGTGGCACGTACCGCTGCATCGATGTCTTCCTTCACGGCGCGGGCGAATCCACAGATCTCCACACCGTGCACCTCTTGTGAAATGCGCTGCACCGCCATGAAGTCACCGGGACTGGATATCGGAAACCCTGGTTCGATGACATCGACACCGAGCTGGGCCAGCTGCTTGGCAATCACAATCTTTTGTTCGGGATGCAGGGATGCGCCTGGTGCTTGTTCACCGTCGCGCAGTGTCGTATCGAAAATATGGATTCGTTTTGTCATGGGTATTGCCTCCTCATTTGGGTTGTTGTTTGATTTGGGGAACAAAAAAAGCCCGCCGTCTCTCATGCAAGAGACGACAGGCTCGTCAGCCGCCGCGGTACCACTCTCATTGATCCTTTTTCAAGGAATCCACTTCGTTGCCCCGATGACGTGGGGGATCCGTCAAGGTCTAGCTGCCAGCCTCGCTGGTATTCAACCTCGCCGCTCCCGGGTGAGATTCAAGCATTTCCTGACTGCGTCGCACCTTCCCGCAGCTCTCTGGACAAGAAATTCGCTTTACTAGCTCCCGTTCTTCGCGTTTGAATTATGCTGTTAAGAAAACAAAAAGGCCTGCCGTCTCTATCGAAGAGACGACAGACCATGTCTATCGCGGTACCACTCTCGTTGACTTTGGCCGTATGCCGTAAAGTCCACCTCATGCACGGATCCAAACTGATCCGTACCACCCGATCACGGAGGTTAGCCGTCAGGACCTACTCTTTCGATGCAGCGCTACATCGGATTCAGTCCTGCCGCTCCCGGGCGAGCTTCACTGGCTTCTCTGTCTGCGTTGCACCGTCCCGCAGCTCTCTTTACAGATCCGACCACTTACTATTCCCGTTCGTCGCGTTGTATTGTTATTGTTGTTTGAAATTTTATTCGCTTTGGCTGACCTTGTCAATGCTGCTTTCTGAAAAACATTATTTGATCAATCAACATTTACTCCGTAACGAGCACGACTTTTCCTTGACCATGGCCGCTCTCCACAGCTCGATGAGCGTCGGCCGCCTCATCGAATCTGTAAGCTTTGCGGATATGAATATTCAGCTTTCCTCGAGCGTACAGATCCACCAGCTCCGCCAGTCTCGCCACAGTTCGCGTGCCAAAGAGCGCAGGGATTTGCAGTTTTTGCGCCAGGTCCACAGCTACCATCGTGCGGATTCGCTCCTTATCTGGGACGAGCTCCACCGATGCTCTCAGCGCTTCCGGACCTGCTGCATCCAGAGCAGCGTCCACTCCATCAGGGGCGATCGCCCGTACTCGATCGAGCAGCCCGTCTCCGTAACGGACCGGTATCGCCCCCAGCTTGCGAACATAATCATGATTTTGCTCGCTCGCCGTTCCGATTACCATCCCCGCTCCCCAAGCCAGTGCCAGCTGCACAGCAAATGTACCGAATCCACCCGCGGCTGCATGAATGAGTACGGTTTCTCCCGCTTTCACGTTCAATGCCTGCAAAGCCATGTGAGCGCCTTGGCCATTGCCGGAAAATCCACCTGCGATCTCCCACGGCATATTCTTTGGCTTGTGCACGATCTGCTCCGGTGCAGCAAGTACATATTCCGCGTAGCCCTTCAGCAAAGTGAAGCCCAGCACCTCATCCCCGACAGCAAACTGTGTGACGTCTGCTCCTACTTGATCGATGATCCCAGCAAATTCGTTTCCGAGCACTTGCGGAAAATGCACGGTCAGCGTCGGGGGAATCCAGCCACTTCGGACTTTGCAGTCATAGGGCAGGACACCTGCCGCCTTTATCCTGATCCTCACCTCACCTGGCCCCACCTGCGGAGCATCCATCTCGATTACCTGCAATACCTGCGGCGGTCCGTATTCAGAGAATGCAACGGCTTTCATTCATGCCCTCCTTTTTCTGAAGCACTTTGATTTGGTTTTACACGGCCGAATTGAATGTAGTACAGGCTGGTAAGGCACATGATCAGGATCCCTAAAGCCGAGTAAATATTGCTGTAGGCGTACGCCCCTGGATGGATCTGCAGCAGATTCCAGCTAATTTCCGAGCCACCGTCGATTGTTTTGCTGTACAAGGTTGCCGAGAGTGCTCCCGCAATAAAGTTCAGCATCGACATGAGTCCCATCCCTACACCGGCATGCTCCTTTGGCAACGACTGCGAGATCGCATTGGACAGGGCAATCATCATAAACGATGTACCGACATTCCCCAAAATGAGGAAGAACGCTATGAATACGGGAGATACCCCTGCGAAGGTGGATAGGAGGGCGAAGCATGTCAGGAGCAGGGCTGAAGCCATGTAAAATACATACGAATTTCCCTTTTTATCTGCCAGACGCCCCCCTTTTCTGCCCAGAAACGCGGTCACAACAGCGGCAGGCACCATAAAAAATCCAATCATGCCCGGTGCCAGGTGATTCACATTGACCAACAGCTGCGGACTCAGGAAATAGAGCGAATACCCTCCCCCTGTCATCAAAAAGGCAATAGCCAAACCGAGCGAAAAACGCTTGCTGCGAAATAAGCCGGGACGGATAAACGGCTCTGCCGCTGTACGTATTCTGATCAGGAACAGGCATAGTGCCAAAACGAATCCGAGGGCGAGGAACAAGCTCTGATTCGTGATCGCAAGCAGCAGCAAGGCAACGGTTGCGGCAAGGAGTCCGCCACCCATCCAGTCCATTTTTCCTGACGCCGTCTTCTCCTCCTCCAAATATTTTCGATAGAAGGGAACTGCTACCAACGTAAAGACAGGTATGCAGAACAGCCATCTCCAGTCGAGCAAACTGACGAGAACAGCGGCAATCACCGGGCCTAAAGCACTCCCAATCGCCATGCCTGTCATCGAGATACCCAAAGCCCTCCCTCGCTTTTCGGGGGGAAAATAACGGATCGGAATCAAGGTAGAAGTCGCCGGCACCACTGCGGCACCTACCGCTTGAACCACCCGGCCGAGGAGCACCGTCCCATAGTCGTGGGCAAAAAAACCGATGATCGAGCCGCAAGCAAACAAGAGCAGCCCGAATGTAAGCAAATTCTTAAGCTTGCAGGAATCAGCCAGCTTCCCGTATATCACGGTTCCCACCGCATAGATCAGCAAATACGCGGAAGTCACCCAGCTAACCTGGCTTAACGTCAAATGAAAATCGCTCCTGATCTGCGGCAGCACGATATTGAACATCGTGGCACTCATCACCGTGATCATCAGCGTAAACACGAGTATGCGAATCAATTTGTCACCAGCATGTGATTGGAATTCAGCTTGCATGGGAAAAAGCACCTCACATCAACCAGATTTCTCCCCGGGAAGGTGATTGTTAGCCTTGCTTGTTGTATTTTATAATCGTTTCAGAATAAACGAAAATATATCTTCTTATATGCAGTCTATAACCTTGAGTATATGGAGTGAACTCCTCATGGAACTGTTGCAACTGCATTATTTCAGGACGGTGGCGAGGTGGCAGCACATGACAAAAGCTGCCCAAGAACTGCGGATCGCCCAACCTGCCCTCAGCAAGACGATCGCCCGGCTGGAAGAGGATATTGGCGTCCCTCTCTTTGACCGGGAACGCGGAAGAATTCGGCTCAATACGTTTGGAAAGGCCTACTTGGAGCGGGTAGATAAAGCCCTCAATCTGCTAGAGGAAGGGCAAAAGGTGGTATCCGAGCTCGCAGGTCTGGAGCATGGAAGCATCCATCTGGCGACATCAGCACTGGATCTCCTATCAGAGCCGTTGGGCATGTTTTTGTCGCTTCATCCTGACGTCCATTTTCAGATCTCACAAGCAACTGCCGACGAAATGGCCATTCTTTTGGAATCAGGCGAAGTCGACATTTGCTTCACCACCTGCCGCTCAAGCACCCGGACATTTCTACAACGACGGTAGTGAAGGAAGAGATCTATGTCGCGGTCCAAAGCAGCCATCGCTTGGCCCAGGAGAGCAGTATCCGGCTGCAAGACGTGGCAAACGACCCGTTTATCGGGTACAAAGAGGAACTGCCCGCCCAAAAATTGTACGATCCATTTTTCCGGCAAGCTGGCTTCACGCCGAAATTCGCCTGTCGGGTAGACCATCCCGCCTCCATTTTAAAATTGGTTCGTGCCGGACTCGGTGTAGCTCTCTTTGGCTGCGTCAGTAAAGAGGTAGATCCCCAGCTGGTCTTGCTTCCGATCTCAGAACCGGTTTGCCAGCGCCATTTTCAAATGATCTGGCACGAGAAACGCTACCTGTCACTGGCGGCTCGCAAATTTTGCGAGTTCATCACCTCTCGTTTTTCAGAGCCAGGCTCGGCCAGCCGGTCAACGTAAAGAAAGCCCGACTCCTCGTTTGTCCGAGGAATCGGGCTCATTTATTGTGTATAGGCACAGAAGCTCACGCGTTGCGCTGGGCAAGGAGCCATCCTACGATGTTCTCCTGCAGCTCTTCCATTTGGCGAGAGAAGCTATGGTCTGCTTCGGGAATCAAGCGAAGCGCCAAGGGTCCCTCATACATTTGCGCGAATTGATGGGAGCCTTCTGCCGGCACCGCCGTATCGGCTGTACCATGTACGAGCAGTACCGGATTGCCGTAGGTTTGGCACGCCTTTAACGGGGAATGCCCGCTGTGGATCAAATCACGCACGAAATCGGGTTGCAAAGACATGCCCTTTCCATAAAAGTGAGAGATGGTTTCTCCAGACTCTGCCGCTGCCCAAAGGTCTGGGCCCAGGATGCTGTCATGGAAGTTTTCTTGCGGATGAATGACGGGTGCCAAAGCGATCCTACCAGCAATGGGTATGGCCGCATCATCGTAAAGCAGTACGATGCATCCACCTAGACTATGGCCGAGCAGGTATTTCGGAGATTCTCGAAAAGCTGGCTGTTCGGCGACCCACTCCACGACAGTATTCAGATCGTCCTTCCACCCGGAGATCGTGGTGTCTCGGGCAAATTCACCCGCACTTTCCCCCGAGCCAGAAAAGTCGAATCGAACAGCAGCAAAGCCTGCCGATTCGACCGCATGGGCCAGGCGCAATACAAACTGGTTGCCTCCTACTTTCTCGCCGGTGAATCCGTGGCAAAAAACAATGACAGGTGGATTCTCAGCATGTTCGGGCATGTGAATCATCGCAGACAAACGTTTTCCGTTTCGCTCAATCCATTTGTGATCTTTCACGGCAATCCCCTCCAAGAACTACCATTATAAGGGCTTTTCGAGGATTTGCAAGATTTTGACGACAAGCTATTATCTGTAGATGGAATTTCAAATATTTGTAAATAAATGTAACCATTTGCGTCCGATGATGGGAAGTCTGGGCACCCTCAGACCTTAGTCGTCTTTACCCCCAAGAAGAAGCAGCTCGTAAAAGATGTGAATATCCTGCTCGACGCTGAAGGCGAATTGCATAGCTACCTTGTGAACATTTATCCAGACTTCAAAGAAGATCGAGATTAAAGACTAAAACTAGCGAGCAAGCACAGCCTGCTCTTACGAAACGAGGCTGTGCTTGTTTATTTCTAGTTCGATTGCAGCTAACTACTTTTGGATCCGAAATGAAGGAGTAAACAGCGCTTCTTCCCCTAGCTGCTGGTAGTCTCTCTCGACATATCCCAGTCTCATTTTTTCAAAGTAGCGCTGCCCTTTCCACTTGAGTTCTTCGAGATCGAGTCCTGGAATCTGGCGGTCCTTCATGACGACACGCCCCCCGATGATCGACAGCTTGACGTCTCGGCCAGAGCCGGACATGATCATCGTGCGGATCGGGTCCTCAATCGGTCCCAAGTGGAAGCCATCCAGGTCGATCGCGATCAAATCGGCTTTTGCTCCTGGTGCCAGTCGACCAAGGTCCTCTCTTCCAAGGAAGCGCGCTCCCCCCAATGTGGCTGCACGGAAAATATCCGCGTAGGACGAATCGGCGACGTCTCGCTCCAGGAGACGGGAGAGCATGCTGGCCGTCCGTATGTTTTGGATGAAGTCCGGCGGGAAGGTGTCCGTCCCGATCGCGATATTGATCCCGCGCCGTTTATAGCGGGCAAAGGTCTCCAATGCATCTCCGTGTCTTCCGATTACCAGCGGGCAGTGAATGACGGTCGTCCCTGTCTCCTGCAAAATCGCGAGGTCGTCCCCTTGCCCGATCGAAGCGCCGCTGTAGCCCGGGACGTAATGGGCATGAGGAATTGCGGTGCGCTCTCCCAGAAAGCCGAGACTGTGCAGGAACTGGACAGGCGACATGTTATGCCGGCGATGCATCTCGTTGTATTCATAGCTGCCTTGTGCGGCATGCAGACGGATCTGACAGCCCAGCTCTTCGCTGTAGCGCTTGGTGTTGATCAGGTTTTCCGGCGTCTGCGTCTCGATTCGTTCTGGTGCGAGCATTCCCCGGATCAGCCCGTTATGCGCCCCATCGAAATCCTTGACGAATTGAACAGCGCGCGCAAGCCCTGCACGTCCCTCGTCTTCGTTCCACAGCACCTCGATCTCGCCGTTAGCCCCTACGACGCGCATCCCCGACTGATAGCTTGGCCCCATGTACATTCTCAAGCCCAAACGGCCTGCATGATCCACGGCAGCCGCCAGCTCCTCGTACGTCTCCGCCCAGCGCTTGTAAAAGACCGATGTGATCGGCATCGCAGTCGTCACGCCATTCAAGATCAGCTGGCTGTATGCATACAAGGATTTGAACGCCTCTTCTTCCGGTGTCATGACCTCGTGGTAGCCCTTGCGGTAATACTGCTCGGACCAGAGCAGGTTTTTCGATTTGCTGGCAGGTACCTCCACATGCACGATGTCGTGGTCAATGTCACCCAGTGCGTTCAAATCGATGAATCCCGGACTGACCACCGCGTTGCCTGCGTCGATCACCTCGTCGGCCTGTCCCTCGTACTTTTGGCCGACATACAGAATCGTGTCGTTCTCGTATACGACTTCTCCATTTTGGATGATGATGTGGTCGTCTCCATCAAAACCGATGACGTACTTGGCTGTCACTTTCGTTTTCATTCTGCGACTCCCCCTCAAGGTTTTTTCTCATCGATGTGTACAGACCTACCTCAGACTATCGTAAAAAATATTCTGGAAAATGTGTTGCACTCGCTTTACCCATATTTGCACAATCTTTACTCCTTTTCGAAAATAATGACCTTTTCCCGCAATACGTAAAGATCATGAAAAAAAAAGTAAAGAACCTGAAACTGCGTGTTCGAAATATTCCGTATAATTTATGTGATATCACCTTTTTCATGAGGGATTACCCATTGAAAGAAATGAATGCGAAGGGACGGATCATGGCATGACGAATGCTTTTTGGTTAACGAATGTACGCCTGGACAGCGGTTTTGAAACAGGACCAGATGGGGTCGATCACACTCTCACCGAGCTGTCTCACCTGCTTATCGAAGACGGACGGATCACTCGCATCGAGTCGGCGGAGCAGCCACTGGACACCACGCTGCCTACCCAAGATGCAAATGGGCTTTTGGCTCTCCCCTCGTTTGTCGAAAAGCATAACCATTTGGATAAAACGTACGCAGGAGCAGCATGGAAATCATGTTTGCCTCCGAAAAAGCTCATCGATCGCCTGCAATTTGAAGAAAAGGAAATGCCTCTGATCTCGGGTACGACCAAGCAGCGTGCACAAGCCATGCTCTCCTGGCTGCTCGCAGGCGGAGCTACACATGTGCGGACGCATGTCAATATCGATCCTTTTATCGGTCTGAAAAACCTCGAGGGTGTGCGCGAAGCTCTGGAATCTTACAGCGATAAAATGACCTACGAGATCGTGGCATTCCCTCAACAAGGATTGCTGCGGACCAAAGCCAGCGATCTCATGAGACAAGCCATGCGCGAGGGCGCAACCCACGTCGGCGGTTTGGACCCTGCCGGGATTGACAACGAACTGGAAGGCTCCTTGCGCGAAATGATGGACATCGCCGTAGAAGCCAATGCGGATGTCGACATCCATCTGCACGATCCTGGCACACTCGGCTTCTATACGATCAAGCGCATTCTGGATTTGACCGAAGAGGCTGGCTGGCAAAACCGGATGGCGATCAGCCATGCCTTTGCACTGGGTGACGTGTCGCCAGAGGAAAGCACAGAGATGGCCGAGCGCCTCTCGCAAAATGGCGTGCAAATCATGACGACGGTACCGATCAATCGCCCGATGCCACCTGTTCCGATCCTCCATGAAAAAGGGGTACGAGTGGCCCTCGGCTACGATGGCTTCTATGATTCCTGGTCCCCCTATGGAACGGGCGACATGCTGGAAAAGCTCAACCGTCTCGTCGAGCGCTACCGCTGGGTGGATGAGCGTTCTCTCGTTCAATCTCTGTTCTTCATAACAGGCGGAAAGACGACACTGGACAAGGAAGGAAATCGCCAGTGGCCAAAGGTCGGGGATGAGGCGAGCATCGTTTTTGCGGAAGCCTGCTGCTCGGCTGAAGCTGTAGCGAGACGCTCCCGTAGGCCTGCTGTCATGTTTAAAGGAAAGATTGTGCTCGGAGGATTGGAGAAGGCATCAGCAGTGAGACCGTGAGAACACAAAAACCCGCGAAATGCGGGTTTTTTCTTTTTCAAGATTCATTCAAAAAATTGGAGAACGCCAAAGGAGACTGCAGTCGTCAGGATGACACTCCAAATCACGATCCCGACAGACATCCACCACATCAGCTTGCTCGTCGGCGCACCGAGTGAGATCCCAATCGCCGCTCCCAGAGGCGCTCCCGTTATCAGCGGAGAAACGAGTCCCAGTCCGATTACTCCGTATTTCTCCCAGATGCGGAGCATACTGCCTTGTCTTTTTCCTTTTTTCTCAAAACGCCTGATCAGCCAGCTGCGAAGTGATCCTCCCACATAGATGACAATACCGGCGCTGGCCATCGCTCCGATCGCACTCAGAATGCCTGTGACAACCGCGGGAAGCTGCAAGGCAAACCCCAGCGGGATGGCTGCCCACAGCTCCAGCATGCTTGTTCCGAGTACACTTCCCCATTTCCATGCCATTTCCATCGTAATCGGCTCTGTCCCCTCTCGTTGTCATTTCCCATTCATATAGCAGACGGCAAGAGCAGACATAAAGTTACCATTATTGGGAAAATGACACTTATCTTCACTCGGAAATGTAGAAAACAGCACGTACCTGCCTAACATGTTTTCTCAAAAATGAAATAAATCGATTCAGGAATTCTAACACTCGAGGAGGTGAAGCATAAGGAGGTCATGCGGGTATCTGATATAGCAAGGCAGGGAAGGAACATTGATGAGAAGCTCAGCAATTGAAAAAATATTGTGGAGTATTGCCTTACCGGGATTTGGTCAATTTTTAAATCGGAAGTACGTAAAAGGATTCATCTTACTTGCTCTGGAATTCATCATCAATCTAAATTCGCACTTAAACCAGATCATCATCGCAAGTTTTCAAGGCGACATTCAGAACGCCATTCAATTGACGGATTTTCAATGGCTGATGTTTTATCCGTGTGTATACATGTTTGGTATCTATGATGCATACCGGGATACCTTTTCAGATGATTTTCCCCCTTACTCCGTCTTTCCATTTGCCTTCGCAGCCTTTTTCGCAACAATAGGCGTTATGTATGCCCCTGTTTTTCGGATTTTCGGAGTACGATTGGGTCCCGTATGGTTACCGATGCTATGCTGCTTTTTCGGTATTCTCATCGGATATATTTTGCAGGTTGTTTTTAGAATCCATAAACAGGAAACATAGTTTGGTTCATGGTTGGCGAGAATTTAAAGGAAACATTCATTGTACGGAGGGGTTCTTTATGGAAACCATAGCGGAAGAGCAAACGAGTCCACTTCAGCAAGTAACCTATTTGGCCCAAAATGATCTTGATAAACTAACGTCCGCCGAGCAAGGCAAGATTTGGGCTACGTATGTTGGAAATACCATGTCGGTTTGCGTGCTGAGTTACATGCTCAATCATGTTAAAGATCAAGAGGTCAAGAATATACTCGAACACGCCATACAATTGTCTAAGCAATTTGTACAATCACTGAAAGGAATATTTGCAAAAGAAAACTACCCCGTTCCCGTAGGATTCACACAGGAAGATGTCGATATAACAGCTCCCAGATTATTTGAAGATGATTTTTACCTTCACTACCTGAAATATGTTGCCAAGGCAGGAATAAGCCTATATGGAATCGCAATCCCTCTGGTAACAAGAGATGATACTCGACAGTTTTTTACAACGTGTATCGATCAGACTGTCAACCTCATTAATCTCGTAAATACGACTTTGCTAAAAAAGGGGCTTTTAATCAGGCCGCCTTACATTCCCTATCCTGAATCAGTGGATTTTATAGAGAAACACAGCTATCATAATGGTTTTTTTGGTCGAGTACGGCCCCTGCAGGCTCTTGAGATCACGCATCTTTACGATAACGTTGAAAACAATGCGACAAGCAAAGCGGTATTGGTTGGCTTTAGCCAGGTTGCGAAATCGAATCAGGCAAAGGCGTATTTCCGGCGCGGAAAAGAAATAGCTACCAAGCATTACGACACTTTCAGCGGGATTCTGCAGGAGGAAGGTTTAACATCCCCTCCCATCCTTGATCAGTTGGTGACCACCTCCACTTCTTCTCCTTTTTCGGATCGCTTGATGCTGTTTCATAAGTTGGATATGTATGCAGTTAGAATCAGGGCTTATGGCAATGCGCTGTCTATGTGCGCAAGGCATGATGTGGCAACGAAATACGCTCGTTTTCTCGTAGAAGTTGGAAATTATGTCGAGGATGGATCAAATATCTTGATTGAAAACGGTTGGCTGGAGCAGCCGCCCCAAGCTGTCGATCGAAATGCTCTCGCCTCCAATAAGCACTAACCTTGTCCAAATCGAATGTTCAAAAGGGTGCCCCCAAGCAGCTTCCACTGCTGGAGACACCCTTTTCTTTTTTCTGGTCACGCTTTTCTTTATCTATAGGGAACGCTTCGCATTTTCCTGTCGATGCCTACTCTGTCACTTACAAAGAACCGTGTACAACCTTGCCTTTAAACATCACCGCTTGGCGCTTGGAACGGCGAGCTACGGCTTCTCCTGCCGATGCAGCATGGAGGAATACGATATCCGCCTCATCTCCGACGTTTGGCCATTGGCGGTTGCCTTCCTTGTCCAAAGGTGTCTTGTGGCCCGTAATGAAGCCGAGCGCTTGGGAAAGGGAGCGCTCATCCTGCATGCGGAAGCGTTCTGCTAGACGGCCTGCTTTCTCCAGGCTGTCTCCTTGGCCAAATGGCGACCAGTGGTCCGTGATGCTGTCGTCCCCCAGCGATACCGATACCCCTTTTTCATGCAGCAGCGGGATTGGAATGGTCGGCTTGATGACCGGCACGGTACTGGTGATGGAAATGCCTTGCTCTGCCAGCATCTCCGCAACTTCTGCCGCTTCGCCAAGACTGATATCAGCCAGCGAGTTGGCGTGGCTGATGGTCACTCTGCCCTTCCAGCCTGCCTCCTCCGTCATTTTTGCCAATCGCTTGAAGGTGAATATCCCCAAGTGATCCGGATCGTGCAGATGCAGGTCGATCGGGGCGTCCGCCTCGACCGCCAGTTCAAACACCGTAGCCAGCGACTTCTCGATGTTCTGATCCACTGTCGCGGGATCGACGCCACCTACGTAGGTCGCCCCCATTTTCAGCGCTTCGCGGATGTTCTCCACCTGGTTGCTGCGCAAGAGCCCTTGCTGCGGGAATGCGACGATCTCGCAGCTGAGCTTTCCACGGAACGTCTCGATCGCTGCCAGTGTCGCCTCCAGGTTTTTCAGCCCGATATAAGGATCGATGTTGCAATGGGAACGCACATGGGTCGTTCCCGCGGACAGCAAGAGCCCCAGCATTTTTTCCGCACGCTCCTGCGCTGTCGGCAGCAGCTTGGTCATGAGCGTCGCTTCTTCAGCCAATCGATCCAAAATCGTCTTGATGGGCGTGACAGCCTTCCACGGACCGCCGTAATACGTCTTGTCGATGTGGATGTGCATATCCCGAAAAGAAGGCAATGCCAAAAGTCCTGCAGCATCCTGCTTCGGAAGGTCCGTCTCGGGAGCCTGTGCGCCGAATTCGATCTGCGCGATCTTGCCATCCTCGATCAAAAGATGCGCCGCCTCTGTCTGAGTGGCGACGACCTTGTCATTTTCCTTGCGATATCCGCTCTCCAAGCGGACGTTGGTGATCCAATAGCCTGTCGACATCTATCCCGACACCCTTTCTTTGTAAAAGTAACCGTGAACTCCTACCACTCTCCGGATACCTGATTGCCTTGATACAGCACCACACGCCTTTTGGCACGCCTCGCCACCGCTTCTGCCGAGCAGGAGGCTTCGACCGCCATCAGGCTGGCCTCATCTCCCACCAACGGCCAGATCCGATTCCCCTCGTCATCCAGCGGAATCCGTCCTTCTGTGACGTATCCGAGCGCGACTCCCAGGGAACGCTCGTCTGCAAGTCGAAAACGCTCCGCGAGACGACCCGCTTTTTCGAGCAAGTCACCTGACCCGAACGGGGACCAGTTGTCGGTCAGACTGTCATTTCCGAGCATGACCGCCACGCCAGCTTCGTTGAGCAAAGGGATGGGGATCGTCGGGCGATTGATCGGCACGGTGGACGCGATGGAAATGCCGAGGGCAGCTAACTGCTGCGCTATATCTCGGGCCTCTTCCACGGAAACATCCCCGAGCCCCATCGCGTGACTGACGGTGACACGACCTTGCCAGCCCGCCTCTTCCGTCAGAGCTGCCAGCCGCTTGATCGTGAATAATCCGAGATGCCCCGGGTCGTGCAGATGCAGGTCGATATCCGCATCGGCTTCTACAGCCAGTTCGATCATGGTCTGCAGCGATTTCTCGATATTGCCGTCCACCCCTCCAGGATCGACACCGCCTACGTGAGTCGCGCCCTGCCTAAGCGCTTCCCGAACGGTCTTTTCCGCATGGGTACGAAGCATGCCGTAGTGTGGAAACGCAACGATTTCGTGGGACACTCTTCCGGCAAACGTTTCAAAAGCTCCTCGCATGCCTTCCAAAAATCCAAGCCCTGCCTGGGGATCGACATGGCAATGCGTACGGACGTGGGTGACTCCCGTTTCCACCAGAAAGGCCAGGATGTTTTCCGCTCCCTGCTGCGATTGCTTCAAATAGGTTGGTAACAATCCCTTGTCTTCTTCGTGCCTCTCGAACAAGTTTTTTACCGGTGTCGTCGCCTTCCAAGGTCCACCGTAGTAGGTCTTTTCCAAATGGATGTGCTTTTCAGCCATCGAAGGCAAAATGAGCAGTCCGCGCGCATCCTTTTTCGGCAGACCATCCTCCAGAATCTCACGGGAAGAGACAATCCGGCTGATCTTTCCGTTTTCAATCAGCAAATCGCACAGCTCTGTCTTCGTAGCACGGATCAAGCCCTGCTCCCATTCATATCCGCACTCCAGGCGAGCATTGATGATCCAGTAAGGGGACGGCATAGGGACTCAAGCCTCCTCTGCGTTCACTTCATCCAGCTTTCCTGAAGCCAGGGTGCCGCGGTAGAATACGGCCTTGCGATCCGCCCGGCGAGCTACTGCTTCTGCCGTGCAGCTCGCCTCTACGAGCACGAGGCTGGCATCTTCCCCAACCGCTGGCCACAGCTGCGTTCCATTTGCGTCCAGCGTGGTTTTCCCACCGGTGATAAAGCGCAGCGACTGGGACAGGGACAGCTCATCCAGCCAGCGGGAGCGCTCAGCGAGTCTCCACAGGCGCTCGAGCACATCTCCATTTCCGTATGGCTGCCAAGTGTCGAAGATGTTGTCGCAGCCGACTGCTACCTCTACGCCGTTTTGGTGCAGCAACGGCACAGGAGGAATCACACGGCTGTATGGCACGCTCGTGATGATCGTAATTCCAGCCTCACGCAAAATGGTCGCCATTTCTTCCGCTTCAGACGCAGGAATGTCACCCAGTGCAAAGGCATGGCTGATCGCCACTCGGCCTTGCCAGCCTGCGTCAACCGTCATCGCTGCCAGACGCTTCATGGTAAACGTTCCCAAATGTCCCGGGTCGTGCAGGTGCAGGTCTACTCCCGCATTTGCCTCTACCGCCAGCTCCATCATCTGGTACAAAGATTCCTCGATATCTCCATCCACCATGGCAGGATCTACTCCTCCCACATGTGTCGCTCCCTGTGCCAACGCTTCACGCAGCAAGCCTTTTGCGCCTGTGCGGAGCAGTCCATGCTGCGGAAACGCAACAATTTCATGAGAGACGAGGTTCTCGTAGGTCGCCAGCGCCTTTTGGACTTCCACCAGATTGGAAATGCCTGCATCCGGATAGATGTCTACATGTGTGCGTACGTGAGTGGAGCCGTACGAAAGCAGAACGGCCAGCAAGTTTTCGGCCCGCTCCTGTGTGGTCGTCGGCAGGGCAGGCAGCACTCGTTTTTCGATCTCGCAGCGCTCGATGATGTTTGCGACCGGAATCACGGCGCGCCACTCTTCACCCAGCAAGGTTTTGTCCAGATGCACGTGTTTTTCCACAAAGGAAGGCAGTGCCAGAAGTCCGGCTGCATCGCGCTGAGGAGTGCCGTCATTCAGCACTTCTGTTGCACGCACAATCCGCGCAAATTTTCCGTCTTTTATCAAGATGTGAAACAATGCGGCTTCCGTCCCGCTAACGATTCCGTTCTCCCGGCGATAGCCCGTCTCCAAACGAACATTGGTCAACCAATAGGTAACGCCCATCCACGATCCATCCTCTCTGTTTTGGATTCTCTCCAAGCCTTTCTCCTCCATTATCAGGCAGGCGGAAAGACTAGATTTGCACAATCTTTACGTCTATTTTCACTATTTTTACGAGTTGTTCAAATTGCCTTTACTTCATACATTTTTCTGATAACTTTGGACTAAGCAAAGGAGGGTTGCACCATGAAGGTTGAGTACGCATCACCAACCAATCAAGCCATTCCACCCAAAACTGTGGCCACGCGCCCAGGCAGGTGGCGCACTTTTTACCGCAAGCTTCGCAAAAATAAACTTGCCATGGTCGGAGGCTTTATCGTAGTGTTCTACATCGCGATAGCCCTGCTGGCACCACTCATCGCTCCCCATGATCCGTACGCCATAGACCTGGTGAACAAGCTCAAGCCGCCTTCATCCGAGCACTGGATGGGTACGGATGACAAAGGCCGCGATGTGTTGAGCCGGCTGTTGTACGGGACACGCTTGTCCATGTCTGTCGGTTTCGTTGCCGTCTTTATCGGAGCATTCTTTGGAATCATACTCGGACTTTTGGCTGGCTATTACGGCAAATGGGTAGACACCGTCATCTCCCGTGTTATTGATGTTCTGCTCGCATTCCCGGGTATCCTGCTCTCCCTCGCCATTGTCAGCGCACTCGGCCCTAGCCTGTTCAATGTCATGATCGCCGTCGGGGTGTTTTCCATTCCGGTATTTGCCCGCATCGTTCGCGGCTCGACCCTTACGGTGAAAAAGCTGGAGTACATCGATGCGATCCGCTCACTCGGCGCCAATGATTTCACCATTATCTTCAAGCATATTTTCCCAAACATTCTGTCACCGATTATCGTTCAAGCCACGATGAGGCTCGCGACCGCGATTCTCTCGGCTGCAGGGCTTTCCTTCCTCGGTTTGGGAGCACAGCCTCCGCTGCCGGAATGGGGCGCCATGCTGAGCAACGGACGCGACTTCCTGTTTACCGCTCCTTATCTCGCGATGTTCCCTGGACTCGCCATTTCGACGCTGGTACTCGGCTTCAACATCTTCGGAGACGGCCTGCGGGACGCTCTCGACCCACGGATGAAACAATAGGAGGGAATGCTCAATGTTCGTCTACATTATTCGCCGCTTGCTGCAGATGATTCCCGTCCTGCTCGGTGTCATTCTGGTCGTATTCTTGATCATGCAGATGGTCCCCGGTGATCCGGCTGTACTGCTCGCAGGGGAAGGCGCTTCGGCAGAAACGATCGCCAACATCCGCACGCAGCTCGGGCTGGATCAGCCTGTCATGGTGCAATATTTCCATTACGTAACGGACGTAGCTTCCGGAGATCTAGGGACGTCCCTACGCTCGAACCTGCCGGTATTTGACGAGATCATGGCTCGTCTGCCCGCTACCATCGAGCTGGCCATCGCCAGTATTTTTGTCACCATCGTTCTCGGCATGATCGCGGGTATCATCTCTGCGACCAAGCAATACTCGGCGGCTGATATCACCATCATGATCGTCGCCCTGCTCGGTGTCTCCTTGCCAAGCTTTTGGCTGGGGCTGAGCCTGATCTACTATTTCTCCGTCAAGCTGCACCTTCTGCCTGTCGCCGGCTGGGGTACGTGGAAGCACGTGATCCTGCCAGCCATCACCCTCGGTACTGGCGGCGCCGCGATCGTGGCACGGATGACCCGCTCCAGTATGCTTGACGTTGTTCGCCAGGACTACATCCGCACCGCTAAAGCAAAAGGTCTGCGCGAGCAAGTCATCATTTACAAGCACGCGCTGAAAAACGCGCTCATTCCGATCATCACGGTAGTCGGTCTGCAATTTGGTTACCTTCTCGGCGGTACCGTTCTCGTCGAATCCGTCTTTGCGATTAACGGTCTGGGACGACTGATCGTCGATGCGATCCGCATGCGTGACTTGCCTGTCGTCCAGGGCGGCGTCTTGATCGCTTCGATCATCTTCGTTTTCGTTAACCTGCTCGTCGATGTGCTGTATCGCTATTTCAACAAACGAATTGACTTGAACTAAGGAGGGAGCACCATGCCGGGTCAACCAGAAAAAATCCTGGACGTTCGCAATCTGCAAACGCACTTTTTCACTGATGATGGTGTCAGCAAGGCCGTCGATGGCGTTGATTTCTCTCTGAACAGAGGAGAAACGCTCGGCCTGGTAGGGGAATCGGGGTGCGGAAAAAGCATTACCTCCCTCTCGATTTTGCGATTGATTGCCAGTCCTCCGGGAAAAATTGTAGGAGGAGAAATTCTTTTCAAAGGTCAGGACCTGCTGAAAAAATCGGAGACGGACATGCGCGCGATTCGCGGCAACGAAATCTCGATGATTTTCCAGGAGCCGATGACCTCGCTCAATCCGGTGTACACCGTGGGAGAACAGATCGCGGAAGTACTGCGACTGCATCAGAACATGGGCCGCAAAGAGGCTTGGGACAAAGCGGTCGAAATGCTGAAACTGGTCGGAATCCCCTCTCCGGAAAAACGCGCAACGCAAGAGCCGCATGAACTGTCTGGCGGTATGCGTCAACGCGTGATGATCGCCATGGCACTGGCTTGTCGTCCGGAAATTCTCATCGCCGACGAGCCGACCACCGCCTTGGACGTTACGATCCAGGCGCAAATTCTGGAGCTGATGAAAAAGCTGCAGGTGGAGCTCGGCATGAGCATCATCATGATCACCCATGATCTGGGCGTCGTCGCTGAAACCTGCGATCGCGTAGCCGTCATGTATGCAGGGAAGGTCGTGGAGTATACCTCGACGAAAAACTTGTTCGAAAACCCCCGCCACCCGTATACGGTCGGGCTGATGAACTCCCTCCCCCGTCTGGATGAAGACGTGGAGGAGCTGCAAGCGATCAAAGGCAACGTCCCCAGTCCATTCAACATGCCGATCGGTTGCCGATTTGCCCCTCGCTGCCCGCATGCGGCACAGCTATGCGAAACTCGCTTGCCAGACCTTCTGGAACAAGCAGACGGCAGCCAGGTTCGCTGCTGGATGTACACCCCGGAATGGGACGGACAAACGAAGACTGCTACGGAAACGGGGGTATAACCAATGACAGGATTCGCTCCAAATAAGAAAACACCGCTGCTCCAGGTGAACAATCTCAAGCAACACTTTCCGATCAAGGGCGGTATCTTCGGTCGTACCGTCAACCACGTGAAAGCGGTAGATGATATCAGCTTTACCATTTACGAGGGGGAAACGCTCAGCATCGTAGGAGAATCGGGCTGCGGCAAATCCACGACAGGACGTGCCATTCTCCGTCTCGATGAACCGACGAGTGGCTCTGTCCTGTTCGAAGGCAAGGACCTGCTCGCCATGTCCAAGTCTCAGATGCGTGACATGCGCAAAGATCTGCAGGTCATTTTCCAGGACCCATTCGCTTCGCTGAATCCCAGACAATCCGTCGCGCAAATTCTCGGGGAAGCACTGGCGATCCAAAACCTCGTCCCTGCGGGCAAGCGGCGCGAGCGCATCATTGAGCTGCTCAGCTATGTAGGTCTTCGCCCGGATCAGATTGACCGCTTTCCTCATGAATTCTCGGGGGGACAACGCCAACGGATCGGGATCGCCCGCGCTCTCGCGATGCAGCCCAAGCTGATCATCTGCGACGAAGCGGTATCTGCGCTGGACGTTTCCATTCAGGCACAAGTGCTAAACCTGCTGAAAAGCCTTCAGCGCCAGTTCAAGCTGACATATCTGTTCATCTCCCATGACCTCGGAGTCGTTCGCCACATTTCCGATCGCGTCATGGTGATGTACTTGGGCAAAGTGGTAGAGATCGCCGATAAAAAATCGCTGTTCGACAGCCCGCAGCATCCGTACACACAAGCACTGCTATCCGCCATTCCTGTACCGGATGTGAACAAGAAGCAGGAGCGCATCATCCTGCGCGGCGACGTCCCATCTCCGATCAATCCGCCGACGGGATGCCGTTTCCATACGCGCTGCCCGTATGCGGTGGAGCGTTGCAAAACGGAAGCACCTGCCCTGACGAGCCTGCATGCCACCCACCAGGTAGCGTGCCATCTCGTTCAGTAACCAATCATTAAAATTTGTTAAAATTGAAAAGCAACACCTTCCTCATGCTATGATGATGATTAGCCAATAAATGAGAAAACATCGTACAGAAGGGATCTCATGATAAGTTTTGAAGGGTTCACGTTGCTCATTCTGTTCTTCATTTTGGCTCCTATCATAGGAGCTATTGCTTTATTGTTCCTGTTTATCTTCGAGAAGCGGATCGACCTGCTGGAAAACCGGAACGTGAAAATCGAGCTGGAAAAAGAGCTTCAGCAAGCGCTCTACAACCAGCTGAATCAGCAGATCCAGCCGCACTTTCTCTTCAATACGCTGAATGTCATCCTGAGTCTGGCCCGGCTCAACCGAACGCGAGAGCTGGTGCGCGCACTCGAAGTGCTGTCCCAGTTTCTGAAATTCAAGTACAAATCGACAGAGTCGCTGATCTCGCTCCGTAGAGAAATCGATTATACGGAGCAGTACCTGGAGATTCAAAAGCTGCGATTTGGCAGCCGTCTATCCATCCGGATGGACTTTGCGGACGATTTGCTGATAGCCTGCATTCCACCGTTCGTCTTGCAAACCTTGGTCGAAAATGCATTCAAGCACGGACTGGAGCGAAAAATGGGGGAAGCGCTGCTGCAAATCCGAATCAGCTCGGATGAGGACAAGGTCAGGCTGGAGGTCATCGACAATGGTTCATCCAGCGTGGAGGATATCGTGCAAGAGCTGTCGCTTGCGCAGGAACCTGTCCATGAGAAAAGCGGTCACGGACTGGACAACATCCGTCGGCGGCTCCATTTATGTTTTGGCGATCATGCACACCTCATGCTGACCCCCTTGGAAGAAGGCGGGACTCACGTGCTGGTGGAATGGCCCTACGTCATATGCGACCCCTATGAAAATGAGGTGAGAGGATGAACGTGCTGTTAGTGGATGACGAGCCATTGGAGCTGGACCAGCTCGAGTATTTGATTCAGCCCATGTTCCCCCTGTGGAACCTCTACAAGGCAGCGGATGGCAGCCAGGCCATGGCGATCAGCCAGAAAGTACCTCTCCATCTCGCCTTTCTCGACATCAATCTCCCGGGCAAATCGGGCCTCGCACTCGGCGAAGAGCTGCGCGCCCAGCATCGGGACATCGATCTCATCATCGTCACGGCTTATCAGGATTTTCATTATGCCAAGCAATCCATCCGGCTGGGGGTGGAGGACTATTTAACAAAGCCTTTGATCGAGAGCGAGCTCGTCGAGATTTTGCAAAAGTATCAAAAGAGCCCCGCCCTCTCGGCTTACACGAGGATCATTACGGACGCCATGAACATCATTCATCAGAAATATGCAGAAAAACTGAATCTGGCTGATCTGGCTTCTGAGGTGCACATCAATCCGACCTATCTGAGCAGGCGCTTTCACGAGGAGGTCGGTGTCTCGTTCTCCGAATACTTGATGCAGTACCGGATTCAGATGTCCAAGAAGTTCCTGCTCGCCCATCCGGACTGGAGCATCTCTACGGTGGCCGAGCGGACTGGCTTCAACAGCCAGCATTACTTTAGCACGATCTTTCGGAAAGTCGTGGGCAAAACACCGAAAGAGTACCGGGACAAGGGGAATGCATCTTGACCTACCAATCGTTTCGCGAATACGTCCTCGGTGCCTTCAAGATCGGGATCGGCCTTGGCGTCGTTTCCATCCTCGCCCGGTGGGTCACAGGGAATACCATCTTCGGTTCTCCCGAGGCATTGGTCAAATACGGCATGTTCGGCGGGATCGGCTTTGCTTTGATGGGCGCATTTGCCCTGATCGCCTTTGGCTGGCTCGGACGCAAAGTGCGGAGCGATTTTGCAGGCGGCATGACCATCGGGGACTACATGCGCATCAAGCTGCATCCGTTTGGCTATTGGGTCATGATCGCCATCCTGCTCATTACCAGCATCGAGGGCATGTTTGTCCAAGGGATGGCAGGCGGTGTCCTCTTGAACATCTTGTTTGGCTTGCCTATCCCTCTGGGGCTGCTGTGCTTTTTCGTCTTCTGTGTGCTGTTTGCCGGGATAGGAGGGATCCGTACGATCCATCGCTTTGCGAATGTGCAGATTGTGATTGCCTTTGCCACAGCCATCCTGATCCCGGTTTACTTTTTTATCGGAAAAGGCGTGGAGCATGTCTTCAACGGCTTGCGGCTGTATCATCCCTACCTGTTGGTGCTGAACAACCACGAAGGACTGCTCTTTATCGTGACCGGCGTTCTGATCGGCTTTGGACAAGTATTCGTCGATCAGGCGACGTGGCAGAGACTGTACATGATGGAGGAGAAAAAGGTGGTGTCTACCTTTTTTTTGTCCGGACTGATCTTTGCCACGATTCCGCTCGCCTTCTCATCACTGGTCTTCATCGTCCTTTTTTCAGGCGGGTTCCAGGACATCTTTTCCTTGCTGTTTGAGCTCGTCAGGAAAATCGATACGCCGTTTTTGCTCGTCCTCTTCGTGCTCTGTTCCTTTGGCGCCATCACCTCGGCTTTTGGAGCCGGGCTTCATTCCCTGATCAGTCTGATCGTGGGCAACGTCTATCAGCTGTTTCGTCCTGATGCGAGCGAGCGGCAAAAAATCCGTTTAGGCTATACCCTCGCGATCGCAATCGGTGCCGTTTCCTTTTGCCTGACCTGGTACTTCACACCGACCTTGCTCGATTTGCTGTTTTTCTTTGGCATCATTTACGCCTCGTTGTTCCTGCCTGTGATCGTCATCGTCCTGACGCGTGGCAGAGCAAGCAATTTCATCATCATCAGTGCAATAGCCGGGCTCGCGAGCGGGTATGTCAGCTGGGCGTTCGTCGACCATATGAAAGCAATCTGGATCGCTTCCTCCACCACGGCCATCATCCTGCTCGTCTATTTGTGCTTCGCCAGCGTACGGAAGGCAAGCATGCGAACGAAGACCCGTACCTAGCCGCTCACGCCACCGCTTCTGCCTGATATCGGAAGGAACGATTCAACCATGCTGCGCTCCTATCTTCTGCTCATCTTTTGTGTGACGGCGTGGGGGAGCAATTTTGTGTTCGGCAAAATGCTCGTAGCCGAATTCTCCCCTCTGCTGTTATCCGCCTTGCGTCTTTTGTTCATCACGATCTTCCTGCTCGTTTGGGCACGCGGCCGCCTGTCGATGCCCGCTCTCTCCCGAGGGGATTGGCTCTTGCTCGGAAGTCTCGGGATCATCGGAGTCTTCATCAATCAGTGGTCGTTTTACAAAGGGCTGGTCACCGCCGACCCGACCACGTCCGCTCTCGTATTAGCCTTGACGCCGATCACGACTTCTCTCTTGGCCGCTGTTTTTCTCAAAGAATCGCTCACGCCGCGCATGGCTGTCGGTTCGATCGTCGGGACGGCTGGCGTCCTGTTCGTCATTTACAATGGGGCTGCGCTTCACTTTGACATCGGCATCCTGTGGATCTTTTTGACGATGATCACCTTTGCGGTATCGATCATTCTCGTCCGTCAGCTGGGGCGTCGCCTGCCGCCGCTCGCCACGACTCTCGCCTCCAATCTCATCGGGTTCGGGTCCATGCTGCCATTCGTTCTGATCACAGCTCCCGTGGCAGCCGTCAGCCATCAGGTGTCCTCCTGGCTGCTCCTGTTTGTCACCGCAGTCATCATGCATGGGGTCGTCACCTTGATCTGGAACAGCCAGCTGCAAAAGGTCGGAGCGGCCAAGGCTGCGATGTTTTCCAATCTCGAGCCTTTCATTGCCATGGTCTTCGGCTTTTTCCTGCTGGATCGGCCAGTCACAGCCGTCCAGCTCTTGGGTGCGCTTCTGATCATCGCTGGTGTGACTCTGACGACGACTTCCAAGGAACCACAGGTTCGACAAGAAAGCCCTCTTATATCCCATTAGTCAAATTGTATTAGTCGGGTATTCAAGTTGAGATTCCCCCTCCGACTCCTTTATACTAGAGGGTATCTGGAGTGACTGGCGAATCATTGACGGAAACCTGAGAATATACAAGGCGAGGAGGGACTTTTCCATGTCTATCGTCAAGCTTTCACAATGGGAAATGATGCTGCTGGAGGCAGCGCGGGCCAGCGGTTTTGTCGACGAGGAAATCATTCACAAGCTGCGCACCGACAATCGGGCAGCGTTTGCGGATGTGGAAGGCGGCCGGTTTGATTTCAGCGACTTGTTTGAGCTCGCCCAGCAGGACCTCCTTACGATCGAGACGGCCATTCGCGAAGGCTATCAGATCAAATTCACCACGATCAACGGCGTCAAATTCCTGTTGAACAAACGCTATGGATTAACTGCCGAAGCAGATTACACGGTGCAGGAAACCGCGCTGGACCAGATCCGCTTGAAGGACGACGCACTCGCCGCCGTCCATACGACTCTCTCTCCAAACTGGCGCATCATCGAGCTGGAGAAATTTCCGACCAGCAAGGAGACCGTCGTGCGGATCGAGCTTGCCCAATCCTTACCTCAATGAAAAAAAGAGCACTTCCTTCATGAAAAAGGAAGCTGCTCTTTTTTGCGTTGATTACCCTTTTACAGCCCCCTGCGTCAGACCTTCCACCAAATACTTCTGACAGAAGGCAAACAGCAGCATGGTCGGAATGACTGACAGCACCGTGGCTGCCGACATGGCTCCCCATTCGATGTCGTACTTCTTGATGAAGGCGTTCATCGCGACCGGAATCGTCTTGACGGACTCCTCGTCGATGAACAGGACGGCCATGATCAGTTCGTTCCAGCATTGCACAAAGGCAAAGATGAAGGTGGCGGCAATCCCCGGCAGCATGATCGGCACGATGACGCGAAACAAGGCACTGAATCGCGAACAGCCATCCATCATTGCCGCTTCCTCCAAGGCATTTGGAATTCGCTGAAAAAAGCCTGACATGATGATCGTGCAAAACGGGATCAGCATGACGGTGTAGACGAGCATGAGCGAAGCCAGGCTGTTGAGGATGTGCATGCGCGACATCATGACGTACAGAGGCGCCATTCCGATGAACATCGGGATCATCTGCGTGATCAGAAACCCAAGCATCACCTGCCGCTTGCCCCGAAATGAAAAGCGGGCCAGCACGTATCCTCCCAGCATCGCGATGATGACGACCACAGCCGAGGCTACCAATGAAACGAGAAAGCTGTTCCAGATATAGACCTGAAAGTGGGAAATGCGGAAGATCTCGATGTAATTTTGCAAAGTCACCTCTTTCGGCCAATAGGCAATCGGCAGCGCAAAGATTTCCTGCTGGCCCTTCAGTGACGTGATGACGATCCAGTACAGCGGGAAGATCGCAAACGCCAAAAATCCGGAGAGCACGACCACCTTGCCAGTCTTCCACCAAACATTGTCCTTTTCCATCAGAAGTCACCTCCCTTCTCTACTCGCGTCGCCTTGACGTAAAACACGGTGAACAGAAGCAGGATCAGCACGATGATGACCCCGATCGCCGATGCTTGGCCGTAATCCTGCCCGAAAATGACCTTTTCGATCATGAACGTGGCGAAGATATGCGTAGAGCCTGCTGGCCCGCCATTTGTCATGGAGTAGATGATGTCCGGGAAATTCAGAATCCATATCACGCGCAGCAGAATCGTCACCAGCATCGTAGGCAGGATGTACGGCAGCGTGACGCTCCACAGCTGCTGAAAGCGACCCGCGCCATCCATCGCCGCCGCTTCGTACAGCTCCTCCGGAATCGACTGCAGGGCCGCCAATATCATGATGGCAAAGAAGGCGACACCGTACCAGATATTCGCGATAATCACGGCTGCCATCGCCCACATGCCGTCTGCCAGGAACGGGATCGGGGCATCGATCATTCCTGTCTTCATCAGCAAATCGTTGATCACCCCGAATTGGGCATTGAACATCCAGCGCCAAATCAATCCGATCAAAAATCCGGACATCGCCCAAGGAAAAAAGACAAACGCCTGGTAGATGCCTCTGCCGCGAAACCTTCTGCGCATCAACAAGGCGAGGGTCAAGCCAAACAGGAGCTGGAAAAACAGCGAGCACACCACCCAGAAGAAGCTGTTCATCGCCACTCTCGGGAAGTCAGGGCTCGTCACGACGCTGACAAAGTTGTCCAGTCCGATGAATTGTATGTTGAGCAGATCAAACAACGTGTAGTTCTGAAACGACATGACGACTCCGCGAAGAAGCGGATAGTACGTAAAGACAGCTACGAACAGCAAAGCAGGGAGAAGGCACAGAAAGATGAACATGCCTTCCCCTTTCAGCCGAAACGGCTTCTTCCGCTCGGCAGCCGCCCTCTGGTTCGCCATGACGACGGGTTTCTCCGATTGCACGCAGGCGACCTCCCTTCTGCTATTTCCGCTCCGCTTTTTCCTTGGACCAGTATTGATCCCACTTTTTCAGCAGGTCTTCCGCAGAAATCTTGTCGAGCAAATAGCTCTGGATGTCCTTGTCAGCCGTACTCTGCCAAGCTCCCCAGCCCTTGTAGTCAACGGGCCTCGACACATCGATGAAGGTATCCGCCTGCGCGTTCATGTCGATGAACGCTTTGAAATAGCCTGTCTTGTAAAACTCATCTTCAGCCGCACTCTTCACAACCGGAATAACCGAGGTCCGTTTGGCATAGGTGGTGCTTTGATCAGGATCGGAAAGGAATTCGATCAGCTTCCATGCCTCATCCTTGTGCTTGGAATACGCTGTCATCCCCCAGCCCGGACCGCCGACGACCTGCTGGGCCACTCCTGATGGTCCGATTGGGAGCGGAGCCGTCGCCCACGTGCCTTCTTTCATTTTCTCTTTTGCCCCGTCGATGACGTCCGGGTCCTGGATCAGCATGGCGGTAGAGCCGGAGACGAACCTCTGCACCATTTCCTGGAACCCCCAGCTGACGGAATCCGCTGGCGAAGCCTCCTTGTAGAGCTGCTTGTAGAAGGCAAGCGCTTGGAGCGATTCAGGCGTCGAAAACACGGTGCGTCCATCCTTCAGGAAAAACGCTGAGGCTGGATCCACTTCCTTGCCATTGTAAGCCCACATCGTGATCAACGCGTAATCCCAGCCGGTCGGACCTCCCCGGAAGCTGTAGCCATAGCGGTTTTTCGCCGGATCAGTCAGCTTTTTCGCTGCCGCCAGCAGCTCATCCCACGTCTTGGGTACTTCCAAGCCCGCTTCCTTGAACCAGTCGGTCCGGTAAAACAAGACGCGCTGGTACAAGCCATTGGGGATGTAATAGGGCGTGTTGTCCACCCACGTAGCCCGCCGCTTGGCGATATCCGTCAGCTGGTCGTAATTTTTCCACTTGTCGGTGTACGGCTTCAGATTTTCGATAAAGCCGTTCATGGAAAACTGCTTCGCATTGAACTCGCGCACCTCCAGCACATCGAGCTCCTCTTTGGCCATCAGCATCTGCGTGATTTTCTGATCGGCTCCTTCAAACGGGGGTGAAACCAAGTCCACTTTGATGCCAGGATTTTTCGCCTCGAACTGAGCCAGCAGTTCCTTTAGCAGCTCGGTTCTCTGTGGACTGGTGATGCTCTCTACCATCTTCAGCGTGATGGTCTCTTTGGCCTGTCCGTTGCCTCCTTCTGGCGAAGAAGCAGGCGGATTGGTGGCCGACTGGCTACACCCGGCGACCAGCCCCATTGACAGAGCCAGACTGAGTACAGCGGATAACCATTTGGAAACCTTCATAAACGAACCCCCTTAGTCTACGGATGAATGCCAGTGTGATAGCATTGTACTAAATATTCAGAATAGTAAATTTCAATATATTTACCTCTTCTTTCACTTTCTTTACCATTTTTCAGAGTACAAGGAAAACGGCAGCCTGGACGTAGAATTGTCCCTGGCTGCCGCTGTATGATAAGGCTATCGCGTTTCGTTCCACTTATTTTGCAGGTGAGAGCTCGCTTTCGATGACCCACTTATGATTCTTGACTTCGCCACCGCCTGTTGTCGGTGTGTAATCGACCATGTAAACCGTCGTTGTTTCAGCAGAGTCGATTTTCGCCGAGGCATCCATCATGCCTTTTTCATGATCTGCCTTCAAGATCACTTCTGTACCTGGCTTGTATGGATTTTTGACGTGGCTCTTGATTTCCTCGTGAATGATCCATTTATATTTGCTCACTGGCGCTCCACCTGTCGTAGGTGTATAGGTAACCGCATAGGCTGTGGTTTCGTATGCAGCCACCACCTTGCCTTTCGCCCCTTGCATGCCTGGCTTATGGTCAGCTTTGATGATCACGTCGCTTCCGACTGCGTAAGTAGCACGTTGTTCGCTTTTTACGTCTTTAGGGACCTCAGCTGTACTCGAACCACAGGCTGAGAGGCCTATTGCGGCAACGAGCATCAGCGTAAGCAGTTGCAGCTTTTTCATTCAAATACACCTCCGGTTTCATAGTTGTCCACATGAACAGTATACACTCTCAGACGTGCATGTCCAATTTCGCCCCCGTCATTCTTGTGCACCGATTGTCGGATTCCCACACTCAACCCCTGCTATTGTATAGGAGAAAAGGAGGTCATATCGTATGGAATTGCTGGAAAAGCTGAATGGTGCATTAGCCTATATCGAGGACCATCTGGCGGAGGAAATCGATTTTCAAGAAGTGGCGAGGATAGCGGTTTGCTCGGAATACCACTTCAAGCGCATGTTCCCGTTCTTGACGGGTGTCTCGCTCTCGGAATACATTCGCCGCCGCAGGCTGACTCTCGCGGCATTTGAGCTGGCGAGCTCTGAGTGTCGCGTCCTCGATATTGCGGTGAAGTACGGTTACAGCTCCGCCGATTCCTTTACGAGAGCGTTTCTAGGCTTGCACGGCATTACCCCGTCTGAAGCACGAAATCACGGGCATTTCGTAAAAGCCTATCCGCGTATGACCTTCCATGTATCCATTCAGGGAGGCAGTGAAATGAACTACCGCATTGTAGAGAAAGAAGCATTTTCTATTGTTGGCATGAAAAAACGTGTGCCCATCCAATTCCAAGGAGTGAATCCCGAGATCGCCGCCATGTGGCAAAGCTTGGACGAAGCCGCGATTGTGCTGTTGAAGAGCCTGTCCAACGTGGAACCTCTGGGACTGCTCAGCGCCTCGACGAATTTCTCGGAAGGAAGGATGGAAGAAAAAGGCGAGCTCGATCATTACATCGGAGTGGCGACCACTGAAACGTGTCCAAGTCACCTGACTGCACTCGAGGTCCCCGCTTCGACATGGGCGGTCTTTGAGGCTGTCGGTCCGTTCCCGGAGACGCTGCAAAATGTGTGGGGCCGGATCTATTCCGAATGGTTCCCGTCCTCCATCTACGAGCAGGCGCAAGGTCCTGAAATCCTATGGAATGAGCACAAGGATACCTCATCGCCTGTTTTTCGCAGCGAAATCTGGATACCGGTTGCGAAGCGAGACTTAGGAATGAATGAATGAATGAATGACAGAAAAAGATCCGGCTAATATGTGAACTTAAATCACCATAGTATAGGGTAACTCCATTATTAAAAGGATATCGTTTAAAATGTGACACAAAATGTTTACTTTGGGTATTTCAACCTAGTTGGAATACCTTTTTTATTTCCAGTTTTAGAGCATGTTTTTGGTAGTTAAGAGAGGCGGACGTAGCCCAAGCGAAGGCGCGGGAGAATTAATTAATAATGTTAATATTATCCTTTCCAGAACAAGTGTTTGAAATATACTAATATTCACTAGCGTTGCATAAAACTCATGCATTTAGGTTGACATACTATTCTGAATGGATCTTTATTGGTAAGAATCAAAAACCTGAACACCTAAATAAAAAATACCCAACACTACTTCGTTAAGTCATACGTTAATCTAAAATTATCATATATATGGAGGGATACTTTTATGGAATATCAGGAACTTGTTTTCACAATTAGCGAATATGGAAATCGTGATAGGTTTATTGGGTATGGCTTTCATCCAGATGAATAAGAAATCAAATAAAAAAAACGACATATGACCTTTTTGATTCCTTTACAAGATTATTTAAAAAGAAAGGTAGATTAAGAATATGGGGAATAAAAAATTTAGCCAAATTCAGTCATATGATGAGACTGTTCCAGTTCTTATAGTTGGAGGAAGTTTGGTAGGACTTTCTCTTTCTCTTCTTCTTGCAAGGCAGGGAATTTCCTCAATGGTTGTAGAGCGTCATCCGAGCACTGCTATCCATCCACGCGTAGCAGGTTTGACAGCAAGAACCATGGAAATTTTTCGGCCTTTAGAAGTTGAAGCAGATATACGAAACGTAGAACCACCGTTTTCAAAAGATAGTAAGGTCTTTCAAGCGGAGAGTCTTGTGGGGAAAGTGTTCAATCATACGATTGAAGACATGAGTGCTTTCTTTGCAGATGAAAGTCCTGTAAAAGGCAGCTGTATTGCACAAGACATACTTGAACCCATCCTGAGAAAACATGCCGAACAGAATGGAGTGGACCTCCGATACGATACGGAAATGATTTCATTTGAACAAGATGAAAATGGGGTTTCAGCTATTATTCGTAATCGCTCTGACAGTGCTTCCCGAAAAATTCAGGCTGATTTCATGATTGGTGCTGATGGCAGTAAGAGCGGAGTAAGGAAACAACTTGGTATTAAACAGCATGGAGCAGGGACACTAATGCATAATATGAGCATGGTTTTCGAAGCTGATATCGCAGAGTTATTTGCAAAACGAGATGCTGTAATGGGCTTTGTTCGAAATGAAAATGTGATGGGAGCTTTTGTGCCTTATCCCGGTACCAGTGTGCGTTCAAATCTCTATCGGCTGGATATTTGGTATGATCCAACAAAGGAATCCATTGTGGATTATCCAGAATCACGGTGCATTCCATTGATTCGTGCAGCGATAGGAATATCTAATATACCGGTAAAGTTAAAGACAGTACTTACATGGGAAATGGCCGCCCGTGTATCTAATCGCTTTCAAAAAGGGCGGGTATTCCTTGTTGGCGATGCTGCCCGTGTACAGCCTCCAGCTGGTGCCTTAGGAGGTAATTCCGGAATTGCAGAGGCACAAAATCTAGCATGGAAATTGGCTGCAGTTCTTCGCGGTGATGCAGACCATGGTCTTCTCAATACCTATGAAATGGAACGCCTACCAATTGCTGATTTAACTGTAGAGCAAGTTACTGCTTTATCACAACAGCGTGCTTCAGAGGAAATTGATCAAATTAAAGTTAATACGTTAATAATTAACATGGGTTATCGTTACCTAAAAGGTGCATTTGTGGCTGAAGACGAGAAAGATCCCATACAAATAAAATTCCCCAATCAGTGGAGAGGACTTCCAGGATCTCGTGCGCCGTATGTTGTTTTAGGACAAAATGGGAAACAAGTTTCAACTCTTGACTTATATGGTACTAATTTTGTACTGATGGTTGGGCCTGATGGGAAAGATTGGATTCAAGCTGCTATTGCAGCTGCAGAGAAAATAAATTTTACCTTATCTGTTCATCACATCGGGGCTGAATTCGCTGATATAGATGGGAGATTCTGTAGCTCTTATGGAATCAGTGCAACTGGGGCTGTTCTAGTAAGACCTGATGGAATAGTGGGGTGGAGAAGTTCCAAAATGGTACATGACCCAATGCAATACCTAGAAAGCGCATTCTCGGCTATACTTTTAAGGTGATTATAAACCCGCATTCAGCACCTCAGAATTAGGCTTACCCCTTTTTCCTAAGGTGCTTTTTAAAAAATTGCGGTTATGTCATTAAATTCGATATTTTTCTAGTTAAATCCCTTTCAGGTTGCACCCATCAATCGTGTAAAATTTCAACAACGTATTATCCGTAGGGGTTACTGTTCTATCTGTTTTTACTATTTTGATATGAGTGATGAATGCCGCCTTGGTACACTTATATGGGCTCTGTAATCAACCTACAAAGTCAACCAAGCCCCCAATCGCATGTTCATGTAATCCTTCACTATCACTTGTCGCTAACGGCTCCCGCTGAGGGCTACGTTCCTATTCACGAACATACAATCTTGCTCACATTGGGCTTTAACGGAGCCGAGCATATAAAAATTCACTATCAAAACAAAAGGGATGCTGGATTAATTTCCAGCGTCCCCCATAAATCGTGTTTTTGTGTCACATTATATACGATATCCTTTTAATAAAGGAGTTGCCTCGTGTTAATTGTCATTTAATAAAAAGGCTATGCCGGATCTTTCCTGATATCACTTGCTAGCGCCTCGCCCAAACGTGAGACCGTGTCCATATGGGTAGAGCATCCCACCTTTTCCGTCCGGAATCGTCACCGGAAGCTTCCCTGTCGGCTGGTTCCAGCCAAAAAGTGTTTCTGCCGTAGCAGCAAAGCTGGCATTGCGAAAGCCGTATTGAGCGAGATAGGCATCCACTCGCGGATACGCCATGATATCGTACGGATTGCGAATTCCTACGCCAATCACTGGCTTTCCCCTCTGTTCGATGATCTGCCTGTACAGCTTCATGTGCGGATCAGCAAGCGACCTTCCCTGAACGTCGGAGGTGGAGGAGGCCACGACCACCACGTCTGCCTGGATCACCTGTTTCCACTGCTCAGCCGTCAGCCCCTTTTGTTCGACCCGGACAACACGGGTCAGGTCATGGTATTTTTGCAGCGCATTCGCCAGATTCTCTACATACGCATTGCCTACGACCACCAGCTGCTGGCTTTCCTCCAGCTTCAGAGGAAGCACTCCGCTGTTTTTCACCAGCGTAATGGATTTTTGTGCCATTTCCGTCTCCACTCGCTTATGCAGCTCAGAACCGATTGTCTCCTGAGCATGAATCAATTTGGCTTCGACGGTTTCCGGATCTTCCTCCTTCATGATCCCCCGTTTGATTTTCAACGTGAGGATGCGCCCCAGCGACCGATCGATACGCTCCTCGCTGATTTCACCCGTCCGCACAGCTTCCAGCACGCCTGCTATGACCTTTTTTAGCTCGACGGGCATCAGCAGGATGTCAGCTCCTGCCTGAATGGCGCGAACAGCCGCATCTACGGGGCCGAAATGATCTGCGATCGCTTGCATATTCAGTGCATCCGTAAAAATGACACAGTCAAACGCCAGCTGCTCGCGGATCAGCCCGGTGATGACCTTGTGGGAAAGAGTCGCGGGGAGGGCAATTTTCGATCCGTCTTTTTTGGAGCGAACCTTCGTATCATCTAGTCCAGGGAAGGTCACATGAGCCGTCATGATGGCATCCACCCCTGCGGCAATCGCCTGCCTGAACGGGTAGAGCTCGATCTGCGAGAGTCGCTCCAGACTGTGCGGCACGGTGGGCAAGCCCAGATGGGAATCTACAGCGGTATCCCCATGCCCGGGGAAGTGCTTGACTGTCGCCACGATCCCATTGTGCCGCAGTCCTCGCATGTACGCGATCCCTTGATCCGCTACCAGCTGCGGATCTTCTCCGAACGATCTGACGCCAATCACAGGATTGTCCGGATTGTTGTTCACATCCAGATCCGGGGCGAAGTTGGTGTTGATCCCTAGACTGGCAAGCTCTCTCCCTATGACATCTCCCGCTTTCCAAGCCAATGTCTGCGAACGCGCCGCACCCAATGCCATGTTTCCAGGCAGCTCTGTGCCTTGCTGCAATCGAGTCACCACCCCGCCTTCCTGGTCGATCGCTACCAGGAGACCGAACTTTTGCGCCGCTTGCTGGAGTTCGTGAACCAGGCGGACGGCTTGATCCGTACTTCCTACATTTTCTCGAAAGAGGATGACGCCGCCGAGCTCATATTTTTTGATCGTGTCTGCGATCTGCGGCAGTAGTGCGTTCATGTTTTTCCCCTGCAGCCGCCGAAAATCGGGCATCATCATCTGCCCTACCTTCTCCTCCAGCGTCATGCGGGTGATCGCTTTGCGGATGATCTGATACCGCTCGCCTTTTTGTTTGATCACGGTTACCCTAGGCTTTCTCTGCTCGCGATAGACGAGTTCGATGCGATCTTCCACCCTGCCATCGGAAACGGAAATAAACACCGTGCCCTGGCTTGTAAATTGGACGAGGCCCTGACTATCGACTGAGGCGACATTCTTATTGGAGCTTTTCCACTGCAGGCGATGCTTCACCTTTTCCACGTGTCCATCTCTGTATACGTGGAGCGCCTGCAAGGGCAGCATGTCGCCAACATGCCGCTCCCCCAGCTCGGGAATATTCCAGTCGATGATCAGATCCGGGATTTGCACCTGGGCCAAGGCGTTTGGCGGATAGACCGATGCGCCCGGACTGACGAGGACGGTGAAAAGCAGCACAACGAGGACGAGAGCAATGTGAATTCGCCTTTCGTTTCCTTTCATGATGATCCGTCCTTCCTCCCTTTCTCCTGCTGCCAGCCATCCGAATGCCATTCTGTCCTCACCTCCCTCCCTTTCTCATCCGTGACGGTGGGGCGGTGTACATACCAGCCCCTGCCGTTTATCGTTTCGTCAGTGGCATACCGAAATCGCACGAAACGGGTCCCTGCAGGAAGCTTCCAAGAGATGCGTGCCCAGTCGCTTTCGCCCGTCTGGGGCATGCCGATCGGCTCCCAGCTGATCCCGTCCGCCGACACTTCCACATAGCCAAAGTCGTACTCATTTTCGATCCGCAGCCATGTGTCAAAGGTCAGCGTTCCTCCGGAGGCAAGCTCCGCTTCAGCTGTCAGCAGCGCCTGGCGCAGGTCGCCTGTCCCCGCGTACCAGGCGCCGTCTTTCCAAGGCATCGCCACCGGAATGGCGCTCGCTACTTGACGCATCACGCGGCCACGGATCGGATTCAGGGGAGCGGTGTCGCGGATCGGATGAATCCGGTTGGTGAGCAAGATCCCGATCGTCTCCTGATTGGGGCTCACTACGAGTGCCGTCCCGGTAAATCCCGTGTGCCCGAGCGCCCGGCTGTCGCTGAGCGCATCCATGTAGGAGCCTCTATCCAGCTCCCAGCCGAGTCCCTGCCCCTCTCCGGGAAATGCACCTAGTTGGTTCTGCGTCATCCAAGCGACGGACTGTGCGGACAGAATCCGCTTCCCATCGTAGGTGCCGCCGTTGAGCATCATTTGTGCAAAAACAGCCAAGTCGCGGGCGGTTCCGAAAAGCCCGGCGTGCCCGGCTACGCCACCGAGCGCCCAGGCATTCTCATCCTGCACCTCCCCCCAGACGAGTCCTCGATCTGGAGCAGTCTGGAATTCCGTCGCAGCGATTTTCTTTCGCAGCGGCTTTGGCGGATTGAACATCGTCTGCGACATGCCCAAGGGTACGAGAATGCGTTCATGAATATAGGCATCGAGGGGCATGCCTGCCTGCTTTTCCACCAGTGCCCCCAGCGTGATCATGTTCAGATCGCTGTAGACATACGCGCTTCCCGGTTTGCCCGAGAGCGGATGGCGCAGGACGATCTGCAGCCGCTCTGCCCGATCGTCTCCTTTTTTGTACAGGGGAATATAGGCGGGAAAGCCGGAGGTATGGGTCAACAGCTGCCGAACGGTTACTTGCTCCTTATCATTTGCGGCAAACGCGGGCAGATAAGCAGCTACGGGCTGATCGAGCTGAAGCCGCCCTTGCTCAGCCAGCTGCATGACCGCTGTTGAAGTGAGCAGCTTGCTGATCGACGCCAGATCAAAGATCGTGTCCGTCTGCATCCGGATCGGCTCGGCTTTCAAGGTAAACTCGTCGTCCCTGTATTTCGCGGCAAGCCCGTAAGCCTTCTCTTTGACGATCACCCCGCGTCTGGCTACGAGCACGACAGCGCCGGGAATGAGATTTTGCTCGATCGCCGATTGGATCACCTTATCGATTTCATCCATTGGAGCGCTTGTCATTCCTGCATCGCTCGGCTTTCCCTGGCGCAATTCGCGATACGACACACCGGGCGAATCCCAGGAATGCGAGAGCGGCTGCGGGACTGGCTTTGCTTTTTTCGGGGCGTCCGGCAAATCGAGCGCCACGGCAGAGCCTGCCAGGCACATGCACAACAGCATACTTCCCACCCATGTCTTCATCCTTCTTCACTCCGTGCCATAGAGCAAATAAGGCTCACGCTGCTTTTCAAACACCCGCAGGTTTGCCTCCCATTGAGCTGCGATTTCGCTGACCGGGGTACCGAGGTCCAGGGCTTTACGCACTTCATCCGTGCCGACCAGCTTGTCGATCCAATGGTCTTGTCGCCAGGAAAATTGCCGCGGATACAGCTTTTTTACTTCTGCGATGACAGACAGGGCGGTGCGAACAGGCTCGTACGCTTCCCGATCGGTCACGTAAAAATGCACCCCCCCGATGTTCTTGCCTGCATGCTTGGAAAAGGCAGGCTGAAAATACGCCTCGCGAAAGGCTACGCCGGGCAGCTTGAGCCGATTCAAGCGCTGGACCAGCTCCCAGCTGTCGATGTAGGGAGCCCCAATCCATTCGAACGGGCGAGTCGTTCCCCGCCCTTCCGAGAGATTCGTCCCTTCAAACAATCCGTTTCCGGGATAGACTTCCGCTGTATCCACAGTCGGCATGTTCGGGGAAGGAGGCACCCAGGGGAGGCCCGTCTCTGCATACGACATCCCCCGCTTCCAGCCGCTCATCCGGATGACGCTCACCCTCGTTTTCTTTCCGTACTCTTTTTCCAGATACTCATGCTGAATCCAGCCAGCCAGCTCGCCGACTGTCATGCCATGCCGCACCGGTATCGGATACAGGCCGACAAACGACTGGAAGCGGGAATCGAGGACGGGCCCCTCGACCTTCTCCCCGCCGATTGGGTTGGGTCTGTCCAAGACGATGAAAGGCTTTTGCGCGATCGCAGCGGCTTTCATCCCGTAAGCCATCGTTGCGATATACGTGTAAAAGCGAGAGCCGACGTCCTGAATGTCGTACAATACCACGTCGACATCCCGGAACAATGGAGCGATCTCTTTCGGCTTTTTTCCATACAGATTGTAAAAGGGCAGGCCTGTTTTCGGGTCCTTGAATGATCCTGTCGCTAAGCCCGCTTGTTCCGTTCCGCGTATGCCATGCTCGGGGCCATACACCGCTACTAATCGAACGTTTTTCGCAAGCAAGGCGTCTACATCGTGAACGAGGTCTTTTGTGACCCCTGTCTGATTGGTAATCAGGCCGACCCTTTTTCCTGACAGCTGTTCGGGATCCTCCAGGAGGCGTTCGATTCCGGTCTGGACGACAGGGCTATATTTTTCCTTCGCCGTCGCTCCCACTGCGACGGTGCCGATCAGTACAAGGACACTCCAAAATCGAAACCAATGGGAGAAAGTGAAAGTCATGGTGCATCACCTCAAGGCATGTTTGTCCTCCTCCCCATTATTGGTTTATTTTGGGGCGGGAAACCCCCTTTCGCACAGGATCTTGTCCAACAAAAAAAGAGCGCCCCAGCGCTGTTGTCACAGCAAGGGACACTCTTCTTTCAAACTCGTTAGGCTTACTCCGCTCTCGTCAGCATCCTCAATCCCAACAAGACAGCCCACGCCTTTTCTTCGGACTTGAAGAAAAAGCGAAGCGGCATTTCCGTCTCCAGGAACACCAGCGTCTCACAGCTGCTCGTGCGCAGATCAAATTCGGCTCCCGCCACCTCCGCGACCGGCTTGCCCTCCCGCAGGAAGAGGTTCAGCTGTCCGCCCTCTGCGGATCGATAGGTTCCCACCAGCTTTTCCAGCTCCTCGGGGGTGGCATCGCAATCCGGTTCCCGTTCTTCCTTTTGATCCAGTGGAAGTCCCAGCGCTGCATTGACTGCCGCTAACCAGACATCGCGAATCGGCACTTGATCGAGATTGGACAAAACCGTGACCACGATCCCTTTCTGCGGCACAAAACCGAAGTTCGAAGATACCCCCGGCTGACCTCCCCCATGCTCCACCAGGGTAATGCCGTCTGCATAATCAGGCGTCACTTTGAGGGCGTACCCATACCACGCCTTTCTCGTGAGCGGATGGACCGGCTGCCACATGCCTTGCAGCAGGGATTCACTGGCGATCCCCTTTTCTTCGGCCAGCCCATCATTCACATACAGCGCCCCGTATTTCAGCAAGTCTAGCACATTGGAGCGAATCCCTCCGCCGACTTCGTAGTTTCCAAGAGTCGGCCATTCCGCTCTTTTCACGTCGGAAGATCCCGCCTGCTTGACGTAGGGTACCGACACATTTTGCATCCGGGCCAATTCTTCCAGACTGTAGGTAGAGCGGTGCATGCCCAGAGGCTCCAGCAGCAGATCCGTCATATACCGTCTGTACAGGCGTCCCGTCACGCTCTCGATGATGGCACCCAAGAGGAGGAACGTATCGTTGCAATAACTGATATAATCGCCAGGCTCACCCAAAAGGTCATAGGAGGCAGTGGCCAAATAGTCCAGATGGTCGCCGAGCTTCGTCAATTCCTCCCGACGCACCAGGGGAGGCACACCCGTCGTATGCGAGAGCAGATGGCGGATCTGTACGTGGCTGGCATCCTTCCCGTTTGAGAGACGGAAGGTGGGGATATGCCGTGCGACCGGATCCTCTAGCGACAGCTTCCCCTCTGCTGCGAGGTGCATGATAGCTACAGCCGTGAAGGATTTGGTTACGGACGCCACCCCGAAGATCGTTTCAGGCGTCACAGGTTCCTTCGTTTCCAGATCACGAACGCCAAAGCCCTTTTGGTAAATGACGTCTCCATCTCTGGAAATAGCGACAGCGATCCCCGGAACCTTTTCCCGTTCCATAAAGCTCTCGACAAACCCTTCAAACTCCCTCGCTCTCGCAAAGGCCGTCCTCGTCATGGAAACCTTCCCCCTTTTGCCCAGCATCTTTATTGACCATTCTGCATGTAATTTTCGAACGGAAATGCGTGCACGGTATTCCCTCTTCTTCCCACGGTCGTCTCTGCTTGGGAGAGGGAATTGTAGATGGCTTCCTCTGCCGCTTCCGCCGCTGCGGCAAAGAGCTGATTCATGACCGGATGATCTTCGCGAAGCTGCGTGCGCGTCTCGATGTGCTGGTCCGCTTTGTGTGCGATCTTATGTGCGGTGGAAAAGGCGATGACGATATCTCCGCTCCCGTGACTGTAATGGCTCCCGGACCTCCCGAGGCCGATACCCGTACGCTTGGCGACACGCAGCAGCTGCCGGTCGCTGAGCGGCGCATCCGTAGCCAGCACCAGAATGATGGAGCCGTCCGTAGGCTTTTCCACCGCTGGCGGCGAGCTGGCCACTCCCTGAAACAGCTTCTCCACCAAAAACTCATGCTTGCTGCCAAAATTGCTCAGAACCAGAACCCCGACGGTATAGGTGGCCACGAGGCGGGAGGAGGATCCGATCCCTCCCTTGTAGCCAAAGGCGATCATCCCGGTACCGGCACCTACTGCCCCTTCTGCCACCGGTCCGCTGGTTGCTGTGCGGATCGCCTCCATGGCGTCCTCCGGTTGTACGGTGCAGCGGCGAATGGAGTTGAGATGGCTGTCGTTGCACTCGCCCACCACGATGTTGATCGTACCTGTCGTGTCCCCGATTTCTTCATGCGAATCCAGCATGTATTGGAGCGCTCCTTGTGTAGCGGCAGGCACGGAAAAGGTATTGGTCAGCAGGATGGGCGACTCCAGCACCCCGAGCTCATTTACTTGCACGAGCCCGGTCGTTTTGCCAAATCCATTGATTACGTAGCTGGCTGCTGTCACTTTTTCCCGAAACAGACTGCCTCCGTGCGGCACGATCGCCGTGACACCCGTGCAGGCGTACTCCTGGTCTCCCTCCAGCTCTCGCTTGATCGTGACATGGCCGACCCTCACGTCTGCCACATCCGTGATGTCGTTTTTCTCCCCAGTCGGCAGTTGCCCGATGGTGACGCCGTACTCGCGAATCTTTTTCGCCATCGTTTCTTTCCCTCCTATTGGCTACGGTTACACCGGTCGATTTCGCAAAAAATTCTGACCCGCAAACCCGCGTACTTCTTCCTCGGAAAAATGCTTCAAGAGCTCGTTGATGAGATTTTGCGTCATTCCTGCGTGCTCCAGTCCGACGACCTTGGTAGTGATTCCGTCAAAATCAGAGCCTAGTCCGATCCGGCTGACCCCGCCGAGAGAGGACAAATGATCGATGTGCCGGATCACGTCAGCAATGGTTGCCTCGCCTTCCTTTTTGACAAACATCGGACAGTAGACCACATGCACATTCCCGCCTTTGGCAAACAGCGCGTTGGCCTGCTCATCGGACAGATTGCGAGGATTGTCGCACCAGGCTTTTGTATTGGAATGGCTGGCGATCGGATATTTCGCGATCTCAAGCGTCTCCCAAAAGCTCGCCTCGCCCAGATGCGATACATCGGTCAAGATCTTATGCTCGTTATGGAACTGGATGATTTCTTTTCCAAAGGCAGTCAGCCCTGCATTTCGCGTCTCCAAGGCGCCATCTGCCGCAAGATTGGCATAATTCCAGGTCAAGCCCACGGAGCGCACCCCCAGCTGATAAAGGATGTGCAGCTTTTTCAGGTCATTCCCGATCGGCTCTACGCCCTCCAGCGTCAGCATGGCACCTATTTGTCCGTCCTGCAGCCGGTCAAAATCGCTCCATTCGCGAATATGGACCATCTCGGGATTCTTCGCCAGCACTTCTGTGTAAAAAAAGTGGATCTGATCGAGCGCTGCCTGGAATCGCTGCTCCGCCTTCATGTCAGCAGGCGTATAAATGGCAAAGCACTGCACCTTGATTCCGCCTTGCAAAAGCCGTCCTTTATTCGCATCCAGCTCGGTTGCATCCGCAAAAGAAAGCTTGCCGTCCTGCTCCCAAATTTTCAGCAGCGCATCGCAATGAAAGTCAATGATGTCCATCCCCGGCATCGTTATCGCCATCCTCATCTATGTTCTAGCAAGTCTCTTGATTTTACGTTAATGTATCTGTAAAGACTTATCCAATAAAAGATTGCTATAGCCGTGTTCAAAATTTTGCATAATGGAGTCTTCCCTATGAATATGGAACAAATTGAAGCGTTTATCTTCGTCGCCCTGACCGGGAGTTTCAGCAAGACGGCAGAGCTGCTTTACCTGTCACAACCGACTGTAAGCATGCGCATCAAGGCACTGGAGACCTCGATGGGGTGCAAACTCTTTCAGCGGACTGGACATACCATTTCCTTGACCAAGGAAGGCGACCTCTTCCTACCCTACGCCAAAAACATTCTGCACATGCTGCAGGAGGGGCAGCAAGCCATCCAGCGCTCCTACGGCGATGTGGAGGGAGAGCTGGTCATCTCGACAGTCTTTGTCGCTGCGTTTTACATTCTCCCCGACCTGGTCGAGCAATTTCAAAAGCTGTATCCAAAAATCAAGCTGACGATTCTCACCGGTCATTCCCATCAAGTCCTCGATATGGTGCTGAATCACGAGGTTCCCTTTGGCATCGCCCGGGAAGTGACTCACCCGCAGATCAATCGCATCCAGCTCATGTCGGACGATATGGTGCTCGCCATCTACCCGGAGCATTCCTTCGCCAGCCGCCAGCAGGTCTCCATCGAGGAAGTGGCCCGGGAGCGTCTGATCCTGTTCAACCGCGGTTCGCTGGATTGGAAGCTGATCAGCACGGCCTTTAGCCATCATCAGCTGCAGAACAACGTCGTGATGGAAGTGGACAACATCGAGGTCGTCAAGCGAATGGTCAAGCAAAAGCTGGGCATTGCCTTCCTACCCCGATTTTCCATCCAAAAAGATTTGACTGAGGGGGAGCTGCTCGAGGTCACCGTACAAAGCCTGCCTCAGATCAATCGCAACTTCGAGCTCATCTACCTCAAAGACACGCCGCTCCACGGCATCATGCGGACCTTTATCGACTTTTTGATGCAGAGCAAAGTCCTGCAGCCATGACGCTGTGAAAAAAATCTGCGGCAGCCATGGACTCAATCTTGAACCTCATGGGCTGCCGCTAGATCTCCTGTGTCAAAAAGCTGCGTCTATTATCGTTTAAAAGTGCCGATGGTGGCTTGCATATCTTCCGCCATTTTGGTCAAAGATGCTGCCGATACCGAAATTTCTTGCATGGAGGCGAGCTGCTCCTCCGTTACGGCCGCAACGTTTTGCATGCCCGAAGCGGATTGTTAAGAGATGGACGTAACCGATTGCATATGCGAAGTTACTTGCTCCGTCTGATGAACGATTTCTTTGACGAGTGAATGAAACCTTCTTTTCCTGCTTGACTGCAGCATCGAAAGAGTTTGAACAAAAAAAAGCCTACCTCTTTCAAGGTAGGCAATCGCACGTCGAATCATCTGTTGTTGCCCAGCAAATCCTCCAGCACCTTTTGCACTTTTACTCCGGTCTCAAAGGTCACCAGTCTCGCCTCTCGCCCTTCGATGGCATTCGCAAACTCATCCAGCAAGTGAGACAGTCGATCGATCAAAGGGATCTCCAGCGGGGATACCGCCTCGTCGTCTTTGCCTTCAAATAAATTCGTCCAATTTTGCAGGCTGAGCGTGCCTTCCGTACCATAAATGCGATAGTCCAGATGCTCCTTGTGGGCGATGCCAGCGAGTCCATTGATCGTTACAGGCGTCCCGTCCGCCAGGCGCAGGAAAGCGGATACACCCGTCTCGCACGCCTCTGGGTCAGCCGGATAATCGACCTCGGAACGGATGACCTCCAGATCGCCGAACAGTTCATAGGTCAAATGCGTGTAGTGAGGCAAAACTTCCCGGATGAAGCCGCCTTGCTCCCGACCGGAAAGCCAGGGCGTCTGCTGCCAAGGGCGCGGCCATTGGTGAAAGTGCGTGAGGATATCGATGCGGCGAATCTGTCCCAGCTCGTCCAAGCGGCGTTTCAGCTCCGGAAAGATCGCCTGATAGTACGTCGGGAAGTTCATCGCGTGAACCACTCCCGCTTCTGTAGCTGCCCGCAGCATTTCTTCGGCTTCCTCCAAGGAGTTGGCCAGTGGCTTTTCACACAGGAAATGCTTTTTATGCGCCAGAACATCCAGGGCAATCGCGTGATGGAATTTGGGCGGTACCGCCAAATAGACGGCATCCAGCTCTTCCTTCTCAAGCAATTCGCGATGATCGGTATACCAAGGCACGTCTCCGGACAGTTTGGCTGCCTCCTGTGCCCGCTCTGCGGAAACATCACTGATCGCTGCTATGCGAAATGTTTGATGAGTGCGCAAGGCATTCATCATCCGCTCCCCCATCACACCTGCTCCGATGACACCAATTCGATAGACTCGTTGACTCATCCTAAAAATCCCTCGCTTCTCGTCTTCTGGTTTTTGTCAGACAACTCAACTACCCCATTTCTCCATTGGTGCGAACATTCCTTGTGTACAACCTGCTCTGCGCAAAAAAGAATTTTATCAGCCAACCATCAGGCGGAAGCAGATTGACTCTGCCCAGACTCCGTATCTTTGCGGAATACGCCTTCCCATTTCGCCACCGCAATGCAAGAGAAAACATGTCCAAACACGTTGACGGCCGTCCGTGCCATGTCGATGACGCGGTCGATCCCGATGATCAGGGCCACTCCCTCTGGCGGCAAGCCTACTGCGGTAACCGTCGCCAGCAGGATGACCATGGAGGACGAAGGAACGGCGGCGACCCCTTTACTCGTCACAATGAAAAAGAGCACCATCATCAGCTGCTGCTGCCACGACATGTCGATGCCAAAAGCTTGGGCGATAAACGGCCCGGCAATGGTCAGGTACAGCGTGGTTCCATCCGAATTGAGCGGCATGCCTGCCGGGATGACAAACGATGTGATGTACTTGGGCACCCCGTACTTCTCCAGACGCTGCATCAGCTGTGGAACGACGGTCTCTGTGCTCCCTGTCGAAGCGCCGACAATCATCAGATCCCAGACCATTTTGTAAATTTCCTTGATCGGCACGCGCAGGAACAGAGCGACGAGCGAAAAGAGTCCGAACACAACCACCGCCAGCCCGAGGTAAGCGGTGCCAATCAGTTTCAACAACGGAACGAGCAAAGCGATCCCGTACGTCCCAATCGTGTTGGCCATCAGGGCAAACACACCGATCGGGGCTGTCAGCATGACCATGTTCACGAGCTGAAAGGAAGCCTTGGAGGCGATCTCCAGCATGGACACGAACGGTTTGGCTTCATTGCCGAGCTTGACCAGCGCGACACCAAACAACATGCAGAAGAAAATGACGGCCAAAAGATCATTCTTTGCCATGACATCGACGATATTGGTAGGAATGATGTGAAGAAGCAAGGTTTTGCCATCGAGAACCGTCGACGTATTCGAAGCGACCGTCGTCAGATCGGCTTGGGGAATATGGGTGAGATCGATTCCTTTACCTGGCTTGACGATATTGGCGATGGCAAGTCCGATAAACAGAATCAGCGTGGTAATCAATTCAAACCAAATGACGGTTTTGATCCCGATACGCCCCATTCGCTTGATGTCACCAATCCCCGCGATCCCGACCAGGAGCGTCGTGACAATGACGGGAATGACAATCATCTTGAGCATGCGAATAAAGGCATCACCCAGGATTTTGATCTCTTTTACGAGCTCCGGAAAAAAATGACCAAAGGCTGCCCCCAGCACGGTCGCACCCAAAATGTAGAATGCAAACTTAGTCTTCATAAAATTCCCCCAGTTCATAAAATTCTTGGACATGAAATGATTATTGCAAATCCCAAAGGTCCGTGCAATAATAATTTCACAAATAAGGAGGTAATGAAATGAAAATTTCATCGTTGCAAGCTACCTTTCAAGCATCCCGACCACAATCTGCGGCTTTCTTCGAGCGCGCTAAGCATACGATTTCCGGCGGTGTAAATGGCAACCTGCGCTACTTTGCGCCTTTTCCGATCATTTTTGAAAAAGCCGAGGCAGCAAGCCTGATCGATCTGGACGGTCACCGTTATGTGGACTACCTGCTGTCTTATGGCGCTCTCATGCTCGGCCATGCTCATCCGGAAGTTCTGAAAGCGACTCAAGAGGTCTGGGAAAAGCAGGGAACGAGCAGCTTTGGCGCGACCCACCCGCTAGAAATGGAAATGACCGACGAGCTGCTAGAGCTCTACCCGAGCTTTGATCAGGTCCGCTTTACCAACTCCGGCCTAGAGGCTACCCTGTTTGCCCTGCGTCTCGCTACGGCATACACCGGAAAGTCTCACATTGCCAAATTTGAAGGACATTATCACGGTGCGCACGACCACGTCCTGCAAAGCGTGAACCCGACGGCTGATCTCGCCGGAACGACGCAGGCTCCGCATCCCGTGCCGGAATCGCTCGGGACGCCAGAGTACTATCGCGATCACAGCGTCATCCTGCCTTTCAATGACTGGGACGCTTGCGAACGCATCCTGACTGAAAATGCGGATCTGATCTCGTCTGTGATCATGGAGCCCATGCTCTCCGGCTATATCGCTGCCGATCGCACCTTTATGAAAAACCTGCGCGAGCTCACGACGAAGCTGGGCATTGTCCTGATTTTTGACGAAGTGAAAACAGGCTTCCGTATCGAGGTGGGCGGCGCGCAAGCATTCTACGGTGTCCAACCTGACCTGACCGCACTGGGCAAAGTCGTAGGCGGCGGCTTCCCCATCGGCGTCGTGGGCGGCAAGCGTGACATCATGGAGCTGGCCTCCCCGCTGCGCTCCAGCAAAAAGTCGGAGGTCGTCTTCCACAGCGGTACTTTTAATGGGAATCCGCTGTCGATCGCCGCTGGCCTAGCTACCATCCGCTACTTGAAGCAGCCGGGTAACTTTGCGCAGATCGTGGCACAAACGAACGAGCTGCGAACTGGCATCGACGCGCTCGCCAAGGAATACGCCCTGCCCTTCCATACCCTCGGCGAAGGCACCATCTTCAATGTCCTGGCGACAGGGGAGACTGTCGGTCACTACCGCGATCTGGGCAAAAACAACAATCAGCTCCGCCTGGCTCTCGACTATCTCTTGATGGAAAACGGCGTCTATTCCAAGCCGATGAACCGATTCTCCCTATCAGCGGCCCATGGCCCAGCCGAGGTCAAAGCGACTCTGGATGCATTCGAGAAAAGCATGGCTGCGCTCAAACAAGATCCGCTCGTGTAAGGGGCGCAATTGTCACTCCTTCTGACCTGTCGTATACTTATCGCAGGATTTGTGCTGGACAGGAGTGAGCCTATTTGAATCAGAGCCTTACCGTATTGCAAAAGCTGTCTCATATGTACCCGCAGATGAGCCCCTCCCAGCAGGCCATCGCGGATGTGATATTGCGTGATCCCGAATCATCGGCGTTTTATAATGTAGCGGAAATGGCCCGTGAGGCAGGCGTGAGCGAAGCAACAGTCACGCGATTCGCCACGTTCCTCGGCTATTCCGGGTTTCCCGGATTATCTCGCGAGCTGCAGGAGATGGTCCGCTCTCGTCTGACGACCGGCCAACGTTTTCAGCTGACCCGCAGCGTTACCGAGGCCGAGCAGCAGACGGTCATGCAGCATTTTGAGGAAGACGTCCACAATCTGAATCTGATGATGGAGCGGATCGATCTCAATGCACTGGACCGGATCGTGCAGCTGCTTTTGTCAGCCAAGCGGATTGGCATAGTAAGCGCCCGCAGCACCTTGGCACTGGGTACCTTTTTTGACTTTTACCTGAACCTGCTCAACAAGGATACGCTCTTGTTCAGCGGAGAGCCCCGGACCAATGACCGCCTTCACCGCTTGCAGGAAGACGACGTGATTGTCGGCATCGGGTTTGCCCGCTACACGCGCTTTAGCGTGGATTCTCTCGCGATTGCCAAAAAGCGCGGTGCCCGTGTCATCGTCATCACGGACTACCCTTCCTCACCGCTGTGCAAATACGCGGATGAAGTGCTGTATACACCGACAGGCATCGCCTCTCATATGGAATCCTTTGTCGCTCCCATGTCCCTGTTGACTGCGATCCTGCGTTCCATGTTTCATCGGGATTCGGAAAAGGCGACAGGCGTACTGAACGAGATGGAAGAGGCGTGGATCCGGCTTGGAACTTATTACGATCCGAACAAGACTTAAATCAGAGCTCCAACCAAAAAGGCAGCAGCAGACACGGACGAAGCATAATGTCCTGGACTGCCACCGCCTTTTTTGCGTTCTCAGTAACCACATAGGTCTTACGTTATCCAAGTTTCAGGCTAGTGGTGGCAGCTTTTGTTGTGACTGAGCAACATCATGCAAGAACCACTCACATTCGTGTGGTATGTTATCCATACATCAACAAGCTAAGGGGGAAAACGAATGGCCAATGAGGTACGGACGGTCTTTTTCGATAAGAAATTAAAAATAGAGGCGTATTGTTTTCAAGGGATTATGCAGAAATTTCCAAACCATTTTCATGATTATTATGTCTTAGGCTTTATCGAAAAAGGAAAGCGTTATCTGTTATGCAGAAACCAGGAATATATCACGAACGCCGGCGATGTAATCATCTTCAATCCGCGTGACGCTCACACTTGTGAACAGGTGGACGGGAAAACGCTGGACTATCGCAGTCTTAACATTCCTGAGGATGTCATGCGCCAAGCCGTATGTGAAATCACAGGAAAGGAATACCTGCCCCGCTTTGCACAAACCGTTCTTTATCGCAGCGAGCTTGCACCCTCGCTTCGAGAGCTTCATTTGATGATTTCTGAGGGAGACAGCGACTTCAAAAAAGAGGAGCTGTTTCTGTTTCTGATCGAGCAGCTCTTACAAGAATATTCCGATACCGTACCGGAGCATTGCCCACAAGAACCTACCACTGAATTGAGAATGGTATGTGAGTATTTGGAATCAAACTACTCACATCCAATCACACTTGACCAGTTGAGCGAGCTGACGAAAATAAGCAAATATCATCTGCTGCGCTCTTTTACCAAACAAAATGGCATCTCCCCCTATCGTTATCTTGAGACCATTCGGATCGGAAATGCTAAAAAACTGTTGGAACAAGGCATTCCGCCGATGGAGGTAGCTTTTCATACTGGCTTTAGCAGCCAAAGCCATTTTTCGAATTTCTTCAAAAAAATGATCGGATTAACACCGAAACAATACATGAAAATTTTTGAACCTCTAACAGAATCGGTATTGCCGGCCAGCAGTGAGATCACGAAATGAAGACTCAGCGAATATCTGCGGGGCATCTGGCGGCATTCGTTACGATCCTGATTTGGGGCATGACTTATATATCCACCAAACTTTTACTGGTCGATTTTACTTCTATTGAGATTCTCTTTTTTCGATTTATCATTGGCTATCTTACACTGCTGATTGTGTACCCTCGGCGAGTCAAAACAAGAGGTTTTAAAGAGGAGCTACTTTATATCATTGCGGGGCTGTGTGGCGTTACCTTGTTCTTTTTACTTGAAAATATCGCGCTTACCTATACGTTTGCCTCCAATGTTGGCGTGATCGCTTCCATTTCCCCATTTTTCACAGCTGTTTTGGCCCACTTCAGCTTAGAGGGAGAAAAATTACGTCTTCGCTTTTTGGTAGGCTTTGTTATCGCGATCATCGGGATTGCATTGATTATGTGTAATGGCAGCTTTCTATTACAGCTGAATCCCCTAGGAGACTTACTGGCCATCCTTGCATCCATCGTTTGGGCTGTTTATTCTGTGTTCATGCGAAAAATAAGCAAGCTTGGATATCATACCGTGGGTAGCACGCGCAAAGTATTTTTCTACGGTTTACTGTTTATGTTACCTGCTCTCGTATCGCTGGACTTTACCTTCGACATCTCGAGGTTCGTTAGCGTCTCCAACTTATTGCATCTATTCTTTCTAGGGTTTGCAGCTTCTGCCTTATGCTTTGTAAGCTGGAACTGGGCCTTGGGGATTTTGGGAGCGGTAAAAACGAGTTTGTATATATATTTGGTGCCAGTGATTACCATTGTAGCCTCTTCGCTTATTTTGCATGAGGATATCACATGGATCGCGATGCTAGGAGCTGCGCTTACCTTGGTGGGACTGTTTGTTTCAGATGGGACGAAGAAGCAGCTTGGATTGAAGAGTAAGATCTTCAGACCTCATCATACGAAAATCCCCTCCAAGTAGACTTTATTGCGCTTTATCAGCACTTGTCTACTCAAAGGGGATCCTATCCGTCCTCACTGCCACTGCCCTTTTTCCGATTACATACAAAGAATCACTTTCCGGTTTTTGCCGGTGTCACAAGACCGACCTTCTTGTCGTAAATGTCATAGACAGCTCTGGCGATATTCGCTGCAGAACGGCCGCCATATCCGCCCTCGGGCACTACGACCGCGACAGCCAACTTCGGATCTTCCAGCGGCGCGAATGAAATCAGCACACCATTGGTGATGCGGGCGTAACGCGACCATTTTTCCGACGTCTTGCCCGTTTTCTTGTCAACGACGGTGGTTGGCGTGTAAATGTCTTGCTCGGAGGTTCCCGTTTTCGCCGCTATTTTGTAGGGAAGCCCCGCAAACGCGTTGATCGCTGTTCCTCCTGGCTGCGTCACCAGATACATGCCGTTATGCACGATGTTCCAGTACAGGTCAGGAAGCTTGATCGTATTCATTACCTTGGGAGTGAACGTTTGCACCACTTTCCCTTGGCTATCCTTGATTTGATCCACGATCTGCGGCTGCATCCGCACGCCTTTGTTTGCCAGAGTCGCGGCATACTGAGCAAGCTGCATGGTAGTCAAGCGGACTTGCTGGCCAAAGGAGGATTGGACCATAGCGGCGAGCGGTCCGTACTCCTTGTTCATGACCAGATAGTCTTCCTTGCCTTCGTTTTCTCCGGGCAGATCGATCCCCGTCTGGACACCCAGCCCGAACTGATGGTAATAATTTTGCATGATACTGACTGCATCTTTTCCATACTTGCTGGCCATCAGCTCACCGATTCGGGCCATATACGTATTGGATGACTTCTGCAGAGCCTTCTGCGGGGTAAGAATACCGTAGTTGTGATGCTGGTCGTTGTTGACGGTGTCTGTTCCCCGGCCGTAGTGATAAGCACCGGGATCCACCCAGCTGTCATACGGGCTGATCACCTTCTCCGCCATTCCCATGAGCACGGTGACAGGCTTTACCACTGACCCGCTTGGCACGATGGACTGAGGATGCTTGTAATTTTCCGCTTCGGCAGCTTTGCCTGTTTTGGGCCGCACATCGTACGGGGCATCCTTGATCGTGCCGTTCGTCACAGAATACTTGATCTGGTCATAGGTGTCGCTGTCCAAGCCAAGCGACCATACATTCGGATCGTATTCCGGATAGCTGACCATCGCTACGATTTTCCCCGTTTTCACTTCCATGGCAACGACGTACGCACCTTTTGCTTGGGAGGCCTTGTCCACCGTCCGCCTCAGATCAGGCAGAAAGCCTTTGATAAAGTCGCGAATTCCCAGTTGAACATCCTCGTCGATGGTAAGGTACAGATCGTTCCCTTTTACGGGAGGCTTCTCCTCCAGCATTTTGATGATCGTCTGGTCAGAGGTGACTTCGTATTTTTGGTAGCCGTTCTCGCCCCGCAGCTGCTCCTCATAGCTTCTTTCCACCCCGTCCAGCCCTACCATTTGGTTCGGCTGATAGTGATCCTTCTGCTGGAGGTAAAAATCGGAGCCGAGGTTCTCTGCCACATGATAAGGGCGGACGTAGCCGATCGCCTGGACAGCCACCTGTTTTGGATCATAGACGCGGATGGGCTTGGTCAAGACCTCAACGCCAGGCAGCTCGCTCAAATGCTCCTCCAGATAAGCGATTTCCTTTGGCGACAAATCAAATTTGAGATCCTTCTCCGTCAGCTTCGGAGACAGACGCATCGTTCTTTCCATTTTCCCGTTCTTCAGCTCGTAGCCTACATCCATCTTCTTCAGCAGGGAGGCTTTGTTTGTGCCGGTCAACACCTTTTCCAGCTTGGTGACCAGATTCAAATAATCGTGGCTCGTCATGTCGTCGAGCTCATGGAAGACAGCTGTGAACGAAGCGCGGTTGTTCACGATCACCTTTCCGTTCTTGTCGTAGATGTCTCCCCGTATGGCCGTGATCGGCGTCTCTTTGAAATTTTGCTTGCTCGCCTGCTTGGCATAGTCCTGGCCCTCGGCAATCTGGATATCTGCCAGACGCAGAACCACGACGGTGAAGATCAAAAAGACGATGACAAACAGGATATTCAAACGCTTCGTGAGCATGGTTCTCTGCTTTTGCTCTTGCTGTTTGTTCACTGCGCTCTCCCTCCTTTGCGCCCGTTCACCCTCTTTTCCCACCGAAGTAGAAACTTGAACGCTTCTTACTCTATACAACTTTGCGATTCAATGAAATAGATATTCTCACATCTTTATATTGACACTTTTTTGTACGAAACTTGCGCATAGCAAGATGGGCTCCACAACAAACAAAAAATCCGGGATGCACCCGGATTTTCCTCGAACGGTCGTAGTATTTTCAAGCTCCAGCAGCTGGCACCGTTACCCCGGAATCACTCTTCGTGCAAACAGGTAATGCTGGTACCAGTATTCCCCTTCTTTTTCGTCCTTGTGGATATTGCTGATCACTACCCCGATTCCTGGTTCGTACGTATGGAGTATTTTTCCGTCCCCCATATAAATGCCTACATGCCGCACTTTGCTCAAGCCAACCTCATTAGGGAAATCTTCATCGGAGAAGAACATGATATCGCCCTTGCGCAAATTCATAAACGGTATTTCTTTACCCTCTACGGCTTGCTCTCTGGCGTTATACCCGAGATTGATGCCATGCTTTGCATAAAGAAATTGAACGTAGGATGAACAATCAAATGTCTTGTCATTGAACCTCTCTGCTCCGTAAACATAAGGTGTACCCAGATACTGCATTCCCTCGTCAACGATCGCATCAGCCGTTTTTTTCCACGCAGGTGTGTCTACGCCAGCAGTCCTGTACGATTTTGCTTGTTCGGGAGCTGGCACATTGGGCATAGATTGTTTTTGATTTGTACAGCCGGTCAACAACAAAATGACCACAAGTATCAATGGATACATCTTAACATACATGTTAACCCCTCCTGCGAGTAGTCTGTGTCCGCTAGGGGGCATCTATTCGTCTGGAAAGAGGCTGGTCATACAAAAAGACCCTCTGACGGAGAGGATGCTCCGAACAGAGAGTCCTGTTTTCTTCAAGCCTTCCCTTTTAGCCACGCCAGAAGGGCCCAGCGTCTTTCCGTCCGCCGTTTGTAAGACGGCAAGCCACGATAAACGTCAACTGCTTCCAGATACGATTGCTTGGCTTTTTCTTTTTGCTGCAAGACGCCGTACAGTTCCCCTTGCTTGTAATAGACCTCGCACGATGACATGTGAATCTTTGCCAATTGTTCGAGACTCGCGAGCGCTTTTCCCACCTCATGCCTTTTCGCATAGGCCTCCGCAACCCGCAGGTAAGGCTCTCCATACTTGACCCGCGGATTGACGCTCAACGCCTGCTCGATCAGAGGCAAGCCCTCTTCCAGGCGCCCCAGCTTCAAGAGACATATTCCTTTGTCGCTCAAATACTCTGGGGAGTCCTCCATGAGTGAGGAGATTTCCTCCAGATAAGACAATGCCTCATTGAACTGCCGTTTTTCCATCAGCAAGCGGGCTGCCTCCAGCTTGGCGGACGTGTCATGGGGATTGAGACGCAGCTGGCTCTGCAGAGAAGACAGACGCCTCCATCTCCGGTATGGCTTGGTGATATCCGGAAGCAACCGGACAAAGCGAAGATCCAGCACGTACAGCAGCAGCAAAATGATAAGCATGGCGGCAAAAGGACTTCCCGTCAGCCACCACAGCACGGAAAACAAAGCGATTTTCCCCAACGATTCTCCCTCAATCCTCTACGTTTTTCCCTTACTATAAGAGGATGCTCCACATATTGTCAATTTTTGCTAGCTGCAGTGCTCATCTTTGAAAGAAGCCCAACGCAGGATTGCAAAAACATAAATCAAAGCCGGTTACCCCAAGTCCAAGGTGTAACCGGCCGCTCTTATAGCGTCATGCTCTGTGATTCTGCTGCCTTTTTGCTGTGATGGTACCATACGCCGACTGGAATCAGCAGAAGGGACAGGAAACCTCCTGCGAGTGAAAGAGCGGCGTAGCTCGCCTGCGCGACCACCATGCCTGACAACGCTCCCCCTGACGCCCCCGCGAGTGCGATCAAGACGTCAATCGTCCCCTGCGTTTTGGCCCGGTTGGCAGGATGTGTGGCATCTACAATCAACGCAGTCCCACTAATCAGGCCAAAGTTCCAGCCCAGACCGAGAAGTGCGAGGGCCGTGATCAGCAAGGCCATAGAATCGGCTGGCGCCAGTGCAGCCGTGATGCCTGCGGCAAGCAGGATAGCCCCTGATGCAAACGACATGGCTGTACGCCCCACCTTGTCAACGAGGATACCGGTCAAAAGCGATGGCAAATACATCGCGCCAATATGAATGCTGATCACCAAACCGACCTCGCCTAGTCCGTGGCCGTGATGCTTCATATGGATGGGCGTCATCGTCATGATGGCGACCATGACAATCTGCGTGAGAATCATGACGACAGCCCCTACGATGATCCCCCTGTTGTTGGTTGCCGGCTCGTACCCTTGGAGATCGGACTGCGTCTGCTGGTCGGCCTTCTGCGCTTCCGCAATGGCTTTGGCAACCACCAATGGATCAGGTCGCAGGAAAAGCAAAAATACCAGACCCGCCAGAATAAAAGCGGCAGCCCCTAAAATAAATGGGCCGGCCAGAGACGGGATGCCCATGGAGGCAGCAATCCCGCCCATCACTTCAACCAGGTTGGGGCCGGCCACAGCACCAAATGTGGTGGAAACCATGGCCACGCTCACTGCTGTCGCTCTTTGCTTCGGCCCTGCCAGGTCAGTTCCTGCGTAGCGAGCTTGCAGATTGGTCGCCGTGCCCGCTCCGTAAATCAGGAGCGAGAGAAAAAGAAGCGGAACATTTTGACTGATCGCCGCGAAAATAACTCCGACCGCACCGATGCCCCCTGCCAAAAATCCGGCCGCAAGTCCAATCCGGCGTCCCACTTTCTGCGAGATCCGCCCAACGAGCAGAGCAGCCACGGCGGAACCGAGCGTGAGCAGGGCAGCAGGGATTCCTGCCAAACTGTCCGTCCCGAGCATCTCTTGCGCCAGAAGCGCCCCGACCGTGACACCTGCTGCGAGCCCGGCACCTCCGAAGATTTGCGAGAGGATCACGATCAGCAGTGTCCGTTTGTACAGCTGTTTCTGTTTCTCAGGTGAATCGATAATACATCGTATGCTCGCTGTTTGTTTTTCCAGAATGCCTGGTTCCATCCGATCCTTTGCCATGGCTCAGTGCCACCCTTCTCCTTGCAAGTTTACGCAAGACTTTAATGAACCACTTCATTTTACAATATATGGACGAAAAATAAGAGGCTTTCATGATGCAGAAGTGCAGACAGCAGCACTTGAACGAAAAACGGCAGCTGCAGCTTTTACGTTCGCTGCACTGCCGTTTGATGACTGCCGGTACTTCGCTTGATCACTTCACCGCGAATGAATTCGCATGGTCATACACAACGTTTCCATCCACCATCGTTAGCTGTACGTTTACTTCCGGGATGTTATCAACGGGGATTTCAAAAAGATTTTGTTCCAGGACGATGAGATCAGCCCGCTTCCCTACCTCCAATGTCCCGAGCTCATGCTCCCGGAAGGTGCCGTAAGCAGATCCGGACGTATACGCCTTCAAGGCATCGGCAAGGGAGATTCGTTCATGCGGATGCCATACTGTTTTTCCGCTGCTGTCGATTCTCGTGACCGCTCGATAAATTTGAAGGAGCGGATTCAAGACATCGATGGGGAAGTCCGTTCCAAAGGCCAGCTTCGCACCGGCTTTTTGCAGCGTGTGAATCGGGAACACATATTTTTCCCGTTCGGCACCGATGCGCTCCGTGTACACGCCTCGCTCCGACATGGCAAAATGATCAGGCTGCATCGAGGCCGTGACACCCAGCTTCTTGAAACGATGGATATCATCCGGATGAATCACTTCCACATGCTCGATGGAGTGGCGGGAATCTCGAACCCCGTTTGTCCTTTGTGCTTCTTCATAGGCATCAAAAGCTAGGCGAATCGCTCCATCTCCAATCGCATGGAAACGAATGCTGAAGCCCTCCTTATCCGCGTCCACGACCCATTTTTTGATCGTCTCAGGAGGGAAGGACGTGTCTCCGCGAGTTTCCGGATCATCCGCATAAGGCTCGAGCAAATAGGCCGTCCTCGCCGTAATGACCCCATCGATGAATTGCTTCAGCCCTGACACGCGGAGCATATCCGATTGGTATCTAGCCCGAAGCTGCTTGGCACGCTCCAGATCTCCATCTAAAGCAGGCCACAGATGGATGCGCGTCGTCAGCTTTCCTTCGTCTTCAAATTCTTTGAAAAGCTCGTAATCCGTTAACACAGCCAAGGACTCCGTAGCAAACAAGTCGTGGACGGCCGTGACTCCCAGGCTGGCTGCATGACCGAGGAATTGGGTAAACAGTTCCCTCTTCTTTTCCTGTGAAAAACGGTAGGCATGCTCAATGACGGCTCCCATTGCTTTTTCGTATAAAAGACCGTCTGGTTCACCCTTCTCATCTTTTCCGATGATCCCGTAAGTAGGGTTTTCGGTATCACGATGAATGCCGGCAATCTCCAAAGCCTTCGAATTCACCCAGGCATAGTGGCCTTCCGCGTGAAACATAAGCGCTGGACGATCCGGGAGAATCCGATCCAAAGCATGCCGATCGGGCAATTTCTTCGTATCCCAATAACCTGAATCCCATGTGGATCCAATCACCCATGGCTCATCTGGCCGTGATTCGGCAAATTCACGAATGATGTCGAGCGCTTCCTTTTCAGAACGGGCCGAGAACAAGTAGGCGCTATCCATCGTGACAGCCCCGTCCATGACGTGAAGGTGAAAATCATGAAAGCCTGGCATGATCAATTGGTCTTGGTAGGCATAGACTTTGGTATTCTCACCTGTGAAAGGTTTCATTTCCTCCGCAGTGCCTACTGCAATGATCTTGCCCGCTGCGATCGCGATGGACGCAGGCTCCGGATAATCACTTAGCCCTGTAAAGACTGCATTGCTCGCAATCATGATGTCTGCTGACGGGTGACTCATCCGCTTCACGTTCCTTTCTTTACTCCATGCTCACGAAAACGCTTTCGTTTTCACTGTCTATGACAGCACTGCATTTGCATGAGCCCAGTATAAAGTCTCGTCTTACTCCAGAGTAAAGCGTAAATTTTCATACAAAAAAAGCCCAGAAATGACCGCATGTCATTTCGAGGCTATTTCTGGCCCGCTATCACTTGAATCGGGAGTTGGATTTCGTAATAGGCTTCCTCATGCTGATCCGTCAATGAAACATCGACTTGCATAATTCGAACGGCATCACCGGTGATCACATATCCATGAGCATCGCAATAATCGAGTAGTTTTTTCAGCTGAGCCACCCTTTTCTCATGAGTCAGCCCTCCATGGTAGGCACATAGAAACGAGCCTTTTTCGATCTTATGCGTGGGCTGCTCCGACACTTCATCCTGTACCAGCAGGAAAATTTGCGACTCTAATTCCCCAAAGCTGTCGGAAACTTCGCTGGAATGGCGGATTTGATCAAAATACTCTTTTGGGATAACGTCTCCAAATTTATTGCTAGCCAATACCGGAATCATTCCTCCGATCCTGTTTTCCAGCTTTAAATATCCAAAATACGCTTCTTCTGTATCCCTCCACTTTACCGGCTTGGCCAGCTGGATGTACTCCCGTTCTTCAAAATGCTTCACCACTATGTCCGAATCCTTGTAGCTGTCGAGAAACTTTTCGATATGGGATAAACGGTTCATCATGATCGTATGGATGGCTTGCAGTTCCTTTATCTTTTCCTGGACCTTGTCCATGGATTGCTGAAGAAATTGAACCGATTTTTTGACCGTGCGATTCGTGAGAAAATCTTTGATTTCCTCCAGCGAAAAACCGATTCTCCGCAGCTCTCTGATCGTTCCGAGAACTTCATACTGGGAAATCGAGTAGTAGCGATATCCGGTATCGGAATCAATGTAATAGGGCTTCAGCAACCCAATTTTGTCGTAATGACGCAGTGTATCCACCGTTATGCCGCGCAGCTTTGCCATTTCTCCGATCGTCAGCTTGTTTTGCATGGTTTGTTCTCCTGCTTGCCAGAATGGAAATGAATGAGGAATGAATGATAATATCTTTTAAAGGTAGTGTCTGTTCAAGTGTTCGTCAATGGATCTTTTGTTGGACGGTGCATCTTTTATGCCATTTCCCGCATCGAACCAGTTTTGGTGATTGATGTGGAGGTTCCATCCTTAAGGTATTCACGCTTGCATCATTTACCCATTATTGCATAAATCACAAGCTTTGGACCCATGGGTTGCTTGGTGACAAAAACGAAAAAAAGCCTCCCCGGGAGGCTTTCCTGCTTCATTTGAACGACTTTCCCTAATACTCATCCACCGTGATCTGCATGCTCGCTTCCCCGACCCACTGGTGTTCCCGTGTCACCTTGATGGCAACCTGATGTTCACCCGTTTTTTCTGCCTTGAACACACCTACGATATATGTGTACTGATTGTCTTGCGAGACTGGCCCGACAAGTCCCGTGACATTGTCTGACCAATAATAAGAATAGCCTTGCTTTGCGTAATACGTGGGGAATTTCGCTATGACTACCGCTTCACCGCCATATTGCAATCTGGGAGTAGCCGCCAGAGGCACAAACAATACTTTTATTTTTTTCGGTTCTACCTTCTTCACTTTCACTGTTTTACTCGCCGTAGCTTCCCACTCTTTCCCCTGATCATCGCTCATGGTCATTCTGAAGTGGATGCGATACTCCCCTTCATGCTGGGGAGTCAGATATCCAGTTGTCGTATACGTACTGCGTGAAGCAACAGTTTTGACTCCTTCCACTTTTTCATCCTTATAGGGACTCAGCAGTTCAAAACGGACCTGATCGTACGTCGTTCCTTTTTTCGGGGTAGTGACACTGATCTTAATCTGCTTGCCGACCTCAAATTTGCTGGTCGAAGTCGTCATTTTTATGTCTACTGCTACGGGATCGCCAGGTACAAAGATATCCCCATCATTCAGTACGCGAATCTTTGCTGTTTTAGAATCTATGTAATAACTCCCATTCCCTTCGACTTCCATCGTGAACGTCAGGGTATGCTTCCCTTTTTTCTTGGGAGTGAAATCACCCGTGGTCGTAAAGTGCTTTCCGTTATCGGTCAAGACCGTTTCCACATTTTCCACCACTTCATCGGAATCACTGTCAAAAGCAAACTCCGCTTTCTTTACTTCTCCCCCGATGCTCAGAGATTCCACTTCCAGCTTGTACGTTTTTCCAACGACGAAGTAATCAGGCAGATTTTTATACTCGAGTTCCAGTGTGGGCTCTGCAGGCGAAGACGCTTTTGCACTCTCCAATGAAGCGGTCAGCCCTAGCAGTAACGATAAAAATACAAATGACACCCGTATCCATAATCTCATGGCAATCTCTTCTCCCTTTTCGGTTGTAGGCTCCTCGATCGTTTATCTTTAGTAATTATACTAAATATTACCATAAATGCATTCTTTGAAAAAGAAGAAGCTTGCCCACACACCGTGATCCAGAATGGACCCAGCAGAGGAAGGTATGAGCTTACACATCCAAGCTGTTGATGATCGCTAATATCTGATGATCTGTCCATTTGCCATTAATCTTTACATTTTCTTTCGCTATACCTTCTTTTGTAAACCCAACTTTTTCTAATACACGAATAGATGCTAGATTGTCAGGCATGGCTCCTGCTTCAATTCTATGTAGTTTTAATTCTCTAAAAGCAAAGTCTACAACAAGTTGAAGAGCTTCTGTTGTATAGCCCTTTCCATTATACTCCTTATCTAAAGTAAATCCCGTCGTACAGCTTTGGACGTTTCCCCTAGCAATTTGAGTTAATGAAATGTCTCCGATAAGTTGATCCGTTGCTTTTAAAAAGATTCCAAACGCGTATACTTGCCCTTCATCTGTCTTTTTCAATACTTGTTCAATGCGTGTCTTTTGATGTTCTTCTGTATAAAAGGCATCTGGGAGTAATGGGGAAACTCGTTGGAAAAATTCGCGATTTCTAGCATGTAACTCAGCTAACTCGCTGGCGTCAGAAATCTTGTAAAAGCGAAGATAGATTTGTTGTCCTGCCAGTCTCATAAAACCCCCGATATCCTTTTCATGCGATTTTATCATGATAATCGTATGCCTCCAACGGCGGGAAGATTCGGCAACATAATGGAGAGGCTAGCCTGCTGGTTATTTACCGTGGCAGGAGCAAGAGGAAATCAAAAAGCTTCTGACTGGTCAGAAGCTTCCTTGCCGCGCTCTATTTGCTGCTCCTGGATGTCTTGATCTCGTCCAGCGCTCTCCTGACTTTCCGAGCGAAAGCAAGCGGTTGATCGACCGCTTCTATATTGATATAAATCAAACGAGGCTGATCGAAAAGCCATTCGTTCCGAACTGACGTCACCTTTATTCCTTGCTTTTTTATAGCCGAAATGAATCGATTGACTTCTTTTTGCAAGAATGCTGCTCGGCCTAAACAAAGCCCTCTGCCCGTCTTACGATTTATGGATTCAAACGAAAAAGAAGACGTGACTCGAAATTTTTTCCCTAGAATGAATGCTTTTATTTGATTTCGGCTTATGGTCGAAACACACTTTCCACCAGCAAAACTTGGCTGGCCCCCGATAATGCTCGAGAATTGCTCACAAAGCGCTCTGTTATTTGCCATGGATCATTCCCTCCCCTGTATTCTTGTATCGTATGAGACACAGATCAGGGTTGAAACGGTTTACCAGCCTAGCAGCAGGAGTAGTAGCGTCATCTCTTGCAGTACGGCAATGACGCTACCTCCTACTCGCCATCCTTTACTTGCTTTCTGTGGACAGCGAATCCATGATTTTACCGATTGTCTCATCGTCAAAATCCTTCTCGGCCATTTGATACATTTCATAGGTAAATCCTTCATGCTCCCAAATCACGATTCCATTTGCAAAATAGACCTCATGCCCGCTAATCGTTTTGATTTTGACTTGATCCGTGGTGCTGATCCCGTTTTTTGAACCAGTCGAGATCAACAAGGAAATGACTTCGTCTCCCTTTGCGTACTGCACCTCCACCATCTTGTCCCCATGGATGACACTGTTCACATATTGATAATCCGCCATCCATCCCGGTGCAGGGAAATCCATGTCCAACGCCGAACGCGCCTCTTCCACCGTCAATTTTTTGGGGGCAACTCCTCTTCGCGCGTGTTCCGGGGTATCGGGAGAAACTGGCGCCGGGCCCACTGCTGCTTCTTCCTTCTGAGTAACTGAAGCGCTGTTCTTCTCAACAACAGGCCGTTCAACAGGCAGTTCCCTATCGTATTGAGTGATTTCCATATTACCCACCTGGAAGCGCGCCAGGATCGATTGAATCATCCCTTGTGCAAAAGACGTGGTGGAAAAAGCCCCGCAAAGAACGACAACCGCAACAGCGCTTACCGTAATCGTTTTCCATTTCTGTTTTCTCATGAGTATCCCAACCTCTTCCTGTTTGGCATCAAATTTGTGAATCGTTCCTGCTTCCAGCTTGAATTTCAGACGCTTGTAAATCCGATCTTTATGCTCGCGGCCATCGACTTCTGCATTCTCTAGCAAGTCCGTCACTTTTTGAAATTCACCTAGATCCTGCTTCTCAGTCATAGAGGAACCCTCCTTGATCCAGTTCTTTTTGCAGCTTTTTCAGACTGCGGTGGAGCACCACTCCGATATTGGAGCCACTTACCCCGAGCAAAGCCGCAATTTCCGAATTTTTGAGACCTGCAGCGAATTTCATGGCAATGATGTTCCGTTCTTTATCGCTCAGCTTGGCGAGAGCCGTAAACAAAGCATGGTTGTCGTCGCCCTGGATGACCCATTCTTCCGGTGATGGCTTGGCCAGGACCATATCCAGGATACTGTCGAGTGAAAAGACTGCTCTCTTTTTCTTGAGCGACCGAAAGTAATCCGTCACGGCATTTCTCGCAATGGCGAAGAGCCACACTTCAAAATTCGATTTTTCCGGTGAAAAGCTGCTGTATTTGGATATGACCATTTCAAAGACATGGCTGCATATTTCTTCTGCCGCGTGGTGGTTGTTGATTCGATAGCAAATATATTTATAGACACGTGTATAGTAGGCGTCATAAATTTGCGTAAACCTCTCGGACGACAGGAGTCTGTCCTGCGTGTCGCTTTGCTGGCTTTGACAGAAACCCGCAGGTGCCTGGACGATCTCCATCTTTTTCCTCCTTTTCATCTTCATCAACAAATTGCGCAATTTGTTTTTATGTCTGACACTAGCTAATACGTAAAACGCCGAGATGTATTAACAAAGAAAAAAAGCCGACCTCAAAATTTGAAGTCGGCTGGGTATGAAACGCTCCTCAATCAATATCGATCCCCATCAATATGCAATCGTAGAAAACACCGTCAATCAAAAACTCGCGGGTGAATACCCCTTCTTCTTTGAAGCCCAGTTTTTTATACAAATGAATCGCCGAAGCATTGTCAGACCGGACGCGCAGGTTGATCTTGCGGACGACCGCGGAATCCTTCGCCCAGCCCAGCAGAGATTCGATCAAAGCTCTCCCAATCCCATACCCCCAGAAGTCTTTTAAGACGCTCACTCCAAACTCGCCCGCGTGCTGCGTTCTTGCGCGAGCACCTCCCCGGAACGTCAGGTTCCCCACCAGCGTTCCTTCTACTTCTGCCACGAGAAAGAGCTGGTTCGGTGCCTCATTCATCTTTTGAATCGTCTATTTTTGCTCATCCGGCTTTACGTTTACCTCATTGGGTCCAAAGGTCAGGTTATCCGATTCTCCCGCGATCTGGTGCAGGAAGTCTGCAAAGGCATGCGCATCGGATGCTTCTCCCTGGCGTATCCGCAATTCTTTTCCCGAGGATAATCCAATGACTTTCATAACAGGCCTCTCGAAATTCAATACAACCGATTCTTATAGCTCTCCTGTAATTCCGATGCCACCTGCTCCGCCGTCATCGCAGGGATCTTGCAGTGATCCACGTACATTTGCGGCATGGAGGGCAGCAGATCTTCAGCCAGCCATGAGTCTGACCTCCACAGCCCCGAGCGGATGATGGCTTTGGCGCAGTGGGCGTAGCACTCTTCTACCTCAACCCCAACGCCAAACAAAGGAAGCCGTCCATTCACAGCCGTTTTTTCGAGAAGCTCCTGGTCCCGGCAGACATACGCCTTTCCATTAATCCGCAGCGTCTCCCCTAGACCCGGAATCAAAAACAGGAGACCTACCTGCGGATTGGAGAGAATGTTCTGAATGGAATCAAATCTCCGGTTTCCCGGTCGCTCCGGAATAAACAAGTGATGGTCATCGAGGACAAGCACAAATCCTGGCTGGTCTCCCCTTGGCGATACATCGCATTGTCCGTCCGCATTGGAGGTTGCCATCGATACAAACGGAGACTTGGAAATGAACTCTCGGCAATGCTGATCGAGGTGAGAAATGACCTTCCTCGCGGCCCGCTCACCTGGATAGCCGTATACCGAACGCAGCTTTTCAAATTGCTCTGGCGAAGATATCACGTCTTGAAACCTCTTGTTCATCTACTCACCTTCCATCTAGGAAATCATCCATGCGGTCACCGGCTCTGGAACGCCACCTTCAGCCCCAGGCCGATATAAATGGCTCCTACCATTTTCCCACCCCAGCGGCCCATCCACGGAGTACTTTTGACCAGCTTGCCGAGGTGACGGACGCTCACGGCAATCAGGGAGGTGTACAGGATGCTCAAAGTGACGAAAAGCAAGCCAAGCGCCAAAAATTGAAGGAAAGCCGCTCCGTTTTCCGGATGAACAAACTGCGGCAAAAACGCCAGGAAAAACAGCGCCGTTTTCGGGTTTAACACCTCAATCAAGATGGCTTGACTGTACATGCGCAGATTGGACATGGGGGCTACCTGCGGCATCGTAGGGTCCGAAGGCTTTTCCAGAATCGAACGAACCCCCAGGTACAGCAAATACGCTGCCCCGGCAAACTTGACGACCTGAAAGGCAGTCGCGGAGGTCATCAAAACGGCAGACAGCCCGATCGCGGCAAATAATGTATGAATAAAATCCCCTGTTGCAATGCCCAGACCAGCCATGATGCCTGCCTTGCGTCCGCCCTGAACGGTGCGGGTGGCCGTCAACAGAACGGCGGGCCCGGGTATCAAAAACAAGCCGATGACGATGATAATAAATGTGCTGAGAGTGGAAAAAGTAAACAAGTGATCCTCTCCTTCCCTTTTCTCTTTCTTCCTATTGTAACGGTGCCGAGGCCATCAGGTAAACGAAAACCGCTTGACGCGAAACCAATTGGTTTCCTATAATGAACACGAAACGTTTTGGTTTCGCTTTTGCAAATTCCACTATGTATCCTAACGGAGGTCACCCATGTCCAACCACACCAACGGAACACTGCCTGATATTGTCAAAACGATGGTTTTTGAAGCGCCTTTGCAAAAAGTATGGCAGGCTGTTTCGACTGCAGAAGGCATTGCTGCCTGGCTGATGCCGAACAATTTTCAAGCGATTGAAGGACAAGCCTTCACCATTTTCTCCCCCTACGGAGATTCACCATGCATGGTAAAAGAACTCGATCCACCAAACCGCCTCGTGTTTTCCTGGGGCAAGGACTGGGTCGTTACCTTTGCTTTGAAAGACCTCGATGGGAAAACAGAATTCACATTGATCCACTCTGGCTGGAGAGAAGACACGGTCACAGAAGTGGGCGAAACCCATGCTGTTGTCAGAGACCGCATGAATCAAGGCTGGGACTCTGCCGTACTGCCTAGACTTCGTGGGTACGTGGAGCAATAATGAGCTCATCTGCCGCCAAGCATGATGTCTTTCAGGCCATCGCGGATCCTACTCGCCGCCAGCTGCTGCATTTGCTAGCCCAGCAGGAAATGTCAGTCACGGTGATCAGCGGACATTTTCCCATGAGCCGCACCGCCGTTTCCAAGCATCTCCGAGTGTTGTCGGAAGCAGGTCTGGTCAGAGAGCAAAAGGTAGGGCGCGAGACGAGATACCGCATGCAGCCGGAGCCTTTGATTGAGCTGAAGGACTGGCTCTCGCACTACGAACGGTTCTGGGAGAACAAGATGCAAGCCCTCAGGCGCTTTGTGGAGGAGGACCCTGACGAAGACATCCCTCCTGCCAAGCCACATCTGGTAAAAGGGCAGCCCAAGAAAGAAGGGCAGTAGTCAATGTGCTGGACCGTGAAACGGATGGAGCAGAATCTCGTCCCATATACGAATCAACCAACAACTTGAGACGAGGTGGCTCCTAAATGAAAGCACGCAATCTCCTGGCTCTGCCGATCGTAGCTATGCTCACACTGTCCTTTGGTCAATCCAGCTTTGCTGCATCGACACCTTTTACCGATTTGAACCAAGTAGCAGCGAAAGATAAAATTATAGCGCTGCAGGAAAAGGGCTATGTACATGGGGTAGATGGCAATCGCTACATGCCGGAAGCCATCATGACAGCCGCCCAAGGCATTCAGCTGATTGTAAACACATTGAACCTGCAGGCGGATCCCGAAAAAGCAGGGGGACCAGCTCCACAAGTCGATCCGGACGAATGGTATGCCGACGTCGTGCAGATCGCGATCCAAAACGGGTTGGAGCTGCCTGCAGATTTTGATCCGGACAAAGCCTGGACACGGGAAGAATTCATCCATCAGCTCATGATTGCCATGGAATTGCAGCATCATCTTCCCATGATCAAAATTGCCCCTGTTGAATTCGCCGACATGAGCGAGCTCACTGTCGAATACCAAGGCGCCATCCAACGTGCGATTGTCCTTGGGATCGTAGAGCTGGATGCCGACCGCAAGCTTCATCCAAAGGAAGAAATGACTCGCGCAGATGCTGCCGAGCTCATCTACCATGCCCTGGAGTATTTGCAGGCGCATCAGGGCCCAATAAAGGAAACGCCCAAACCGTAATATTCTTCCCGCCAGCTGTTCCGCACGCAGTTGGCGGGCATTTTTTCGTGCACGCAAAAAAAAAACGGATCCGTCGTTCATCAGAACAAACGAATCCGTTTCCCGATCAGGACTCAGCCGCGATGGGCTTGATTTTCCTGCTTCCTTCCCTTCTCGAAAGGAACAGGCTGACGATCAAAATAATCGCACCGACCAGATAAGGGGCATTCAAATGCACATCGTACAGCGTACCCGCTGCGGCCGGACCGAAGATGTTGCCCAGACTCATGTAGGCATTGTTCATTCCCGCCACAAAGCCTTGCTCGTCTCCCGCTTTCTTGGAGATGAGCGTGTTGATCGCAGGGCGCATGATGGACGTGAGTGTAAAGAAGATCACGGTCAGCACGAGCATATACCAGAAGTTTCCTGACAGTAGCATCAGCACCATGGAAACCGCCGAGAAGAAGAACGTCCAGTTGATCAGATTCTTCTCACCGAACCGCGTGATCAGCTTTCCGATAAACGCCGCCTGTACGATCGTTCCAGCCAGCGCCCCCACCGTGATGATAATCGAGATGTCACGTGCCGTGTAGGCGAATTTCGCATCGACAAACAGCGGGAAGATCGCTTCAAAATTGGCGAGCCCAAAGGTCATCGTAAAGATCAGGATCAGCATGATGAAATAGGGAGCTTTGACCGACTTGCCCAGCTGGACAAAGATGCTCTCCTTCTTTTCCTTCGCATTCCGCGACGCCATCTGCGCTTCCTTGGAAAGCGATTCGGGCAGGAACAGCAAAGAGCCTATGGTCGCCAGTGCCCCTACGCCAGCAGATACGTACAACGGCATCCGCAGTCCGAGCTCGGCGAGAAAACCGCCAATCCCAGGCCCAATCACAAAGCCAAGCGACATAGCCGCTCCGAGCAGGCCCAAGCCTTTTCCGCGTTTTTCTTCCGTCGTGATGTCTGCCACATACGCCAGCATCGAAGGAATCATGGCTGCGGCGCCGACTCCCCCGATCAAACGGGAAATGTACAGCATGGAAATATGCTCCGCCATGGCAAAAAGCAGATTGGAAATGGTGAACAAAGCAAGCCCGGATACGATCATGATCTTCCGGCCGTATTTATCCGACCATTCTCCTGCTATCGGAGAAAACAAAAACTGCGTCAAACCCAACGCCGCGATCAAATAGCCCGCGGTCCTGCCTCCCGCGTCAAACTCCTTCAAAAATTCGGGAAGAATGGGAATGATCAAACCGATTCCCAACATCGCAATGAACATGTTTACCATCAGAAAAAGAATCGGTCGCCTATGATTCTCTGCACTTCTCATTTCTATTTTATCCAGTCCTATCCATTGTTTATTTGTCTCTATTCGATTCTCTTTATCCCTGGAGCGCAGCTTTCACACTGTTGATCACGGTTCGCCAAATGGCAGGATCCGTCGTGATTTGCTGTTTGAAGTCGCGATAGACATTCTTTTGCTTTTCTTCAAAATCCGGAGCGTCCGGGGCAGGCAGCTGGCTGCGCAAAGAGGTAATCAGCTCCTGCACTTCTGGCGAACGAGGTCCCCATACAGCTGTCTTCTCTCCCGCTTCATTGATGAAGATGAAGATCGGAATCGCACGCGATGTTCCATTTGTCAAATACTGATCCATCAGTTCGAGATTTTCATCCCGAATCAGGTAGCGCAGCTCGACATTGCTTTGTTCCGCAATTTTTTGGACGATCGGCACATTCAGGGCTGCATCCCCGCACCAATCTGCCGTGAGGACAATCCCTCTCCAGTTGCGCTGTGCGACATCCTTCCACACCGCCAGATCCTCCGCCGAAAACTCCACCTGCTCATACACGCGCGTCAGCTCTTCGCGATTTACCTTCATGGCCTCCACGTACTGCTCAAACGTCATGCCTTTTTCAAACCACGGATTGTGTGCTGCTGTCGTCATCTTTTTTCCCCCTACACATCTTACGGTATCAACCGTTATTCCCAAATAGCAGATGTTCCCAAGCGGTTGCGAACATGGCGCTTTTCTGCCATTCTTCTTTCTTTCGATGGCGCTTCCTTTGGTAATCCCTTCGACGCAGCGAGCAGCTCCCTGAACCACTCCTCATCCTTGGTAGACAACGCGAGATCCATCAGATCGTACAGCTGCCCCTCTTCATAGCCGGAGGACTCAGCCATGGCCTCGACCCAGCTGGCGCGAGTGGCGACTACTTTGCCCACCGTCATGTCGTTATCGCAATTTACCACATACACATGAACGGTACTCCCTGCTGAATCGATACTCTCCACAAATCCGTGGATCAGCTCCCCCTCTTTGGTCTTGCCTCGAACCCATTCGCCTACTGCCAATCGTTCTTCTCGATTCATCCTATTGCACCACCTTACGTGTATTTAGAAAAGTTACAGTTTGGGTATGACATGAAAGCTTCAGCTGTTACGGCTGCTTAATTCGATCTAGCACGGACTGAATCGTGATTCCCTCCAGGTACTTCGTGTAATGTACCTCGGCTTCATTAAAGATTTGATCCATCACACAGTGCATCTTGGAAGAGACGACACACGCGTCCTGCGGGTCTCCTGTGCACCAGTGCGGCTTCAGCGTCCCACTCGAGACGGCCCGGTAAATTTGGGCAAGGTTGACTTCCTGCGGATCAGCATCCAGGATGTAGCCGCCACCGATCCCCTCCTTTGTCCGTACAAAGCCATGCTTTCGCAGATTACTCATGATCTTTCGGATTCGTGCCGGATTCGTACATACATTTTTCGCAATGTGTTCACTGCTCGCCATATGGTCAGGGAGGTTCGCCAATAAGGCCAGGCTGTGAACAGCTATCGTAAATTCACTATTCACTTCATCGACTTCCTCCTCCAGAAGAGTACTGTAATCATAATTCGTACAGTTAGAGAAGTCAACATGGGAAAACACTTTTATTCACGGAAAATCGCATGGGAGTGCCTGAATAAAAGGAAGCCGCATCGGCCCATTGAGGCAAGATGCGGATTCCTCTACCTCGGAATTTTTTGCTCTGTTGCAGCCTTTATGCTCTATAACTATGGATTGCGCACCCTCAGTTCTAGTACAGCGGTAGCTCTAATGAACCTCGGTCCCATTTTCGGCGTACTTTTTTCAACCGTGTTCCTTCATGAAGGATTACGTATATTCGATTTGCTCGGCGGAATCATTGTCATTTTGGGCGTTTTTTTGAGTGTGAGAGAAAAAGAGGCTGGATAGCAAAAAAGCTCTCGCCTCAAGGACGAGAGCTTTACACTAACATTCTCCCACTCGAATCCTACTTCCTCACATCAAGCAGGACTTTCCCCGTGCTCTGTCTGCTTTCCACCCATGCATGTGCACTTGCTGCGTCCTCCAGATCGAAGCGGCGGCCGATCTTGATCGTCAGGCTGCCATCCGCCAAGTACTGGAACACTTTTTCCGCTGTGTCCTGCAAAAGCTGCGGCCGCTTGTTTCGGGTGGTTCCAAAGCTGAAGCCGAGAACGGACCGGCAGCTTGCATGCAGATCAACCGTCCTGATCCTGCCGACTTCCCCACCTGCATTTCCAAAATGCACGAGACGTCCGTACCATGCCAGGCATTCCATGCTTCTCTCGGATGCCGGTCCGGAAATGGAATCCAAAATCACGTCCGCTCCCGCTCCATCCGTCAGCTCATTCACCTTGGCAGCAAAATCCTCGGTGTCGTTGCAGATGACGTGATCCGCACCTGCTTCCAGCGCGATCGCCGCTTTGCTCACATTCCCCACTGTTCCGATGACTTTGCCTGCTCCGAGCAGCTTTGCCAGCTGGATCGCTGTCGTGCCGATTCCACCTGCTGCCGCGTGAATCAATACGGTTTCGCCGGGAACGAGCCGGGCTACATCTGCAAGCAGCTTATAGGAAGTGAAGGAAACAACCGGGCTTGCCGCTGCCGTATCAAAATCCATGCTGTCTGGAATCGCGAACGTCAAGTCTTCACTCGCCACGACATACTGCGCATAGGTCCCGTTTGCTGGGAAGGCAATCACCCGCTGTCCCGGTCGGAAGCGCTTCACCTCAGAGCCTACCTGCTCGATGACGCCAGCCGCATCCAGTCCGGGTATGAACGGGAGCGAGCCTCCTCCTTTTTTTCCGTAGCGTGACTTGATGTCGGCAAAATTGACGCTGGTCCGCTCCACGCGGATCAAGACCTGCCTCGGCTCAGGCTGCGGGATGTCCATATCCACGAGCTTCATGTGCTCCGGTCCGCCAAACTCCGTTACCACGATGGCTTTCATCATTCGATTCCCTCCACGCTCTCTATGTGATGATCCTTTCTTCATCGGTTCAAAATGTTCAGGATTTCCTCTTTTTTCTGAGCATACGAGGCATCAGTCAGCACCGGCTCGAATGACTGCCCCGGTATGGTGTGCAGCAGGTCATGCCACGATTTGCACCCTTTGTACGCCTCTTCAATCTGAATCTCGACCGGCTGCTCCAGACGGTAGACCCGCGCAAACAAGATATGGAGAGGCTTTTGCTTCTTCCAGTGCAGGCGCACATCTGCAAAATTGTCCGTCCAAATATGGTACGGAGAGAGGGCACGGAGCTTTTCTTCGTCCATGAGCTCGACATCGTCTGTCACTTCAGCAAAGTAAGAAATCTCGACCGTTTGCTTTTCCGGTGTCCACCCAGCTTGAGTAGCTGCAAGCAAAGGATGATACTCTGGCTTCACCATCTCCAGCTTTTGATGCTCATAAGTCGGATAGAGGTAAAACTGGTCGTTTTCCAGCCTGAATTCACGCGTTTCTTCATAGAGGCCGCCCTTGCGAATCGTAATGATCTGGTGTCCTTCTCCCAGCGCTTTGACGGCGACCGCCCACTCTTTGAGAGACAGCGGTGTTACAGGTTGCGAGATGATGTGCATCCAAAAAGCAGCTCCCTTCCACATGTTTGATAGGTTTGTTGCTCTAGTCTAGCTGAATTTGCGGCGACTGGGAAGTCTTCCGAAGCAGCGCATCCACATGCATCATCGCTTGTCGCAAGCGGTCCTGATAACTGCCTGCGATTGTCACGTACGGAATCCCCCGATCATCGAGCATCTTCCTCAGTTTTTCATCATTTTCCTGACGAATCCGATTTTCCCCATGCACCCGCAAGCCATCGTCAACCCATGGCACATCGGGTTCCAGATAGAGCCAGAGATCGTACTGCTGCTCCCTGGCCACCTGATCGAGCACAGGAAACGTGCGTCCCGTGTACAGCTCCGAATAAAACTGCGTCACAATCGCTTCCGTGTCGATGAACAATACTTTGTTTGCCTGCTGGATCGCTTCGTATTCTTTCATCTTGTGGCCGTAGGCGATGTACGGATAGTATTCCTCGGTCAGAATCGTCTCGCACCCGCCCACTTCCTCGCAGACGGTTCGCCCGTACTCTTCCACAAAGACGGTGTTGTACATCTTCGCCAGGTAACGGGTCAACGTCGATTTTCCGCAGCTTTCCGTCCCGACCACCACCACTTTTTTGACAAAAGTCGGACGGACAATCGCAGGGATGTACTCCCAATGGGCAAACACGCCATCTTCCCGGATGCGGGTCGCGGAAATAGGCACTTGCTTGCGGAAAGCATCGATGATGATGTGCTTCGCCTCCGGGTACAGCTTATTGAATATCGGCTCGTAAGCAATTTCCGAGCTGAAGAGGAAGTCGATCGGCTTGCCGATTACTCGCCGAATATCAGCCGCTCCCGCTGCCCAGTCGTAATGCTCGTCGCTGTCAGCCGTATCTTCTACGGCCAGCACGCGTACATTCTCCATATCTTTCACCAGTCCAGACAGCCAGCGCAGACGTACCTCATACGGCATTTCCTGTATCCCCGCTGCCTGACAAAGCTTGCGATCGCGAATCTGGCTATGCGAAAGGATGACATACAGTTCGTCGCAGAAGCACGCTGCCTGTGTGATCGCATGGACATGCCCGAGATGAAGCGGCAGAAATTTCCCGCCAATGAAACCTACCGTACCCATGCCTGCTCCTCCTTTTGTATGCGGTATTGCGCTCTCCAATTCAACCAGCCGTAGATGGCATTCACCAGGTAGGCGATCCACATGACGAGGATGGAAACGTCATTCCCGTCACCCATAAAGGCAACCACCCACATGTAGATGGTGAGCACATCGATGATGATCCAGACGACCCATTGCTCTACGTAACGCTTTACCATAAAGATCATCGCCACGATCGAAAGGACAGCGGTCAATGAGTCGATGAATGGAAGCGCGCCTCCCATCGCTTTGAGCACCCAAGCATAGGCGATGGTTACCGCGAGACAGAGCAGGCTCCAGTAGATGCGGGCGCGGTTCGTCATCACAGCGACCTTCACGTCATTTTGTTTTTCTTGCGACACCCCGTTCTTTCTCCACATGAACAGCCCGATAAACTGCATGGGTAAAAAGTACAAAAGATTCAGCATCACTTCACCGTAATACTTTTGTCCATAGGCTACAAATGCGTACAGCACAACATTGACGATACCCGGGTAGTAATTCCAGGTTTTTCCTTTTGCAACCAGAACGACACTGAGCATTCCGGTCAAGGAAGCGAATAGCCCGATCAACGTATCATCCAGGGCGAAGTACAGATAGATGGTGACGGCTGTAAATGCGAACAGCCACAGTCTCTCAAACCAAGTCCAGTCAGCAAAGTAAGCGGTCCATTTTGTCATCACACAAATCTCTCCCGAAGTGCCCTCAGGTTATCCTGCCGGGCAAAAATAGTCTTCCCTAGGTAAGCTTACGCGTTATCTGTCCAATCCGGATTGAAACGGTAATACTTTGATGGCCGATGACCTGCGTGCTTGCGATAGTGATTCGTCTCCATCACCTTGTCTGCCACCTTTCTGCGGAAAGCGGCAGCCAGCAGCTCCTTGCCCAAAATCACTTCATACACTTGCTGCAGCTCTGTCAACGTAAACAGTTCCGGCATGAGGGCAAAAGCGATGTCGGTATACTCGATTTTGTTTCGCAGGCGCTCCAGCGCGTATTGGATGATTTTGGCGTGATCAAACGCGATATGATTCGTCTCAACGATTTCACGCTCTTCCCGAACCGTGCGGCCTGCCACCGTTCGTGTGATCTTTACGGTCGCCGACAGCTCCTCCGCTTCATTCCAAAAGCGCAGCTGTACCCACTTCTCTGTGATGGTTCCATCTTGGGTAGCGATCTTGTTCTCGCGCAGCCATTTGTCCTCGAGGCGGAACCATCTGGCATCATCTGCATCTTCTCCAGCTTTTACTTCCAGTGATTCGCTGTCGACGAGCGCCATGTAGGAAGCACTTATGACACGTGTGCGCGGATCCCTGTTTACATCTCCCCACGTGTATAGCTGCTCCAGATAAATATTGTCGATGTTGGTCTCCATCTGCAGCTCGCGCATCGCCGCTTCCTCCAGGCTTTCCTCCGGTGAGACAAAGCCTCCCGGCAAGGCCCATTGCCCCATGAAAGGGTGATCGGCCCGCTTCACAAGCAGAATCTGCAGCGACTTTGGAGACAGCTTGCGGTAGTTCGCCTCCTGCTCATCCGCGACGGTAAAAATGAGCATATCGACAGTGACAGACGGCCTGGCAAATCGGCTCGCATCATAGCTTTGCAAAAATTGTTTTTCTGTCATTCCATCTTTATTGGTGACCGGTGAATCATTCACTTGGTTTTCGCCTCCACTGGCACATGTTTGATGAGGATGCCACAAGATTGTTTATCACTTTTTGTTAATATCATTTTGTTAATATCATTTCGTTAACATGATGGTACTCTTCCTTTTTCTCCCTGTCAATAGGCGGCCGAAAAGAAAAAAGCCCTTTGCCCGGATTGCTCCAGACAAAAGGCTTGTTGGCTTTTATACAATTAAGCAGCTTTTGCACCACTTACTTCTTTCAGGTACTGCTCAGCTTTCTTCTTGTCAAATTGACCTTCCCAGCGAGAAATAACAACAGCTGCCAGGGAGTTTCCGACTACGTTCACTACGGTACGCGCCATGTCCAGCAGACGGTCGACACCCGCGATGAATGCGAGACCTTCCAGCGGGATTCCAACAGAACCCAATGTCGCCAAGAGAACCACGAAAGATACGCCAGGTACACCGGCAATCCCTTTGGAGGTGACCATCAGAACCAGCATCAGTGTGATTTGTGCACTGATCGGCATGTGAATACCGTACATTTGAGCGATAAACAAGGCTGCCAACGCCTGATACAGCGTCGAACCATCCAGGTTGAACGAGTAGCCTGTCGGGATCACGAAGGAAGTGATCGCTTTTGGACAGCCCAGACGTTCCATCTTTTCCATGATTTTCGGCAAAACGGTTTCCGAGCTGGATGTCGAGTAAGCCAGCAGCAGCTCGTCCTTCAAAATTTTAATGACCTGCGTGATTTTGATTCCACTCATTCGTGCAATGGTTCCCAAGACAATGAAGATGAAGAACAGCATTGCGACGTGAACCAAAATCACCAATTTCCCGAGCGGAACCAGTGAGGAAAGACCAAACTTGGATACGGTTACGCCGATCAGGGCAAATACCCCGAATGGAGCAAAACGCATGATCGCATTTACAACCCAGAACATGGCGTCTGCCACACCCTGAAAGAAATTCAATACCGGTTTACCGCGTTCTCCAGCCGCAGCTACCCCCAGCCCGAACAGGACCGAGAAGAAGATGATCGCGAGCATGTCACCGCGGACAATGGCATCAAAAATATTTTTTGGAACAATGTTGACGAATGTATCAATCATACTGTGGCTTTGCGTGGTTTCAGCTGTTTCCACATAGGAATGAATATCCGTTTTGGACAGATGAGACATATCCACGCCGACACCCGGCTGGAAGATGTTTGCGAATAAAAGACCAACAACAATCGCAACCGTGGTAACGATTTCAAAATACAGAATTGTTTTACCGCCAATCTTACCTAGCTTCTTGACGTCGCCCACGCCAGCTACACCGACGATCAACGTCGCGATTACGATTGGGATGACAATCATTTTAATCAAACGAAGGAAGATATCACCAATTGGCTGCAAATAGGTTGCCACAGCAGGATTGCCGAAGAAAATGGCGCCTACCAGGATACCCAGAATGAGACCGATGACAATCTGAATGGCTAATCCAAACCGCTTCATTCTGACACCTCACTTAGAATAGAAATGATATATATCTACACCAGTTTTGACAATTTGTCGAACTGTGTCGATTACAATTCACATTTTAGCAGAGGTTGGTTTTTATACTCAATGTAAATAGCTTCCTCTACGCCCTGCATCCTTTTTTTTGCTATAAATCCTTAAGACTCTTGGCCGAGAATCATATAGATAAGTATCATATCACGCAATTTGCCTATACCTGATTTTTTGTATTTTTTTATTTTTACTTATTATTTTGATATATTGTTCACTTCCGCTCAAATATTTTTGATTAGTCCGCCCGTTTGACACCCTCTTTCCACTAGCGCGATTCCATTGTTTTCCCCCTATCAAAAATGATAAAATAGGTAAGATTGGATATAACCCGCCACTTATAAGAATGAGAATGGAGCCTTTTGATGACGATTCGGAAAATGATATTGCTGGGAGTTGTCCTGGCCATCGCGCTATTTCTACTGCCGTATTCCGTTCCTTTTATCCTTGCATTAGTCACTGCGATTTTATTGGAACCACTGGTGTTGTTTCTCATCCGGAGTCTGCGTATGAATCGATTGAGTGCCGTTATCGGTTCTTTTCTCTTGTTTCTTTTATCCTTTGCCATCATCGCCTATTGGCTGGGCACCCAGATCGTCGTGCAAAGCGTGGATCTGGCTCAGCGTCTGCCCACTTATTCCCAGCGTCTTTTTGAATTCCTCGAGTCCACATTTGGACAATGGGAGCTGTATTACTCGACCCTGCCGGTTGAAACCGTCAACCAAATTCAGCAAGTCTTCGACAGCCTGAAAACGTCGGCGATCTCCACCGCATCTACTTTGGCAAAAGGGATTCTCGGAGGAGTCGCGACTATTCCCGGCTTCCTGCTGACAACCATCATCTATCTGGTCGCGCTCTTCCTGATCAGCCTGGACCTGCCCAGGTTGCGAGCCGGCTTCATGCGGATGTTCACCGTCTCAGCCAGAGAGAAGATCAATGTGGTGCTGACCCAGCTGAATCGCGCTACAATCGGTTTTTTACGTGCCCAGATCATACTCAGCTTCGTCACGTTCATGATTGCGTGGCTGGGACTCATCATCCTGAAGGTCAAGTATTCGGCTGTCATCGCCCTTCTAATCGTGCTGGTAGACATCCTCCCCATTCTGGGAACGGGTTCCTTCCTCGTACCGTGGGCGGTCTACAATTTCTTCACGGATAAGGAACACCTCGCCATCGGTCTGATCATTCTCTTCATTTCGATCACCATTATCAGGCGTATCATCGAACCGAAGATTTTGGCATCGAGTCTGGGAATCAGCGCTTTGGCAGCGTTGGTCAGCCTCTTTCTCGGCTTTCAGGTCCTGGGTTTTTTCGGCCTCATAATCGGGCCAGCTCTGGTGATTATTTATGAGGCGCTGCGCAAGGCTGGATTCCTGAAATTCAAGATCGATTTTTAAATAGCGAGCGGCCGTTTTTTCAGGGGAGTATCCTGAAAGGACGGCCGCATTTTTATTCACTATATCCCGGGTATTTTGACGATATTTTCAATCGTGTTTTATTTGTTAATTTTTTGTGAATGTGCACGGAAAAATTTTAACATGAATTTACTCGGTCTTTCTTTCTGATTCGACATGTTTTTCGATACAGACTCATATAACAGACATGTTTGCAAAAACCTGATTCACCCAGATGCAATCAAGGGAGAGTGATACATACACACCTGATTTCCATTCGACTTTCTTGTCAAATGGAGTCAATGAAAAACTGTTTTCAAAACATGCTGCAGTCTTTTAGTGTAGATATGTACATGCAAAATACCAGCAACTGCCATACCAGAGAGATTTACGCAAAATTGGAGGGGACACTGTGGAGAAATTGACAGAGTACTACTGGGAGCAATCCCAAAAGAACACCGGTCAGCTATTGGACATGATGAAGCAAACCGTGACAGCATCAGTTGAGACGCTGAACAGGCAGCAGGAAGAGGCGCAGAAGTTCATTGGCAGACTGACTAGCGACAGAGCCGATCTATTTGTGAAGCAGCTGGAAACATTGCAAGAACAGCAGGTGGCTGTGCACAAGGAAATCGAGCAGCAGTTCCGCTCCCTCATGCACGTATTTCAGCAAGAAGGGGCAAGGTGAATCTCATGCAAACTCCTAATTACACCGACCCATTTTCTGTTTGGAAATCCCTCTACACCGAAGTGGAGCCGACGATCTCCAAATCGATGCAGAAATGGCTCGAGAGCGATGAATATGCGGCAATCTCCGGGCAGTTGTTGACTACATCCCTCCAAATGGAACAGATGATGCGAACCCATGCGGAAAAGCTGCTCCAAGCCTACAACGTCCCTACGAAAAACGATTTTTCCCGCATGATGGACCTCATCATCGGCTTGGAAGCGAAAGTCGACGCAGTCGAAGAACGCCTTCTGGAAATAGAAAAATCCACTGGAAACACCTCTGCGATCCGTGACCAGCTCTCCGGTATTGCCGGACAGCTGGAGGCAATCTCTGCGAATCTGCAAAGCAATGCTGCGAGCAGCCGCAAACGCGGTTCAAAAAGCGAAGACCAAGCTAGCGAATAAACAGGAGGAATGGGACGATGGCACTTTTGGAGAAGAAATTGGCGGCTTTGAACAATCCATTGCAAGGGAAGGTAGCACTGGTTACGGGAGGCTCGCGAGGGATTGGTGCAGAAATTGCGAAGGAGTTGGCGCTGCATGGCGCTACTGTTGCCATTACCTACGTATCCAATGCCCAGCGAGCTGAGCAAGTTGTCGAGGAAATCTGCGAATACAATCCAAACGTCTCCGCCTTCCAAGGGGACGTAACCAAAACGGAAGACATCTCTCGCCTCTGCAATCTGGTCATCGAGGCCCACGGCACGATCGATATCCTCATCAATAATGCGGGGATCACCCGCGACTCCCGCTTCATGAACATGTCGGAAGAAGCGTGGAACGAAGTGATTTCGACCAACATGAACAGCTTGTACTACATGACGAAGCAGGTCCTGCCAAAAATGATCGAGCAGGATTATGGCCGCATCATCAACATTTCCTCCATCATCGGCCAATCCGGCGGCTTTGGTCAAACCAACTACGCTGCAGCAAAAGCCGGCATGATCGGCTTTACGAAGTCTCTGGCTCTGGAAACGGCGAAACATAACATAACCGTAAACGCTGTGTGCCCAGGCTATACCTTTACGGATATGGTGGCAGAGGTTCCTGAAAAAGTGCAGGAAAAAATCACCGCCAAAATTCCAAAAGGCCGTTTCGGCACCCCGCTGGAAATCGCCAAAGCAGTCCGTTTCCTGACAGTGGATGGCGACTATATCACCGGTCAATGCATCAACGTAAACGGCGGAATGTACATGTAGTCATCATTTAGGATTGTGCCCGAGCGGTAATGGGGCGCTTCTTTGGAGGGAATCGAATTTGAACGGAATCGAAATGGATCGCTTTCAAAAGGTCTGCCATGTCCTCACGAAAGCACAGCCCGATACGGGCCTTACCCCGAAAGAAGTGATCTGGCGCAAAAACAAGTCGAAGCTCTACCGTTTTTCGCTGCCAGGTGCAGAAGTCAAGCATCGCACTCCGATATTCATGCTCTACGCCATGATCAACAAGCCATACATTCTCGATCTTGAACCCGGCAACTCTTTTGTCGAGCATCTGGTAAAAGAAGGCTTCGACGTCTATATGCTGGACTGGGGCGAGGCTGGTTATGAAGATCGCCACAACGGATTTGCCGAATACATTTTCGACTATCTGCACAAAGCGGTCGAGCGTACTTGCGTGCATAGCGGTCATTCTCAAGTGACCATGTTTTCCTACTGCATGGGCGGGACGATCGGCACCATGTATGCGGCGCTTTTTCCGGAGCGAGTCAAAAACCTGGTGGTTCTGGCAGCTCCCATCGATTTTCGTCATGCCCCCCTCTTCAACAAATGGTTGGATGAAAAAAGTTTTGATGTTGATAAACTCGTAGAAACCTACGGGAACGTTCCCTCCCAAATGATCGACTTTGGCAATAAAATGCTGAAACCCCTGAACAACTTCGTCAACCCGATGATGCATCTTTATTCCAATGTGAACAACGAGCATTTCGTGCATAACTGGCGTCTTCTGAACAAATGGGTCAATGATGGCACCGACTTCCCGGGCCAGGCGTATCGTGAGTGGATTCGTGACTTTTACCAGCAGAACAAGCTGATCAAAGGCGAGATCGTTCTTCGCGGCCGCAGCGTCGATCTGACAACGATCACCTGCCCTGTACTCATTCTCACAGCCGCTACGGATCACATCGCACCATGCAGCCAGACCCAGAAACTCCTTGAGCTTGTCAGTTCTGCAGATAAGCAGGAGAACAGCTACAATGTCGGCCACGTATCCCTCGTATTCGGAAGCACGGCCCGCAAAAGCGTCTATCCCGAGACAGCAGCATGGCTGAAGGAACGGGATTCATAAAGGAATCAATGAATCGCTCGATCAGCAAAGCCGATTTTCCTCATCAAATGGGGATATCGGCTTTTTTTTCCATTTGCCAGTATACAAGTCGAACATCTAGGTGTAAAATACATGTATGTGGTAATGAGAAGGTGATGAATGATGACAAAAGATAATACATCCGGCGGGCTTGCAGGAGCGCCTAAAAATATAGTGCTGCCCTTTATCCTGCTGTTATTGAGCCGCATGCCTGCCCATGGCTATGAACTGATGCAACAGCTTACCTCTCTCGGCTTTCTCTCGGTGGATCAGGGAAACTTTTACCGTTTGATGCGTCAGCTGGAAAAGGACAACTATGTAAACTCCGAATGGGACACCACCACAAGCGGTCCAGCCAAACGCCTGTACTCCCTCACTGACATCGGCGAGAAGTACTTGCAGCAATATGCCGATGAACTGCAGCGTTACCAAACGATGTTGAGTCACTTTTTCAGCATGTACAGTTCCATGTTCGACCTCTACATGCTTCCCGTCCGAAAAGATGGAGATCGCGTAGAGAAACATAATCAAAAAAATGGGAGTGGTCATGATGAGTCAGAAGGAACGCCATAAAGAAGAATCCGCATCACTGAGCGAAACACTTGTGAACGCTTGCTGGCAACCATACGAGGCCTTGCATTCGCAACTCTCGGCTGAGTTGCAAAAGCAGGACGAAATCCTCCGCCAATCCTGGAAGCTCACGAGTCAATATCTCGGCGAACAGCGTGAAAAAGCACAGCAGCTGTATCAAGAGGCAGCCAGTAAAAATGTTTACCTGACCCAAAGCGACGCCATGCAGAACATTTCTGAGCAAACGCAAGCCATCATGAAAGCACCGCTCGACTTCACGCTGAATCTGATCGAAAAAGCTGACAAAGAAAGAAGTGAGCGTATCCAGGTGATGGCGAACCTGCACGATCAATTCGTTTCCACCATCAAGCAAAACCAGCTTGCCCTCTTGCGCCTGTCTGAAAAGAACTTGCAAAAGATCGCAGGGGTGTGAAAAGAATATCATGCGTTTGAAGGACAAAGCCGTATTGATTACAGGAGGGGCAAATGGCATCGGGAGAGCGACAGCGATGCTGTTTGCCCAAAACGGCGCAAAAATAATGATCGCTGACTACGATGAAGATGAGGGCTTGGAAACTGTCAAAGCATTGAGGGGCATTGGGGCAAGCGCTGAGTTCGTCAAGGTCAATGTTGCGAACATGCATGAAGTGGAGCAAATGGTGGACGCCACAGTCGCCCGCTTTTCCAGAATGGACGTCCTGGTCAATAACGCCGGGATCACCCGTGACGGCTTTTTGGTCAAAATGCCCCCTCCGCAGTGGGATCAAGTGCTCGCTGTCAATTTGACTGGCGTTTTCTACTGCACACAGGCGGCCGCCCGCGTCATGCTGAATCAAGGGCAAGGCGTCATTCTCAATGCCGCCTCTGTTGTCGGAATTTACGGCAACATCGGTCAGACCAATTACGCCGCCACGAAATCAGGCGTGATCGGCATGACCAAAACATGGGCGAAAGAGCTTGGCCCCAAGGGAATCAGGGTAAATGCAGTGGCACCTGGCTTTATCCAGACAGGCATGACGGAAAAAGTGCCTGACAAGGTTTTGGCAACCATGGTGGAAAAGACGCCGCTGGGCCGTCTCGGCAAACCGGAGGATGTCGCTAATGCCTACCTGTTCCTCGCTTCCGATGAAGCCAGTTTTATCAACGGGGTCGTGCTCAGTGTCGATGGCGGGTTGACTTTTTAGTTCATGGATCGGGAAAAAAGCAAAGGTCCTTGCATAGCCCGAGTGATCGAGCTACGCAAGGACTTCTTTTACCTTGTCCCCTCAAAAGCGTAGAAAGGCTTGCCTGTTTCCTGATCAGCTTCCAGTTTGAGAGCTTCCACCAGAGATGGCATCAGCTCTTTTGCCTGCCCGGCATCCGCCCACATCACTTCCACGATATCGCCATCTGGGTCATTGATCTCTATTCCCCCATCGATGACCTCTGCAAAAAAGGTAAAAAACAGCACATGATGGCCTCTGTCTTTCATGAATGCTTCCCGCACTGAGCTCAAACCGTTAACACGAATGCCGTAGCCTGTCTCTTCTCTCACCTCGCGAAGGAGTGCTTGCTCCAGCGTTTCTCCTTCCTCCACGGCGCCTCCAGGCGGACCCCAATAAAAGGAATCGCCCCTTCGATTCTTTACGATCAACATCTTCCCTGTTTCATCCCGAATGATAGCGGATACGACATCGGCTCTTTTCAACATGCTCTCTCCTCTATTTCGATTCTGTCAACGGCGATCCAACGCCATTCTTGCCGCCAACACCGTCAAGACACTGGCCATCATCCACTTCTGGACCTTGATCCAAGTCGGACGCGCTCCCAAAAGGCTTGCCACCCTATGCGCTGTCAGAACGATCAGTAAATTGACCAGAAAACTGATCGTGATTTGCGTAAGACCCAAGATCGAGCTCTGCACAAAGAGAGAGCCATGTGCAGGATCTTGGAACTGAGGCAGCAAAGAAACATATAAAACCGCGATTTTCGGATTCAGCAGATTCGTCATGAAGCCCATCAGAAACAGCTTGCGCGGTGGTTCGACCGCGAGTGTCCGTGCTTGCAGGACCGATTCCCCGCCCGGCTTGATCGCCTTCCATGCCAGATGTAGCAGATAGGCCGCTCCTGCCCATTTGATCATCTCGTAAGCGACAGGGACAGTGGTAAAGATGGCTGTCAATCCGAACATCGTAGCGAGAATGTAGACGACGAATCCCAGCATGACTCCGCACAAGGAGATGACTCCTGCCATTCGTCCCTGTGTGATCGTTCGTGAAATCAGGTAGATCATGTTTGGTCCGGGCGAGCAGACCATTCCGAGTGAAACCAGCGCAAATGCAGTTAACGTGCCCAAGCTGAGCATCTATCGACTCCTCCTTCCGCCCTTCCAAAATTTTCTCCTAACTATACCACACTGCCGGGTGACAGGAACGTTTCTCTACTTGGAAAAAAACGGTAACCAATGCGAAACTTGCCACTTCCTCCTGCGTCTAAAGAACATCACGACGAAAAGGATGATGGGAGTATGATCGGCAAACGGATTTTGACTGCTCTGCTCGCAAGCTCGCTTTGCGCGTCGGCCGTCCTTATTCCACCCCCGGCCCTGACTGCTGCTGAAGCGGCAGCCCCCAGCTATCGCATCACCTACAAGCTTCCGCCGAATCCGGAAAAATATTTGTTTCTGAATGTGCAGATGGTCTCCATTGCCAACCCGCAGGTGCCTGCGATGGTGCGTCCTTACTCACCCGATGACTATATCAGGGACATGGACACGGGTGGCTTGTACTGGAAGCTGTCCTTCGATAACCATCGCATGTTCGTCTCATCAAAAAAGGGCGTTCTGTGGAATCTCTACGAAATGATCGCAATCCTCCCTCCCCATTATCCTGCTGACATTCAACTCGATGCTTTGGACCAAAGCATTGAGCAAACAGAAACCTATTCCGATGAAGGAAACAAGCTGCGGGAAACCAGGGCACGGCTCCAGATGAATGCACGCCTGCAGCCTCTCATCGATGCAGGGTACGTCCTGCCAAGCGAGATCGATGATGGAGTTGCAACAAAAGAATTTGTGGCGAATGTTCTGTACCGCATGTTTGGAGGGGTTCGGCCGTATCATGGAGGAATTGATCTGAAGGATTCGGATGATGTGGCGGTTCGCTGGGCTGTTGAAGTTGGCCTTCCCGGTTTCGCGGTGGATCCTCAGGGCTACATCTATCCCGACTCACCGCTCAGTATGGATGCAGGCCCTGTGGAATCTCGCCAAGAATATGCGTACGATCGCGTTTTTCAATTCATCAAGCTCGTCCTCCCCGGCAAAAAGACACCGGCTGGCTGGGCGTACTTTCAAGTCAAGCTTTTACCAGGGATGGTTCCGATGCAGCCCCGTGACCTCATTCTCGTCAATGGAATTCCGTACAAAAGCAACGATTACAGCTCAGGCTACCACGATGCTATGTATACAGCACCCTACAACAACGCCAGCAAAAAAATCGGCCATTACTTCCTCACGCGCTTTCCTCAGATGCTGGATCAAGCACGAAAGGATGCCCTGAAGCCTCGCGTGTGGGACTGGAGTCGGGACGTCATCCACCACCCGAAGTTTGCCAAGCAAATTGCAGCGTATCGCAAAAGCAAGAGCAGCCAAAATCTGAATGCGGTCTATCTGTCAGTCCGAAATCATTACAACCTGAGCATTCCGCAAGATTCTGCAGCCAATCTCAAAAGCGTATTGGAGCACGTAAAGTAATGAACAAAAGAAAAGCCCTTGCATACCCGAGCGATCGAGCAATGCAAGGACTTTTCCCTTTCAGTTTATGCTTGCAGGTCCGAGGAGGTTCCATTTTTTCTCCGGGCACCAGCCAATAAATCGACGATGTGCACCGCTTCCATCTGACCTTCCAGGCCCGCACGTTTGATGCCGGCTTTCATCTGCAGAAGGCACCCTGGATTCGAGGTGACCAAAATGTCCGCTTGGGTAGCAGCGACATGGCCCATTTTCTCATCCAGCAGGTTGCCTGCCATCTCTGGCTGCACGAGGTTGTAGATGCCTGCCGAGCCACAGCAGCGGTCGCCTTCCCGCAGCGGCACATAAGTGGCATTCGGGATGGATTGCAAAAGATTCACCGGCTCTTTCGTAACCTTCATGCCGTTGCGCAGGTGACAGGAGGATTGATACGTGACCCGCTTCGACTCAGGCAAACCTGCCCAAGCGTCCGGCTCTACCAGCTCCACCAACAGCTCGCTGATATCCTTGACGCGCGAAGAAAACCATTTGGCCGACTCATGCCACTGCGGATCATTCTCCAGCAAATGATTGTACTCCTGGAGCATCGCCCCGCATCCACCTGCGTTGGAGACAATCACGTCCACACCCGCCTTGGTGAATGCTTCGATGTTTTTACGGGCCAGATTTCTCGCTTCTTCCCGCTCTCCGCTGTGGGCATGCAGCGCGCCGCAGCACACCTGACCTTGCGCGATCACGACCTCGCAGCCCGCCTCCGTCAATAGCCGCACCGTATTGAGATTAGTCTCGCTAAACAGCACATCCATGATGCAGCCATGAAACATGCCGACCCGTCTTTTCCGCTCGCCGACTGCCGGGATGACCGTAGCGCCGAGGAACTCTCTGATCCCTCTCCCTGACGCTTCCGGCATGATCGCCTCCATCTCGCCCATTTGCTTCGGCAAGATCCGGAGCACCCCTAGCTTGCGAACGGCTTTTTGGATTCCGGAACGCTGGTAGAAGCGCAGCATGCTGCCTAATCGATACATGCGGTCCTGGCGTGGAAAAAGATGAGTGAAGGCGACCTTGCGCACTGCTTTCACCCACGTCGGATGCTCTTGGACTTCCTCGATGGCCTCTCTTGTTTGCTCGATCAGCTGACCATAGGGGACACCCGCCGGACAGACCGGTTCGCAGGCGCGGCAGCCGAGGCACAGGTTCATTTGATCGACGAAATCCTGGTCGGGCTGCATCACCCCATCCGCTACCGCTTTCATCAAAGCAATACGCCCCCGCGGAGACGCCGCCTCATAGCCCGTCTCCCGGAACGTCGGACAGGCCGGCTGGCAAAAGCCGCAGCGCATGCAATTGGACAATTCTTCGTAATCCAGCTTCTCTATCAGAGCTTCTTTAAGCACGATCGATCACCACTCTGTTCCGGGTTTCTTTCGCGAACATCTTGCCGGGGTTGAGCAGGTTGTGAGGGTCAAACGCACGCTTGATGCCCTTCATCACTTCGATCCCTGCAGCTCCCACCTTCCATTCCAGATAAGGCGCCTTCACGATCCCGACGCCATGCTCGCCTGTAATGGTCCCGCCGAGATTGATGGCGGCGTCGAATATTTCCGCAAAAGCTTCCTCGACCCGCTCGATTTCTTCGTGATTGCGCGCATCGGTCATACAGGTGGGATGCAGATTGCCGTCACCTGCATGACCAAAGGTACAAATATGCAGTCCATACCGCTCCGTGATGCTCTGAATCGCTGCCACCATCGGGGCGATCTGCGCCCGCGGAACGGTCGCGTCTTCCAGTATCGTGGTTGGGCGCATCCGGGAAAGAGCTGCCAAAGCGCTGCGTCTCGCCGTCATGACCTCATCTGCTTCCTCCGGTGTCGTTGCGACCTTGATCTGGACGGCTTCGTTTTTCTTGCAGATGGCCGCGATCTTCTCCATGTCCCGATCCACTGATTCCGCATCTCCATCCTGACCGATGAGCAAAATGGCTGCCACATCCGTAGGCAATCCGATCTGCTTGAAGTCTTCCACGACGCGAATCGTGCCCTGATCCAAAAACTCCAGCGTTCCCGGGATGATCCTGCCTGCGATAATGTCGGACACAGATCGAGCCGCCTGGGCCATATCGGCATACATCGCCAGCATGACACGCTGGGTCTGGGGCTTCGGAATGAGCTTGAGGATCGCCTGCGTGATGATCGCCAGAGTGCCTTCACTGCCTACCAGCAGCTTGGTCAAGTCATAGCCAGCCACGTCCTTCATCAGCTTGCCGCCGGTGCGTATGACCTCTCCATTCGGCAGAACTGCCTCGAGCCCGAGAACGTAATCTTTTGTCGTACCGTATTTCAGCCCGCGCAGACCTCCCGAATTGAGTGCGATATTCCCGCCGATGGTCGAGATGACCATACTGCCCGGGTCTGGAGGATAAAAGAGACCGCGCGCTTCGACTGCCTGATGAATGTCCGCGGTGCGCACGCCGGGCTGTACCGTGATCGTCAGGTTTTGCTCGTCGATTTCCACGATCTGATTCATCCGGTTCAAGACGAGAACGATGCCGCCCCCGACCGGAATCGTGCCCGCGCAAAGATTGGAGCCTGCCCCGCGGGTGACGATCGGAATCTGATGCTTGGCCGCTACCCGCATGACCTGCTGCACCTCTTCTGTACTCTGCGGCATGACCACGACGTCCGGCAGCGACTGCTGCATCGGGGTCGCATCATACGAGTAGGCCACCAACGCTTCCTGCCGATCCAGACAATGCTTCTCGCCCACTATCGCGCACAGCTCGGAGCGAATGTGTTCTGGCAACATGGAAACCCTCCTCAATGGTTAACTGTATTTCTGGATTGCCTCCCGAATTCTTCCATTGGTAAGATTCAACAATTGTACTGCCTCTTCCCTGCTGGTGTTTGTCAGCTTCATCAGAATCGCGGTCTTCGCATCCCCTTTTGCCAGATCTGCGAGACGTTCTGCTTCTGCATAGCCGACTCCGGTCACTTCCATGACGATCCGCTTGACGCGTTCCTTGAGCTTCAGATTTGTCGCCTGGACATTCACCATCAGGTTGCCGTACACCTTGCCCAGCTTGATCATCGTCGCTGTGGTCAGCATATTGAGCACCAGCTTTTGAGCAGAGCCTGCTTTCAGACGTGTTGAGCCTGTCAAAACCTCTGGTCCCACGACGACATTGATCGCCACATCTACTCCTTTGTTGATAAACGAAGGCTGATTGCAGGACACCGCGATGGTGCGCGCCCCGATCGCCTGCGCTTCCTTCAGCACTCCGAGCACATACGGCGTTCGACCACTTGCTGCGATCCCGACGACCACATCTTGTTTGGTCACACCATATTTGCGAATATCCTCTTGGCCGAGCTCAGCGGAATCTTCCGCCCCTTCGACCGCACGAATCATCGCGGATGGTCCGCCTGCGATGATACCCTGAACCAGCTCAGGATCAGTCCCAAAGGTAGGCGGGCATTCAGACGCATCGAGAATTCCCAGACGACCGCTTGTTCCCGCGCCAAAGTAAAAGAGTCTCCCCCCCTGCTCCAGCGATGCCACGATCAGCTCGACTGCATCAGACACCTGATCCAGGACGCGTTCAACTGCATACGGCACTTTTTTGTCTTCATCGTTCATCAGCTGCACAATTCCCCGCGCGCTCAGCTGATCCAGGTTCCGAGTGCTTTCGTTTTTACCTTCCGTAGTCAATTCTTGCAAGTTCTCCAGCTTCATTCTCTCCGAACCTCCTTCTTGTATTTATTCTTGCGGCCTATCTCTGCCAGCATCATCCAAATGGCAGGAAATCCAGTGTCCGGCTGTGAGCTCGCGTGCAGGTGGAGCCGTCGTCTTGCATATGTCCATGCAGTGGCGGCAGCGCGGATGGAACGTACATCCCGATGGCGGATTGGCCGGGCTCGGCAAGTCTCCTTCCAAAATGATGCGCTGTGTCGTCAGGTGCGGATTCGGAACAGGTACGGCTGATAAGAGAGCCTGCGTATACGGATGAGTCGGACGTTCATAAAGGGATTTCTTGTCTGCTACCTCTACCACTTTGCCCAGATACATGACCGCGACCCGATCGGAAATGTGGCGGACGACACTCAAATCATGCGAAATAAACAGATAGGTCAAGTTGAATTCCTTTTGCAAATCCTGCATCAAATTGAGAATTTGCGCCTGAATGGATACGTCCAGCGCAGATACCGGTTCGTCGGCAATGATCAGCTTTGGGCGAAGAATGAGCGCCCGAGCGATTCCGATGCGCTGGCGTTGTCCCCCGGAAAACTCGTGGGGGAAGCGGTCCAGATGCTGCTTGGACAGACCGACAATCTCAATCATTTCCTCCACCTGTCGGCGACGCTCCTGCGGGTTGCCGATTTCATGGATGATCAGCGGATCTTCTAAAATTTGTCCGATGGTCTTGCGCGGATTCAGGGATGCAAACGGGTCCTGAAACACGAGCTGCATGTCGCGGCGTGCACGTCTCAGCTCTGCTTCGTTCAGCTTGCGGATGTCGTTTCCCTCGAACAGGATCTCCCCGTCTGTAGGCTCGATCAACCGCAAAATGCAGCGACCAGTCGTGGATTTGCCGCACCCCGATTCGCCTACGATGCTGACCGTCTCCCCGGGATAGACCGTAAGATTGACGCCATCTACGGCGCGCACGACCTTTTCCTGGCTGAAAAAGCCTTGCTTGCTCTTGAAATGCTTGGTTAACGATTTGATTTGAAGCAGTGGTTTTGTCATTGTTCATCCCCCTCGCGATACAGCCAGCAGCGGCATTTTTGCGTATCGGAGACAGACAGGAGCTCCGGATTTTTCTGGTGGCAAATATCCATCACCTGGGAGCAGCGCGGCGCAAACCGGCAGCCCGTTGGCATTTCGCTGAGCAGCGGCACCGCACCTGGAATCGCATCCAGCCGCTCCTGATTCACGCTGACACTCGGCATGGACTTCATGAGCCCTCTCGTATACGGATGCTTCGGGTCGTCAAACAGCTTCTTGACATCGGCTTCCTCTACGATTTGGCCCGCGTACATGACGATGACGCGATGGCACATCTCGGCTACCACCCCCAGATCGTGAGTGATCAGCATGATGGATGTCCCTTTTTCGTCACGCACCTTTTTCATCAGCTCGAGAATCTGCGCCTGGATCGTCACATCGAGCGCAGTCGTCGGCTCGTCTGCGATCAGCAGCTTTGGCTCACAAGCCATCGCCATAGCGATCATGACGCGCTGACGCATCCCGCCTGAGAGCTGGTGCGGAAAGTCATGGATAATTTCATCTGCACGTGGAATCCCTACCTGCCGCAGCAGCTGAATCGTCCGCTCCTTGGCCGCTTGCTTGGACATGCCCAGATGTCGGCGCAGCGGCTCGCTGATCTGTTTGCCGATCGTATGCAGCGGATTGAGCGAGGTCATCGGTTCCTGGAAGATCATCGCAATCTGGTTTCCGCGGATCTTTTGCATTTCTTTATCTGATAAGGACAGCAGCTCCTTGTCCTGGAAGCGAATGCTGCCGCTCATTTCCACATTTCGTCCCAACAGCTGCATGATGGACATGCTGGTCACGCTTTTCCCACAACCGGACTCACCGACCACCCCTACGGTTTCGCCAGGTTCTACCGTCAGGCTGACCCCTTCGATGACGGTCAGCTTCTTGCCGGATTGGAGGAAGGATGTTCGCAACTGATCAATCGTTAGCATGGCTGACATGGGTATTCCCCCTTTCTCACGATGAACGGACAGGCTGAATGCCGTTAAAAATTGTATTGTGGTGCGCGGTTCGCCAAGGTCCGATGAGCGGGCTTGCAACCGGGTGCACCCGATTGGTCAGCGTGATCACCGTCACGTCTTTGACCGGATCCGACCAGATCGATGTTCCTGTGAAGCCGGTATGTCCATAGGCGCGTTCCGAAACCAGATCTCCCCCTGTACAGCCTGCAGCAAGCTGCTCCAGCGATCCCCCCGTAGAAGAAGCGATCCAGCCGAGGCCTCTGCGATGAATGGAGGGATCCGTAAGCGAACGGGTAGACAGTGCCTTTAGTACGGGATCGATACGCACGGGCGCATCTTCCGAGGTCCAGATCTGCATGTAGCGCTCCACATCGCGAATCGTGGAAAAGAGCCCTGCATGACCGCTTACGCCCCCGAGTCCGTAGTGCGCGTTGCAATCGTGGACCGTTCCGCGAATCACGCCTTGACGCCACTGGTATCCAGCCAGACTTTCTCGCCATTCCGCCAGTCTCGGATGATCGGCTGGCTCCCCTCCTGCCAAGTAGTTTTCAGCCATGTTTTGTTCGAACGCATTGCCATTCTCCGTCTGCGCAATGCCGCTGATCGGCAGCGCTGTCCGTTCCAATGGCAGGTAACAGGTGCTGTCCATCCCGCTCGGTTGGAAAAGGAGTCTCTTCGCGAGTGCGTCCAGCTCTTCATCCCATATGCGTTCGAGCAGGAATCCGAGAACCATGAAGCCTAAATCGCTGTAAACCACCTGATTTCCAGGATTGCCCACCAGCGACTCCTGTGCGATCAGCCGAATGTACTCCTCTTTGCCCTGACCGATCAGGAAAAACGGGCGCCATGCAGGAAGTCCGGACGTATGCGTCAACAGATGAGCAATCTTGATTTGCGCTTTCCGCTCCCTGTCCTCACCTTCTTCCAGCTCCGGCAAAAAAGTGACGAGCGAATCCGTGAGCGACAGCTTCCCGGATTGAATGCTGAGCAGAACGAGGGGCAGCGTCACCATGACTTTGGTCAAAGAGGCGAGATCGTAGAGAGTCTTTTCATCTACCGCTGCTCCATCCGCTGTTCCTGTCCAGCCTTTGAATGCCGTCCGTGTCGGCGCTCCTTTTGTCATCACGCTGGCGACAGCCCCTGGAAAGATCCCTTTTCGGATTCCTTCCTGCAGGCTTTGTTCCATGCGACGCATGAGCTCGATTCCGTTCATGTCATCTCCTCCTGCCTACTTCCCGCGATGGCGCGGATCGAGAATGTCGCGGACAGCATCACCGAACATGTTGCATGCCAGAATGGTCACCGTCATGGCCAGACACGGCCAGATGATCATGCCCGGTGCCAGCTCCATGTAACGTCGCGCCTCTGAGATCATCCCGCCCCACGAAGGATCTGGCGGTTGAATGCCCAGGCCCAAAAAGCTGAGTGCCGATTCAGTCAAGATCGCTCCTGAAATCGCCAAGGACGATTGCACCAGCAGCGGGGCCGTCACATTCGGAAAAATTTCCAGGAAAAGAATTCGCTTGGTGCTAGCCCCGATTGCGCGGGCGCTTTCCACGTACTCGAGGTTCTTGATGGAGAGAACGGCTCCCCTGACGGTACGGGTAAAAATGGGAATATTCACAATCCCGATGGCCATGATGGTGTTGAACGTCCCCGGTCCCAGAGCGGCGACGATCGCCAGTGCCAGTAAAATTTCCGGAAAGGCAAACAGCACATCCATGCAGCGCATGATAAAACCATCGACCCAACGCCCGAAATAACCGGCAATCAAACCAAACAACGTACCGAATGCCACGCTGACCAGTACGGCGGATACGCCCACCACCAGCGAAACGCGGGCGCCGTAAATGATGCGGCTCAGAAGATCGCGGCCAAACTGATCGGTGCCGAGCATGAATTCACCCGAGCTTCCTTCCATCCGATGCTCCTGAAACATTTGCGTCGGGTCATGCGGTGCCAATACCGGCGCCAGCGCTGCCGTTACACAGAGCAGCGCGAGCAGCACGGAACAGAAAACGGCCGTTTTATTTGACAAAAATCGCTTTCGAAAAGTGCTCATGTCGCATTCCCCTTGTCAATACTTGATACGCGGATCAATCCAGGTATAGATCAGGTCGATGAGCAGATTGACCAGGACAAACACCAGAGCGACGAACAGAACGCCTCCCTGCACGACCGGATAATCCCGCTGATAGATGCCTTCCAAAATGTACTGACCTAAACCCGGTATCGAAAACAGCTGCTCCACGATGACTGATCCGCCCAACAGGTATCCGATCTGCATCCCGGCGATGGTCACGATCGGGATCGAGGAGTTGCGGAACGCGTGACCCATGACGACGGTCCATTGACTGTTCCCTTTTGCACGCGCTGTACGGATGAAATCCTTGTCCATGGTTTCCAGAAAGGCTGATCGAGTCATCCGCATGACACCTGCTGCTACGACGATCCCCATGGTCACGGCTGGCAAAATGAATACCTTGAATGCCTCCACCGGATCCTCCCAGAAGCTGACGACATCAATCGGGGGAAACCAGTTGAAATAGAGGGAAAAGCCCAGCAATAGAAGCGTACCAATGGCAAAGTTCGGTACGGATATTCCGAGCAGTGTCGCTACACGGACGATGATATCTGTCTTGGAGTGCGCGCGGACGGCGGACAGAATCCCAAATGGAATCGCCAATGCCCAGCCGATCAGGACACCAAACAACGTCAGCTGCAGCGTGATGGAAAAGCGTTTGAGGATTTGCGGCAAGATTTCTTCGCCAGTGTGTACCGACACCCCAAAGTTCCCCTGAAGCATTCCGCCGATCCAGTGCAGATACTGCGTGTAGAGCGGCTGATCCAGCCCCATGCTCTTGTGCAGAGCGGCGATGGCTTCTGGGGTCGCATTGGTTCCCAGCATGATGGATGCAGGATCACCCGGCACCAGATGCAGGATGGTAAAGACCAAAACGGAGATGCCAAACAGGATGGGAATCAGGCTGGCGACGCGTTTGATTAGATAAGATCCCACGAGGTTCCCTCCAAATTAGAAAACTTGGCTCCGCCAAGCCATTGGCGAAGCCTTATTAGAAACTTGGCTCCGCCAGAGGCCAGGCGGAGCCTTTACACATCCAACTATTACTTGATCGCAGTCTTGATCAGAGAGTACACTTCACCCGCTGCGGTTGGTGTGAAATCGATGTTGTCACGCACAGCGTAGTAGTTCTTTGGAGAAGCCAGGAACAGGTTCGGTGCATCTGCTACAAGCATGGTTTGAGCTTGCTCGTACAGTTTTTTGCGTTCAGCCTGATCGACAGTAGCCAATGCTTTTGCCACCAGTTCGTCATAAGCAGGGTTGGAGTAGTTCCACACGTTGGCAGAACCGGTCGTCGAGAAGAAGAAGCGCATCGAACGGTCAGCATCCACACCGGATGTATTGCGTCCTACCATCAGGTTCATGTCTTTGGACTTCCAGACTTCGATGTAGTTACCCCATTCCAGCTGGTTGATCTTCGCGTTGATACCGATTGCTTTCAGCTGTTGCTGGATCACTTGTGCGGTTTCCACCATGTCCGGGTAAGTAGCCGCTGTTTCGATTTGTGTTTCAAAGCCGTTCGGGAAGCCTGCTTCCGCGAGCAGCTGTTTCGCTTTTTCTACATCTGTCTTGTAAGTCGGATAGGAAGCGGTATCCAGAGCCCAGTTGGTGAGGGCTGGCGCGATTGGACCGGTCAGGGCAGCTTCGCCTTTCCAGACCGTTTGCACGATCTGGTTGCGGTCTACCGCATAGCTGATCGCTTCACGCACTTTTGGATTGTCAAACGGTTTCTTGTTCACGTTGATGCCCAGATAGCTGTACTCCAGAGATTGATAGTTTTTCACTTGAACCCCTGGCTTGCCTTCCAAAAGCTTCGCGGAATCTGCAGAAACGACGCTGATATCGATTTTTCCGGAGCGGATGGCTGCCAGACGCTCAGCCTCGTCCTTCATGATCTGGAATTTGATCGTTTCTACTTTCGGGAGGTCTTTATTGAAGTAATCCGGATTTTTCTTCAGCAGTACATACTGGCCAGGCTCAGCCTTTTCCATTTTGAATGGCCCTGTACCGATGGCTTCTTTGGTCAGATCAGTCGATCCGCTCGGTACGATGGAAGCATACGCGCTCGCTGTGTTTGCGATGAACGCTGCATCGGCATTTTTCAGCTTGAACACGATCGTAGTCGGATCTTTCACTTCGATCGATTCGACACTGGAGAAGTACGATTTGGCGATGGAACCCGTGTCCGGATTCATGATGCGTTCGAACGTGAATTTCACGTCGTCTGCTGTCATGTCTTTGCCGTTGTGGAATTTCACGCCTTTGTGCAGGAACATGGTGACAGTCTTGCCGTCAGGAGAGACTTCCCATTTCTCAGCCAAGTTCGGCACAATGTTCATGTTCTCATCCAGCTTGGTCAAGCTGTCGTAGATGAGAGCGTACACGCGCACACTGGACGCTGCCGGAACCTTGTGCGGGTCATAGCCCACCGGCTCCTGCTCCGCTGCAACCACCAGCTCTGTTTTCGCTGCTGCAGCTTGCCCTTCTTGGGGCTTGGCTTGCTCACCAGGCGCAGCTGTTCCCCCGCCGCCAGAACAAGCCGAAAGCATCAGGGATAAAGATAGGAAAAAGCCTGCCAACACTCGTTTTTTCACGATGGTACCCCCTACGTTTCTCAGTTTAAAAGCATATATTTCCTAACGGTACAGCCCTCTTGGCACCTGTCACTGACGGTACATTCGATGGTCGTCCCATTAGTGTCTCATGACCCAAAATGGCAAATGCGACAGCTTCCTTCGCGTCATCCGGCATACCGAATTGCTGTGTGGTCGTGATGGTCATTTCTGTCCCCAATTGACTTTGCAGCATGCGAAGCAGTGTCTGGTTGTGCGCGCCTCCCCCTGAGACGATCACTTCCTCCACCTTGGTTGTAGGTATTACAAATTGCAGATAGGCTGCAGCGATCGAGCTCGCAGTCAAGGCTGTCACCGTCGCAATCAGGTCCGCTCCACTGAGACCAAGCTTTGCCCCCTCAGCCGAAAGCTCCTGCGCAAATGCTCGTCCGTATACTTCACGGCCCGTGCTCTTTGGCGGCTTGATCTGATAGTACGGATCCTGCATCAGCCGATCGAGCAAAGGCTGGTGCACAACGCCCGAAGCTGCTAATCGGCCTGCATCATCGTATCGCAGCTTGCCCTCGGTTACAATCTGAACAATTTGGTCCATGATCATATTGCCCGGGCCTGTATCAAACGCGACGACTTCTTCGATGCTGGCGCCTGCCGGCAGAACGGTCACGTTGGCGATCCCGCCGATGTTTTGCAGCAGCCTTCCTTTTGTAGCGTGACGGAACAAAATGAAATCAGCGTACGGAACGAGGGGAGCCCCTTCACCATCCGCCGCCAGATCTCGCGCCCGGAAATTGCCGACGACCGGAATCCCCGTGCGCTCTGCCAAGGTGGATAGCTCACCGATTTGCAGGGAGGCCCTTACTTCCGTCATCCCGGTAGGGCCAGGAAACGGCGTGCGTCCCGCGATATGCCAAATCGTTTGTCCGTGTGTGCACACCGCATCCACTTCCGCTGCGGATACGCCCGCTTTTTCCATCAGCTGTCCAACCGCGTACGCGTACCATTCCGACAATCCGTAGTGCACAGCCGTCAATCGATCCACCCGTGCTGTTTCCACACTGCAGAGGCTCATGACCCATTCGCGCAATTCATCTGAATAGGGCATGTAATAAAACTCCCGAAGCGCAACGTCCTCAATCTCGCCGTTCTCCTTCGTACGGATCGCCACCAGTGCAGCATCGATACCGTCCAAGGAAGTACCGGACATGAGACCGATGAGCAAATGCTCTTTTTTCGAGCGATAATCTAGCAATCTCGCAGGTTGATCCACTATGCAACCCCCGTTCGCTATGAAAAATAGTTATAATATTCGCTTGTTTCCGTTTTCATTATAAGAAATAAAATTACATCGGTCAATCTTAATGTAGTAAACTTTATTTCTTTTGATTTTGATTTGGACCTTGGGTGGGAGTAGAAAATTTCATCGCTTCTTCCCTCTCCGCTAATAAGTACAACTAGAAACAAAAAAATGCCCCACAGGCAATTGCTTCAGCCCATGGGACACTCTTTTCATTTCTTTCCTTCATTAAAAATCAAAGTTATCCGGGTCCGGACCTACACGGACACCTTCATGCAAGGCATCGATTTTCTCCATGTCCTCAGAGGACAGCTCGAAGTTGAAGACATCTGCGTTTTCGACGATGCGATGCTCTTTTGTGGACTTCGGAATGGTGACCACGCCGTTTTGCAAATCCCAGCGCACGATGACTTGTGCAACGGATTTTTGATGGCGATCCGCTATTTCCTTGAGTACTGGATTGTCGAGCAGTTGACCCTGCATCAATGGCGACCAAGCTTCCATCTGAATGCCGTTCTCCTGGCAAAATGCGCGGAGCTCTTTTTGAGCCAGGCGTGGGTGATATTCGACTTGATCGACCATCGGCTTGATTTCCGCATCCTTCATGAGATCCTGCAAGTGGTGTACGTGGAAGTTGGAGACGCCAATGGCTTTTACTCTTCCTTCTTTATAAATAGTTTCCAATGCACGCCATGCTTCTTTATATTTGCCTTCTACCGGCCAGTGAATCAGGTAGAGATCGAGATAATCCAAGCCCAGCTTTTTCAGGCTCGTTTCGTAGGCTGCCAGTGTGGAATCGTAGCCGAGATCGGAATTCCACACCTTCGAGGTGATGAACAAATCCTCTCGCGTGATTCCTGCATCCTTCATCCCGAGGCGAATCCCTTCGCCGACACCTTCCTCGTTTCCGTAGATGGCTGCGGTATCAATGCTGCGGTAACCATGGCGAATTGCTGTGCGAACAGCTTCGACCAGCTCAGGGCCTTCTTCTACTTTAAACACACCGAGACCTAACCATGGCATTTTGACTCCATTATAGAGAGTGGTTGTATCCTGCAGATGCTTTGTCATGAACATACGACCTCCTGATTGTTTTTCCCTACTCTAGACTTTCCATTCTTGCTTTCTAATACTCGGCTCCAGCCGGTCAAAACGACCGCTCCCGCCACCATGATTCCCCCGACCCATGTCGTGTGAATGAGCCCGATGGAGTCGGTAATGACCCCGCCCAAGTATGCGCCGATCGCGATCCCTGCATTAAACGCAGCGATGTTGATGGCCGAAGCCACATCCTTGGCACTGGGGACAAAGCGTTCTGCCAAGATGACGACGTACACTTGCAGACCCGGAACGTTCATAAACGCCATGATCCCCATGAAAAAGATCGTGATCAGTCCTGCGACTTTAAAAGGAACTGTCGCAAACATGATGAACAGAATGATGGTTTGAATGACAAACATGCCGAATAGTGCAGCCAACGGATTTTTATTCGCCAGCTTCCCGCCAATCATGTTGCCAATGGCAATCGCGATCCCGTAGACGAGCAGGATAATCGCAACCGTGCTTGCAGAAAAGCCGGTGACTTCCGTCAAGAGCGGGGACAAGTACGTGAATACGACAAACGTCCCGCCATACCCCAGCATGGTGATCATAAATAGCAGCAGCAAGCGGGCATTCGTGACCAGCTTGAGCTGATCGCCAAACGTCGTCTTGACCCCTTTCCGCAAATTACTCGGAACCAGAATGAAATTGGCAATCAGGGCAATGACTCCGACGATCACGATGGCGACAAAGGCTGTCCGCCAACCGAGCTGCTGTCCCAAGTAGGTACCCAGCGGCACCCCGGTGACTGTCGCGACCGTAAGCCCCGTGAACATCAGGGATATGGCGCTCGCCCGGCGATCCTCTGTCACGAGATCTGCCGCGATCGTCGATCCGATCGACATGAATACACCGTGAGCGAATGCAGAAATGACCCGTCCGAGCAGCAGCATCGAGATGGATGTCGCACCGGCTGCGATGCTGTTTCCTGCGATAAAGAAGATCATGATCCAGAAAAGCAAGGTTTTCCGGGGTACACTGGATGTGAGCGACGTGAGCACCGGCGCTCCAATCGTTACACCCAAAGCATATAACGTAACGGTCAGACCTGCAGTCGTGACCGGGATTTGCAAGTCTCGCGAAATCAACGGCAGCAATCCGACGCTGATAAATTCCGTCGTACCGATGGCGAAAGCACTAATCGCCAGGGCAAGCAGAGCCCATGTGCTTCGCTTTCTTCCTTCCGTCACAACTATTCCTCCTCGTTTGTTCTATCTCTCGTTCGTTCACCGCGAACGGAATAAATAATGGGTATGGTGAATACCAGCTGGCAAATGCTATTATGGGTGATAGAAAACCGAATGAGAAGTACACACTTTTTTGTGCTATAGGTACCTTGAAGTACCATAGGAACTTTTTAGTGCCTGTCTGGAGGTAGGAAACGTCATGAAGAAAAAGAAATACAACATCTCAGTAGAAGCCACCCTGGAAGTCATCGGAGGCAAGTGGAAGTGCGTCATTCTCTGTCATCTCACACATGGAGAAAAACGAACCAGCGAGCTCAAGCGTCTCATGCCGGGCATTACCCAAAAAATGCTGACCCAGCAGCTGCGAGAATTGGAGGACGACGGCATCATCAACCGGATCGTCTACAATCAGGTTCCGCCGAAGGTCGTGTATGAGCTGAGCGAATACGGCTCGAGCCTGAGAGGGATACTTGACACTCTTTGTGCCTGGGGAGAGCGCCACATCATTCGCGTGCACGGGGATACAGCAGACATGCTTGAGGATAGCATTTTAAATCAAAAAAACTGATTAGAAAACTTGGCTACGCCAAGCCTTTTCACCCAAAGGGTACAAGTCTCGCCTTCTCACTATTGTTCGAGGTCTCGTGTATAAAAAAGGTCACCCAGCGCTTGGACTGGATGACCTTTTTCCTTCCTTCGTACCTGCCTCTCATGCAAAAAGGCTGATGAGGTTTCCATCCGGATCGACAACGATGGCATATCGCTGCCCCCAGAAGGCGTCCCAAGGCTCGCGGTGTCCGACGTAGCCTAGGGACATCAGCTTTTCGTACAAGGCGTTCAAAGCATCCGCACTGTCACATAAAAACGCCAGCTCAATGCGATGCCCGGTCGGCTCATCCCAGCTGCCGTACACGCCCGTAGCGACCTCCACGGTGTCAAATGCCAATCGCACGCCACCCTTTGCGACTTCCACATGCATTTCCGCATTCGCACTCTCCGGTATGTCCAGGCCCAGTGCGCGATAAAAATCCAGCGAAGCCTTCATATCCCGTACGACAATCCCCACCATGTCCAGCTTGATTCCCATGTGACCACTCCTGTTCCTATTCGAGTATTTGCAGCTGCGCCTGCACTTTTTTCGGCAGCTTTTCAAGCACGAGCTCGTGCGAATGTACGATGAGGCGCTCCCATAGACCATCCGGAATATCGGCGTCGAAGTAAATGGAATTCCAATGCGTCTTGTTCATGTGATATCCCGGAACGATGCCTTCGTAAATCTCACGCAATTCGTCCGCGCGAGCAGGATCGCATTTCACGGTAAGAATGTCTTTTCCTTTTGCATCCCCGCCGATCATTGCAAACATTTTTCCGCCTACATGGTAGCGATCGCATTCCCAGTCGACCTGATAATCATAGGTGCAGCCAAGTTGCTTGCGGCAATAGGCATCCAGTGTTTCCCTATCCATGCCACCTTCTCCTTTCATCGAAATGGTTGTCACCCGCCTATGTCCGACACCAGTATAGCCGGCGCATGAGGTGCAGAATTGTAAAAAACGGACAAGCTTACGACTCGACCGAAACAGGCAGCTTGGTCCCAAAAACCTGAGAAGGCAATAGTCCGTAATAGCGTTTGAAATTTTTGACAAAATGGGGCTGATCAAAAAAACCGTACGCGTGAGCGAGCTGTGTCAGGCGATCCGGCGGCGAATGATAAAGGCTGTGGAGCAGCGCTTGAAACCGGATGACTTGCGACAGCTCTTTTGGAGAGACTCCCAGCTCATGCTGAAACAGCCTGCGCAGATTGCGTTCACTGTAACAGATCGTTTCGGCCAATGCCCGGACGGAAAGACTGCCCTGGGCAGCATACAGATAGGCAACACTCATCTGCAGCACACCCTGCGAATGGGAAGAGCGGCGCAGCAGGTAGCCGAGCAGCTCTCTTTCCACTATCTCGATCATCTCCCGGATTCCACTCGCCTCCATCATCTCTTCTACCAGCAATTCCGCTTGGCTCCCCCACAAATCAGCGAGCAGTGGAGGACTTCCCACAAACGCAGATACCGGGTTTTGCAGAAAAAGATAGGCGGTCTCCGCAAAGAAGCGTATTCCAAACAGCGACTGGGGCCGTGACAGATCGAGAACCTCGTAGCTCGTCATCAATTCCGAGATAAACGCGCCTTTGGAAAAGGAGGCCGCCTTGCGATCCACGATAATATCGATGCAGCCGTCCGGAATAATCCGATGCCGCTGGGCATGTCCCGTAGGCATGAAGTCGCTTGTCCAATAACATGCCACGTACGGCTCGAGCCCTTTGCTCGGCTCATACTCCCGATAATGATAATGATCATGCAATAGCCCCTGCTGGATGACAGGCGGCTGCAAGGGCCGATACAATCGCGTCACGGTTACCACCTCCTTTTCCACGCTGCAGCAATTCCCTTATTTTACCTTTGCAAAAGAATCGTGACAACGGCTCACTCCTCCTTCCGCTCCCGTATATCATAGCGAGAATGGACTATTTCCAAGCGAGGTGCATGGTGTATGATCTCATCCTGCAAATGGAGCCTCCACAAGTTCTTTGCCAAGAGTCCGCACATTCATCCCTTTTTGCCTCCTACCTCTTTGTACCAGCCAGCCTTGCTCCAGACGTACCTGGGCAAATACGATACGGTCTACATCAAACCGACGAGAACCCACATGGGAAAAGGGATCATCCGAGTACAAAAGGAAGGCGG